>PMWT01000066.1 GCA_003166025.1 Acidimicrobiaceae bacterium | reverse complement strand
CGCCGGTAGAGGGTGCCGATGCCCACCCCGGCGTCGGCGGCGATGGTGGCGAGCGGCACTCCAGCGCCCTCCCGCCGTACCGCAGCCGCAGCCGCGGACAGTAAGCGGTCGCGGTTGGCCGCCGCGTCACGGCGCAGCCTGTCGTGCTCGGAGCCATGGCAGTCTGCGGTTGCTGCGTCGGGCTTGCTCACACGGCCGAGGATGGCAACTCTTGTCGCGCTCACGCACCCATCTACGGTAGCTTGCCGTAGTGGACGATTTCGTCCGCTATGTGCCCGACCACTGACCGCAACCGTTACAAGGACGTTCCTGTGGACAACCAGCAGAGGCTGAAGTTCAATGAGGACAATATCGCCGAGTTCCGGGCCAGCCATGGGCGCATTGCCTCCTTCGGGGACGCACCGTTACTGTTGCTCACCACCACCGGTGCCAAGTCGGGCCAGCGGCGCACCAGCCCGATGATGTACCTGGCTGACGCTGCGGCGGTCGCCGACCATGACGTCGTGGTGAACGCCACTCCAGGGTCGGCATCGCTTGAGCTTGTCGGGCTTATCGGGCCGGCCGCGTTCGAGAGCAAGGTCGTCATCGACGTAGCGAACGCCAACACCCCGTCGTTCGAGCTCGTCTACCCGAACGCCAGCCTGGGTGAGAATTGATGTTCGCGGCGATCATGCAGTCGCTCCGGAGCCCGCAGTTCAATATCCGCCTCGTCGTCTGAGCACCACCCTGCCCAAAGCAACCGGCCCGGTGCACGGTTACGGGCCAAGCAACTGACCAAGGAGCCCCAATGGCGTTCACCCTCGACCCCGAAGTAGCTGCCGTCCTGGCACCCATGACCGCCGCCATGGCGGACATAGCTCCCCCTCCGGTCGGCGACGTCCCATCTCGACGCCCGGTGCTCAACGAGGTCATGGCCCAGACCGCGGCGCTACAACCCGTGCCTGCCGACGTGAAGACTACCGACTTCCACTTCAGCGCCTTCGACGGCGCAGAAGTCCTCTTGCGCTGGTACGCGAAAGACGGTGCCGCCGCCGGCCCGGCCGTGCTCTACCTGCACGGAGGCGGCATGATCAGCGGCAGCGTCGCCCTCTACGACCCCCCGGTGTCCCGCTACGTGTCGAGCAGCGGCGTGCCCATGCTGGCCGTTGATTACCGCCTGGCGCCCGAGCACCCGTACCCCACGCCGGTCGAGGACTGCTACGCCGGCCTTGGCTGGTTGGCGGCTCACGCCCACGAGCTTGGCGCCGACCCGGCACGGGTGGCGGTCATGGGCGACAGCGCCGGTGGGGGCCTGGCCGCCGCCGTAGCCCTGTTGGCCCGGGACCGGGGCGGTCCCCTCCTGGCCCATCAGATCCTCATCTACCCCATGCTCGACGATCGCAACACCACTCCCGATCCCGAGATCGCCCCCTTCGCAGTGTGGAGCTACGACGACAACATCACGGGCTGGGGCGCATTGTTAGGCGTCGCTATCGGCACCGAGAAGGTACCAGCCTACGCCGCCCCCGCACGCGCTACGGATCTCTCCGGCCTACCCGCTTGCTATATCGAGGTCGGCCAGCTCGACATCTTCCGTGATGAAGACCTTGCCTACGCCCAGCGTCTCAGCCGCGCCGGTGTACCGGTCGAGTTCCACCTCCGCCCCGGTGTGCCGCACGAGTTCGAGACTTACGGCTACGCCACTGACGTCGCCCGCCGCTCCACAGCCGACCGCCTCCGCGTGCTCCGTTCCCTTTAGACAAGCGCTACGAGCACCTGGCCCATACACGACCTGGCCCAACAAGGAGCAACTAATGACCGAAGACCGCACTAGATCCCCTCAGTCGTCGGTACCGCCCGATGACCCGCGCCGCCACCTGACGGTCGCCCGGCCCGACGAAGACCAGTCTCTTCGCCACATCGGGCTCGTCGGTGATACCTATACGATCCTGGTAACCGGCGACGACACCGCTGGCAACTACACCCTCATCGACATGCACGTCCCGGCGGGCGGCGGCCCCCCTCCACACCGCCACGACTTTGAAGAAATGTTCACTGTCCTCGACGGTGAGGTTGAGCTCAGTTTTCGAGGCCAGAGCTTCGTCGCCAGGGCGGGCGAAACTGTCAATGTCCCGGCTAACGCACTTCACGGCTTCCGGAACGCTTCTGGCGCGCCAGCGCGGCTTCTATGCATGTGCACTCCGCCCGGGCAGGAGGAGTTCTTCGTCGCCGTGGGTACACCCGTGACGTCGCGGACCGAGCCACCTCCGCCGCTCGACCAGGATGCCCAGGCGGCGTTCATCGCCAAATCAAAAGCACTCGCGCCTGCATACCGAACCGAGCTCATGCTCCCATAAGGGAGGCCGTCTTCGACGAGGTGGCCCCGACGGTCCTTCGGGCCATGGACAAAGCCAGACGGCCACGGCGCAGGAGGAACGTCGAGAAGCTCATTGATCGACGTCGAGAGCGCTCGCCCTCCGAACTGGGAGCGGATCTCGTCGACCAGGGGCTTGTCCAGCGTTAGGGAGACCTTCTCCTTCTCCGGCGCGACAGCGTGAGCACGTACGTTCAAGCCGCGTACGCGAAGACTCGAGTGGGGTTCCTGCGGTTCGGGCCATTTCATAAGCAAGGCGACCGGACCTTCCTGGAGATGACCGTCACGACGGCCTCATAGGACAACCTGCAATCGGAGGGCCAGCGCCGGGCCAGGAGATAAGGTTTGGACAGCCTTCCCCGGTCGCTCATGGGTTATGGCATTGTCGGGCCAAAATAGCTGAAGGACCGACCTTCCAGCTCCGCTGAGGGGCCCTGCGCCGACGGTGGCTCGAGAAGAGCCGATGGTGGCTAGCCCGCCCGGATGGGTCGACTACGTGCTGGCCCTAAGCTTCTCTAGGAGGTGTTTGATGGCTAAATATGCGATGACCGTGCGGACGCACCGGCCGGCCGAGGAGGTGTTCGACCTCCTGGCCGACATGCGCAACGCGTCTTCGTGGGACCCTGGCGTGACCTCTGCCACCCGGGTGCCCGGGCCCACTAACGACCACCTGGCTGTTGGCACGGTTTTCCTAGTGAACGTTGCTTTTCTCGGACGGGCCCGTACCATCCCCTATACCGTGACCGAGTACGAGCGTCCGCGCCGGCTAGTGCTGTTGGGCGAAGATGACTGGATCCGATCGGTGGACACCGTCACCGTCCAGCCCACCGACGACGCCTGTGACGTCGCTTATGGCGCCGTGCTGGAGCTCAAGAAGGCGGCAGTGCTCTCTCCGCTCTTGGCCCTGGCCTTCCGGGGGGTCGGCCGGCGTGCGCAGGCAGGCCTGGTCAGAGTGCTCACGTGATAACAGGCCTGGTCGCCGAGGCCGCCGACCTGGCGCTCGAGATCTCTGTGGTCGGGAGCTTCTCGCGCCTCGGAGCGGTGGTCCGGAGACGCACGGCACACTGGGGCCCGCTACCCCGGGCCGACGGACGGCGCATCGTGATCACCGGGGCTACTTCAGGTATCGGCCTCGCCGCAGCCCGGGCCCTGGCCGGTGCAGGTGCGGATCTGGTGCTGGTCGGTCGGGCCGGGCCCCGGTTGGACAGCGCGCTGGCCGAGGTCCTTGAAGCGCGGGACGTTCCCGGCGCTTCAGTACGCGCCGTCCCGGCCGATCTGAGCGACCTCGGCCAGGCGGTCCAATTGGCCGAGCGGTTGGCCGCCCTGGCCCCCATCCACGCCCTGGTCCATAACGCTGGTGCCCTCGCTACGACCTACACCCGAGCCCCCGGTGGCTCCGAGCAGACGGTGACTGTTCACCTGTTGGCGCCCTACCTGCTCACCGAGCACCTGCTTGGGGTGCTGCAGGACGCGGCACCGGCCCGGGTGGTGGTGACCACGTCGGGCGGCATGTACACCCAGCGGCACTGCCTGGCCGACCTCGAGATGTCGCCGGCCGACTACCGGGGACCGGTGGCCTACGCCCGGGCCAAACGGGCCCAGGTAGTCCTGGTGGACGAATGGCAACGGCGCTACCGTCGCTCAGGCGTGGACTTCTTCGCCGTCCACCCGGGCTGGGCCGACACCCCGGGCCTACGCCATGGGATGCCGACCTTCGCACGGTGGCTCGGCCCGGCGCTCCGCACCCCCGAAGAGGGGGCCGACACCCTGGCGTGGTTGGCCGCCGGGGGCGGCCAACCGGTGCCCGGTCGGGTATGGCTGGACCGCCGGCCCCGGCTAGAGCACCGGGCACCGTGGACGATCGTGCCCCAGGCGGCTGCCGCGGACCAGGGGGCGGCCCTATGGGCGTGGTGCGCCGAGAGGGCCAGGGCCCGCACAGTTTGAACCAAAGCGCGGGGCCTGGCCTATGGAGGCGACCCAGCGACTGCCGGGGCATGAGCCGGCCTGTTGGCCGAGCCCTCCGCCCTACAGCGGGGTTGGCACAAGATAGGCGGCCACCTGGATCAGTGATAGAACGGCGCACGAGTTTCCCGCTCGGTCGCCACAGCGCCAGCGGTCCTCGCAGAGGCACGAAGGAGCAGCATGTGCATAGCCATCATCGGGAGTGGGATCTCGGGGCTCGTTCGTGCGTCGTCAAGCTCGGCGTGCAGGTTGTAGGCAAGGCACGGCTTCGACCAAAGAGGGTCCTGTTCCGATACCCGACAGGGGCGCGCCGGGTGCCTTCTTAGTCGACTGGGGCTACCATTCGCGCGCGTGAACGTCCGCCATGAGACGGCCGCAAAACACGGTGGCCCGCTCAAGGTCGCTCCAGGGACCAAGCTGCGCCCAAGACCGCTTAAGAACCGCGGGGCAAACTCCTCCCTGGCCACAGTGGCAGTCGGCCCAAGCAAGCGGTAATGCTGCTGCCATCCGCCGTTTATCGGCGCCGGGACCCTTGCAGGGCTCCATCCTACTGGATTGTACCGACAAGAACTACCCATTTTACAAGCCCTGTCCGCGCCAGCCTTTCCTGGGCCTGTCGGTAATCGTCCCCTTTGAAGCTAAGTACCCTTTGTACTTCCTGGCAGAGTACAAGTCCTGAGCGGCCCGTTCACCTCTGAACTCGGTCCCGAGATCGCAAGTTACGGAGGCCAAGGCGCAATCACTGACGGCAACCGTTTTTTTAGTTACTGAAAAGCGGCGGTCGCTACGACCGGTGTTTGGTCGTTCGGCGTCAAGCTGTCGAGCACCCGGAACTTAGGTGAGGATAACCCCTTCCTCATGGACTGTTTCTCGCTGGAGGAGGTCAATGACGTTACGCCTGGCCCGAATGAGAAAGTGCTCCTGCAGCGAGGATCTGAAATAGATTGGGGCCCCGGCTTAGCCCCTGGCCTTTACTCCCACAAAGTGCAATCCCATATCCACAACTCTTGTGTGGTCACGAATGGATTGGCCTACTTGGTGATGGGTTATGGTGAAGGCGACATTTATGCCACGACGGGGACGATGAACAGCGGTAGCCAAGCCTAAGGGTCTGCGTGGCCGGTCGGGTTGCCTGCCGCGGGCGATCGAGGTTTTGTCATTGAACGCGCTCGCTAAATGGGCGCCCAGGTCTCTCCGTCACAAGGTCGATGCGGTCACGGCGTAGCGCCGCCAGCTCACCGAAACGCATGGCGCACCGGGCGGCCAAAAGCACCATGACCTCGAACGGCTCCGGGACGGCTTTGGACAGAGCTTCGACCTCGGCGACGCTGGGCACACAGCGCTGGACGGTCCGTTCCCGCGCCGCGCCCTTCACGGCCACCGGGCTCTTCATGAGGCAGCCGTCGGCGACCGCCGCCCTCATGACCTGGGCGAGGAGACGGTACGCCTTCGGCGCGACCTGAGGCCGGCGCCCGGCGAGCTCCTGGTGCCACGCTGCAACCTCGGATCGCGCACGCAGCGCTCACGAGAAGACCTGCGAGCCTTGCGGGAGAGCAGCTCACCCGCTGTGGGCTGCTCCTCTACAGACAGAGCCCGGGAGGAGAATCGAACTCCTATCGCCTGATTACAAGGCAGGTGCTCTACCATTGAGCTACCCAGGCCGGCCTGAAACGGGGGTACCCCCAAGATCATGCCGTAACCAGTACCAGCGTGCCACGCTTAAGCCCCCACCAAGGCTTTGACCAGGCTTCTTGATCGCGTCGCCGCCAGGTGGCAGGGTAGGCCTAATGGGACAGCGTGAACCTGAGCGTTTGTTGCCGGAGCCGCTGGCTGCACCGACGCTGCGAGGAGCCCGCAAAGCGGGATGGCGAGCGTCCACGGGCCCCCGGCCGAGTAGCGCGGGGAGAGACCGTTGAGCGCCGCCGGACCGTCGGGGCCGGGATCGTCGGACCTGCTCCCGGGGTCTCACGGCCACCTTCGGCAGTTCCAACCGCTGAGAGCGGCATTGGTGGTCGTCCTGGCCGTGGTGGTCGGTGTCTTCGTCCTGGCCCGCACCGGCAGTGCGCCCACGACGGTAGCGACGCGCTTGCCGCCGACCTCCGCCCGGACCACCGTCCCCGTGACCAAGGTGAGCCAGCCGAGGGGCGTGGTCACGACATCGACCTCGACTACCGTAGTGCCCACCACTACGTTGCCCCCCTCCAAGGTCACGGTACTGGTCCTCAACGGCTGGAGCGTCAGCCACGCGGCCTTGTTCTTCCAGCACAAGCTGGCTGCTGCCGGTTACGACACCCTGGCCCCGAGCAATGCCACCAGTGAAGGCAGCAAGACCTCACAGATATTTGTCGTCAGCCGGGTGGACAACGCCAATGCCTTGGCGATCGCCTCCTTTCTGGGTCTGCCGTCGTCGGCTGTAGTGACGCCCACGGCGGTTAACGACACGGTCGTCCCCGCGACTTTGCTGCACCAGGCCGATCTCGTCTTGGTCGTAGGCGCCGACATCTCCGATCAGGTGCCCGCGGGTTACCACGGGTAGGGGCCACGCTGTACGGCCGGCCTCCCGGGCGCGCCGGCCGGGAACGCGCCGGGGCGAGTTAGCGTCGGCTTCTTGAACCTCGGTTTTCGCCCCCTCGAGCGGCCTTACGGCCCAGTGGTCGACGGCGTAGACGCCACGGAGCTGTTCATCGTCGAAGTCGACGGGCACGCCGCCGGCATGGTGTAGCGCTACCGGCTCGAGGACGACCCCGGATTGGGAGAAGGCGCTGGCGCCGTCGGGCACCTATGAAGATGCCGTCGGTCCCGATTGACTCATCGGCGATGAGAGGTTGGTCGGCATCGGCCCGGCGCGCGTAGCGGGCGCCTTCGAGGCATCATGAAGTCGTGCCTCGCATACTCGCCGCGCCCGACAAGTACCGAGGGACCCTCACCGCGCCCGAGGCGGCCAACGCCGTGGCTATGGCGGCAGCGGCAGCGGGCTGGGACTGCGACGTGGCGCCGGTGTCGGACGGCGGTGAGGGGTTCCTGGACGTCTTCTCGGAGCTCGGGACTTCAAAACTCGCCCGGGTGACCGGCCCGTTGGGCAGCGAGGTCGTGGCCCGCTGGGTGCTCGGGCGTGACCCGGACAACCCGGCGCGGCCGGTGGCGTTCGTGGAGTCGGCCCTAGCCATCGGCCTTCCCCTGGTGGCCGGACCGGCCGGAAATGACCCCGTCAGGGCCACCAGCACCGGGCTTGGGCAGCTCGTGGCGGCCGCCGTCCGAACTGGTGCCAAGCAGGTCGTCATCGGCGTGGGCGGCTCGGCTACGACCGACGGTGGTCTGGGAGCGGTGGAAGTGCTCGCCCCCAATGGGCGGCTGCCCAAAGCCGAGATTGTCGTCGCCTGCGACGTGGAGACCAAGTTCCTTGATGCCGCGGCCGTCTTTGGTCCTCAAAAGGGTGCCGGGCCGGTGCAGGTGGCACTGCTGGGCCGACGCCTCGAGAGGGTGGCCCAGCTCTACGCCGACCGCTTCGGTGTGGACGTAAGGGACATCCCGAGCAGCGGTGCCGCCGGCGGTTTGGCGGGTGGACTGGCCGCCATTGGGGCCAAGCTTGTCCCCGGCTTCGACCTTGTGGCCGACAAGCTTTCCCTGGCCGAACGGGTGGCCGACGCCGACTTGGTGGTGACCGGCGAGGGTTATCTCGACGAGCAGAGCTTCGCCGGCAAGGCGGTGGGGGGCGTGGCCCGGCTGGCGGCCGCGGCGGGGGTGCCGGTGCTGATCGTCGCGGGCGACGGGCGCAGCGCCGCCGAGGAGTTCCCTTACATTTCTCTCGTGGAACGTTTCGGGAGCGAGCGGGCTTGGTCGGACGCAGCCGGCTGCATCCGCGAGGCGGTGGCCGGCTGGCTCGCCAGCGGCCTGGGTGCCTGACCGGAAACCGGTGGCAGCACGCCCCGGAAGCCTCTAACATGGGGCCAATCATCCAGAGCGGCTGAGGGACGGGCCCGTTGACGCCGCGGCAACCAGTGGTACCGACCTCCATTTTCGACCGGTCGGCACATGGTGCCAATGCCCGAGACGATGAGGAGGCCTGGAGCTCATGAAAAAAGGACCTTTCGTGCAAGGTCTGTGCTGCCGGGAGTGCACACGCGTCTACCCGGCCGAGGCCCTCCACGTTTGCGAGTGGTGCTTTGGCCCGCTGGAGGTCGTCTACGACTACGAAGCCATCTCGGCATCGATCTCGCGCCAAAGCGTGGCCGCCGGGCCCAAGACGATCTGGCGGTACGCCGACCTGCTGCCGGCCAGTGCCGACGGCGCCGTTGACCTCGGAGCGGGCTTGACCCCGTTGTTGCGGGCCGACCGTCTGGGCGCGGAACTGGGGCTCTCGGAGCTCTGGGTGAAGAACGACACGGTCAACCCGACCGGCTCGTTCAAGGACAGGGTCGTTTCCGTGGCCCTGACCCGTGCCCGGGAGCTCGGTTTCAAGGTGGCTGCGTGCGCCTCGACCGGTAACCTCGCCAACTCCGTGGCCGCACATGCGGCGCGAGCCGGTATGCGTTCGGTCGTGTGTATCCCGGCCGACCTGGAGATCCCCAAAGTCGTGACGACGGCCGTGTTCGGTGGCGTGCTGGTCGCCGTCAACGGCAACTACGACGAGGTCAACCGCCTGTGTGCCGAGCTGGCCAGCGAGTACCCGACGTGGGCGTTCGTCAACGTCAACGTGCGCAGCTACTACGCCGAAGGGTCGAAGACCCTGGCTTTCGAGGTGGCCGAGCAACTGGGATGGACGGCGCCTGACCACGTCATCGTGCCCATAGCGTCAGGTAGCCAGTTGACCAAGGTGGCGAAAGGCTTCCGCGAGCTGTTCAAGGTCGGCCTGCTCGACGAGGAGCCGACGGTCCGTATTTCGGGAGCACAAGCGGCCGGGTGCGCCCCTGTCGCTACCGCCTTCGAGTCCGGTGCCGACTTCATCCGCCCGGTAAGGCCCAGCGGCATCGCCAAATCGCTGGCTATCGGCAACCCCGCCGACGGTGCCTATGCCCTTGACGAAGTGCGCCGCAGCGGCGGTGCGATCGCAGCGGTCACCGACGACGAGATCGTGGAGGGAATAAGGCTGCTGGCCCGCACGGAAGGGATCTTCGCCGAGACGGCGGGTGGGGTCACCGTCGCCGTCCTGGCCAAGCTGGCGGCGTCAGGTGTGGTGAAGCCCAACGAACGCGTGGTGGCCTTCATCACCGGCAACGGGCTGAAGACCCTCGATGCCGTGGCCTCCCAGTGCCGGCCAACTGTGACCGTGGCGCCCAAGCTGGAGGAGTTCCAGGCCGCCCTAGGCATGGCAGACTGGCAGTGACCGTGCCCCCTACCTTTTCAACGCCAGGAGCCTTCACCCTATGAGCGTCAAAGTTCGCATACCCACGCAGTTGAGGCCCCTGGCGGGAGGCGTCGGCGAGGTCGAGGTGGAGGGCGGGACCGTCGGTGACGCCCTGAAGGCGCTGGATGTGGCCCACCCCGGGTTCAGTGAGCGGCTCTTCGACGAAGGCGGCAACCTGAGGCGCTTCGTCAATGTCTTCATGGGCGAAGAGGACATCCGCTTTCTCTCGGGCCTGGCCACTCCGGTGCCGGCAGGCTCAGTGGTGTCCGTCGTGCCTGCTGTAGCAGGCGGTTAGGAGGGCCCGGGCCCGGGCGGACCGGCCTTCCGGCCGGCCCTGGCGGCACGGATTTCCCGGGCAGCTTGCGCGCGAGTGCCCGGTTGCGCTGTACTGTTAGCACTCGACGTGTGTGAGTGCTAACGACAGACCGGGGCCGGCCGGACCGGTCAGCCCAACGGAGGGAGCAGAAAACCGATGCCCAAGCTGATTGCTTTTGACGAACAAGCCCGCCGGAGCCTCGAAAAGGGGATGAACCAGCTCGCTGACGCGGTGCGCGTCACCCTGGGCCCCAAGGGCCGCAATGTGGTTCTGGAGAAGAAGTGGGGAGCGCCGACCATTACCAATGACGGCGTCTCCATCGCGAAGGAGATCGAGCTCGAGGACCCCTTCGAGAAGGTCGGTGCCGAGCTGGTCAAAGAGGTGGCCAAGAAGACCGACGACGTAGCCGGTGACGGCACGACGACGGCGACTGTCCTGGCGTGGGCAATGGTCCACGAGGGCCTGCGCAACGTCGCTGCCGGCGCCAACCCCACCATGCTGCGCCGGGGTATCGACGCCGCCGTCGAGACCGCCGTCAGCAGCCTTAAGGCGCTCGCGCGAGAGACCGAGACCAAGGGCCAGATCGCCCAGGTGGCAGGGATCTCCGCCGCCGATCCCGAGATCGGTGAGCTCATTTCCGAGGCCATCGACAAGGTTGGCAAAGACGGCGTTGTGACGGTGGAAGAGTCCCAGACCTTCGGTATGGACCTCGAGCTGGTCGAGGGCATGCGTTTCGACAAGGGCTACATTTCGGCTCACTTTGTGACCGACCCCGAGCGCATGGAGGCGGTCCTGGAGGATCCCTACATCCTGCTGTTCGGGTCCAAGATCTCGGCTGTCCGCGACTTGCTCCCGCTGCTGGAGAAGGTCATCCAGGCGGCCCGCCCGCTGGTCATAATCGCTGAGGACGTCGAGGGTGAGGCCCTCGCCACCCTGATCGTCAACAAGATCCGAGGCACGTTCAAGAGCGTGGCCGTGAAGGCACCGGGCTTCGGCGAGCGTCGCAAGGCGATGCTCCAGGACATGGCCATCCTCACGGGCGGCCAGGTCATCTCCGAAGAGGTCGGGCTCAAGCTTGAGAACGCCACCCTGGACCTACTGGGTAAGGCCCGCAAGATCGTGGTCACCAAGGATGAGACCACCGTGGTTGAAGGCGCCGGGTCGGACGACGACATCAAGGGCCGTATCAGCCAGATCAAGACCGAGATCGAGAACACTGACTCCGACTACGACCGCGAAAAGCTGCAGGAGCGCCTGGCCAAGCTGGCGGGCGGCGTGGCGGTCATCAAGGTCGGCGCCGCCACTGAGGTCGAACTGAAGGAGAAGAAGCACCGCATCGAGGATGCCGTCTCCACCACCAAGGCAGCGGTGGAGGAGGGCGTCGTCCCCGGTGGCGGTGTCGCCCTGCTCAGGGCTCAGGCCGCCATCCTGGACAGGGCCGAGAAGCTCGAGGGCGACGAGGCTGTCGGGGCCCGCATAGTGGCCCGGGCGGTCGAGGAGCCGTTGAAGCAGATCTCCGTCAACGCCGGCCTGGAGGGCGGCGTAGTTGTGGAGCGGGTGCGTAACCTGCCGGTCAACGAGGGCCTCAATGCGGCCACCGGCGAGTACGAGGATCTTTTCAAGGCGGGCGTCATCGATGCCGTCAAGGTCACCCGGTCTGCTCTGCAAAACGCGGCGTCGATCGTTGGCCTGTTCCTCACCACGGAGGCCGTTATCGTGGACAAGCCCGAAGAGAAGCAGCCCGCCGGCGCCGGTCCTGGCGGCGGGGGCATGGACGACTTCTAAGTCGGCTCCCTGCCGAGCACAGCTGGTAGAAAAGGCGCCCCTGGCGGGGCGCCTTTTCTTGTCACGAGGGCGCTCCGGGGCGGCCGGTCTTGTCGAGACCGGGCACTAGCATGACCCCAGATGACTGAGGCTCTCATACCCCAGGACGGCTGGGGCGTGCTGCACTTGTTTTACAACCTGACGGCGCGTTCGGACTTTGAGGCCGTGGCTCAAGCTGTCAAGCAGGCCGAGCGTTCGGGCCAGCAGGTGGTGAGCTTCGCCGTGCTCGGTCACAAGGCGGACCTTGGCTTCATGCTGCTATGCCCGGACCTGGTCGCTCTCCGGCGCACCCAGGGCGCGTTCAACGGTGCCGGCCTGGATCTGGTGGGCTCCTACCTTTCGCTGACAGAGGTTTCCGAGTACGCCAAAGGGATGCCGGCGGACCGTCTCGACGCCCGCTTGCACCCCAGGCTCCCACCGGACGGCAAGCGGGCGCTTTGCTTCTATCCCATGTCCAAGCGTCGCGACGGTCCCGACAATTGGTACCGCCTGGACTACGGGAGCCGTCTGGCCCTCATGCACGAGCACGGGGCGAGCGGCCGCAAGTTCGCCGGCAGGGTGCTGCAATTGGTGACGGGGTCGACCGGGCTGGACGATTTCGAGTGGGGTGTGACCCTGTTCGCCGTGGCGCCTGACGACCTGAAAGAGTGCGTGCACACTATGCGTTTCGACGAGGCGTCGGCCAGGTACGCCGATTTCGGCCCGTTTTACACCGGGATCGTTGCCCCGGTCGAAGAAGTCCTTGGTATTTGCGGGCTTTCGTCGTGAACGGCACCGGGAGCAAATTTCGGTCCGCGACGGGCGCCGGTGCACAAAAGGCAAGTCCCCGTCGTGGGTGACCTGGACGCGCTGCGCCTTGACTTGAGACGGCGGGACAGGGTCGTGGTGGCTTTCAGCGGTGGTGCCGATTCCTCGCTCCTGGCTTTCGTGGCCAACGAGGCCGTCGGCCCGCAGCGAGCGGTGGTGGTCACGGCTGTATCCGCGTCACTGGCCCGGTCGGAGCTCGACGATTGCCGGGCCTTGGCCCGGGAATGGGGCCTCAACTACCGCGAGGTGCAAACCCGGGAAGCCGATCGGCCCGGGTACGTCGCCAACGGGCGGGACCGGTGCTGGTACTGCAAGGACGAGCTCATGCGTTGCCTGGCCCCGGTGGCCGCGACCTTCGGTGGCGGCGGTCACGCCTATATCGCTTTAGGCGTCAACGTCGACGACCTATCTGACCACCGGCCGGGCCAGCAGGCGGCCCGGGACGCCGGAGCGATTTTCCCGCTCGTCGAGGCCGGTTTCACCAAGGCTGCCGTCCGAGACACCTCACGGGCACTCGGTTTGCGCACGTGGGACAAACCGGCGGCGGCCTGCCTCGCCTCACGACTTCCCTATGGGACCCCGGTCAGCCTGGGGGTCCTGGGGGCCGTCGAGAGAGCTGAAGCCGGCCTGGCGGCGCTGGGCTTCAGAGCATCGCGAGTACGTCATTACGGCGACCTGGCCCGCATCGAACTTCCCCTGGTCGACATCGAGCGTGCTGTCGCCTGTCGAGAACAGGTCGTGGGAGCCGTGCGGGCGGCTGGCTACCGTTACGTCACCCTCGATATGGAGGGCCTACGCTCCGGCAACCTCAATGGGGCGCCGGTACCGCACGAGCCCGTCCGGGCTGAGGAGATGGCAATATGACCGACACATCCATGAGGGCAAAATTGACGTTCCCCGAGGACCTGGTGAGCCAGCCGGTGATCGCCCGGTTGGCACTGGACCACGGGGTGATCGCCAACATAAGGCGTGCCAATGTGGAAGACCACACCGGCTGGATCGTCTGTGAGCTCACCGGTACTCGCGAGGCCCTCGATTCAGGCGTCGAATGGCTCACGTCTACGGGTATCAAAGTCGACTGGCTGGGAGGCCCCGTCGAAAGCTGAGCGGCCCTCAGCGCGCCTTGCGCCCCTTTTTCTTGGGTTTGGCCGCTCGGGGCAGGCCGACCAGGCCCAAAGCGGTGTTCGACATCGGCTGGTCGGGCTCTTGCGTCCAGCCCGCAGTTGACAGGACTCTGTTCTCGAAGAAGAGACATCCCTCCGGGCAGGCGAACGGCTTGTCTTGCGCCGCCCCCACCCGGCAGCGCCGCAACGCCTCACCTCCCTGGGTGGTGCGCTGGATGTAGTGGCGACAGTCCTCGCGCACGCCCACGCTCAACATGATCGCGCAACCAGCTGGTCGCCCACGGCCGGCACCTAGCGGTCGTTCGTGGTGCCACCGGCGCGGCGCTGGCGCAGAGCCAGGATCTCGAGCACCAGCCAAGTTGCCACAGGAAAGGTCAGAGCCAAGGTGAGGAGCACGGGCGGGGCCAAGTCCGAGCTGGCAGCGCTTACCGCCACTATGGGGCTGGCGGCCAGGACGGTCACCGGCACGACCCAGGTCATGGTCTGCCCGGAGGGTGCTCGCCCCACAACTCGGACCTTGTGCTGGCCCGGGGTGGCGTAGGCAGGGACGACAACCGAGGCATCGAAGCCACCGTCGCGACCGATGACAGCGGAGCCGACAACCTCCCCTTTAGGGGCCTCGAAGACGATCTTGACCTGGCTTTTGGGCCGGAAGCCGGCACCTGTGAGCCGCACCAGCTGGCCTTCCCGAGCTTTGGTGGGAACGGACACGACCGGCGCCGCCACCAGGGCGGGAGGCATGGGCCTCGTAGTGGGTGGCGGTGGCGGGACGATGGTGGTCGTGGTGCTGGCCGGCGTCGTCGGGCTCACCGTTGGCGTGAGGACCGGCTGGGTCGTCGAGGTTGTCGGTCGGGTAGTCGTCGTCGGTCGGGTTGTTGGCGTTGTCGTGCTGGTCTCGGCGGTGCGTTTGACCGGCACCTCGGACGAGGTCGTGCCCGGCGTTAACTCGACCGGTACCGTGGTCACCACCGCCGCAGTGACCCCGGGCGTCGAAGCGCCGCCCGTTGGCGTCGTTGTCGTCGCCGCGAGCGTGGTGGATGTGGCTGACGTCGCGGGGACAGCTGAGGTGGTGGGCGTGGTGGTCGCCTCGGCCCTCGACGAAGTTGTCATGGTCGTCCGGCGGGCGGGTGACGTCCGGGTCGGCAGCGTGGTCGTCGACTGCACGGTGGTCGTAGGACGGGCTGTGGTAGTGCCCGTCGTCGTCCCCGTGCCCGGGCGTGAGGTCGTGGTCATCGTGGTGCCCGTCGCCTCGGGCGTTGTGGTGGTTGTGGGACCGACGAGGGGGGCGACCGTGGTGGTCGAGCTGCTCGAAGCAGGTGGCGTACCGGGCCCGACCGGGGTGGAGGACGATGTGGGGGCCTCGGGCAGTGCCGTCGTCGTCGTCGAGGTAGAGGTGGCGGGCAGCCCTGTCGTCGTCGCCGCCGGCGGCAAGGTGGTCGTGGTGGTGGTCGTGGTCGTCGTTGTGGTCGAGGTCCCGGAGGACGATGTCTCGGGCTGGACCGTCGTCGTTGTGGTGGAAGAGCTGGTCGTCGTGCTGGACGGGCTCGTGGTCGTCGCGGCCGGGCTGGTGGTGGGCGAAGTGGGTAACGACGCGTCGGCCGTGGCCGGGCTACCCGGCCCGACGATCAGGATGGCCGTGACAGCAAGTGGTGCGATGCTGGTGAGCGATGCCGCGATGAGGTACCCGACCCGGGATCTTGGACTTTTGGGGGATTTGGCCATGGGCACCAATCTTCAGAGGGAGAGGGCCCGGCAGACCCAGCCCGCCGGCCATACTCAATCTTAGTGGCCGGGGGGCCTCTGCTGTAGGTGCTCGCGCAACGGTGGCGTTCCACCCATGTCGGGAGGCCTCCAAATACCTCGGCAGGATAGGAAACCCGTCCCCCCTCAGGGCCCGGCTCTCGACTGGGCCGGTGCTCGCCGCCAGACCTGAGGAAGAACCCGAACGGGCCCACGGGCCGCTCAAGCTCGGGCGCTGCCGTTATGAGGTTGTGCTACTGCCCCGCCCACCTACAGGGATGGCCGTACTGGTGCTGGTAGTGGACGTCGCGGCCGGAGGTCGCGACGTCGTGGCGGTGGTGGTCGCCCCGGTCGTAGCTGCCAGTTTGGTGGCCAAGGCCACCAGCGCTTCGCCGGCCCGTATGTCGTTTTGGTAGGTGGCGAGGTCGCCTTGCTTCAGGGCGGCGTCGGCGTAAGCGAAATCCTGGTTGGCCCGGTCGAGGTCCTGGACCAGGCTGGCTCGTTGGGAAGGCAGTGCCAGGGTCGTCGAGGTGGTGCTCGCGGGCACGGTGGTAGAGGTGGTCGTGGAGGGAACGGTCTTGCCAGGGGGCGGGCTTGTCTTCTTATGGGCCGGAGTCGTCGTGGTCGTTGTTGGCGCCGCGCCGTTGCAATAACGGGCAAAGGGGTGGCTGTTGCCCGCGTTGGCCACGTTGCAAAGGGCGAGGTCGAGAGAGGGGGAGCCGGACCCCGAGTGGTAGGCGTTGTTGTTGTACACCACCACGACGTCGTTGAGACGGGGCACGCCGTTTTGCACTTGTTCCACGTACATAGGCTGTATGTACAGCAACGACTCGCCGATCGGGGTCATGATCACGCTGCCGAGGACGACCTTGGAACCATGCTGGTCCAAGAGGGTGATCTCCTGGGAGATCGAACTGTTGGTGGCGACAGCCGTCGATACGAGATAAGGCCCGTCCACGGTCTGGCCGGCAGGGATGGTGTATACGGTGAGCTGACCGTAGTCGTCGGGATCGGAAGAGGCCGTCATAAAGGCCGTCAGGGTCTGCTTGTCCCCATTTGATGACGGGACGAACGGCTGGACCAGGGCGAAGCTCTGTTGGGTCTGTCCGGGCAAGGCGAGCAGCTCGTAGACGGGCATAACGCTTTGTGAGACGCTCGGTACCGTCACCGGGGACGAGAAGGCGCCGGGAAGAGTGGCCACGGTTGTGGTGGCTGAGCCCACTTCTCCCGATGCCGGGTTCTGGGGTATCGCCCACTGCTGGGCCTTGGTGTAAAAGACCGATGCGATCTGCTGGTGATAACTCCTGTACATATTGGTCTGGACGGTGAAGATGTCCTCCGGGTACCTCCAATGGTCAGTTATGCCGGGGATGATGGAGTCGGCCCGGTCCATCTGGGTGAACAGGTGGGGGAAAGCGTTGTCATAAGTTTGTATTATCGGGTCGTTGGGGTCCTGGACAAAGAACCAAATCTTGCCGTTGTACGCGTCGACGACCGCCTTTACGGAGTTGCGGACGTAGTTGAACGGTTGGTTCAAGAGCCCGCTGGTCTGTGCTACCCGGCTCACGTCTGCCTGCTCGGATGCGGGGAAGTTGTCAGTGGTGGTGTAGGCGTCGACCACCCAGTAAAGACGGTCGTTGAGCGCGACCGGATAGGGGTCGCTGTCGTACGAAAGGAATGGCGCCACTTTTTCCACCCGCTGGACGACATTTCGGAAGTACAGGATCTTCGCCTGCGGTGTGACCTGCCCCGAGATCAGGATGTTGTAATCACCGAAACTAATGGCAAAAGTCAGCCGGCGAAGGAACCCTCCGATGGCGACCCCACCGGTGCCGTCGTAGTGGTTGGAAATCTGAGCACCGGTGTTCGGGTCTTCGTAGTCAAGCTCGGCCTCGGCCGAGTTCGCTATCACGTAGCCGCTGCTCGACTGGGAGTTGTCGTCGAAATAGACCCGGGGTTGCGCGGAAAGAGACGGCTGGCCTGTGGGTGGCACCCCGCTAAGCGTGAAGCTCGGGTAACCCGAGGATCCGACCCCTTCCTGGTTGGCCGGGGCCACGACGGCGCCATAGCCGTGCGTGTACTGCAGGTGCTGGTTGACCCAGTTGGAAGCGACCCCGGCCTCGTTGAGCTCGCGGGCCGAGATCAGCACCTGGGTTTCTTTGGTCGTCCCTCCCTGGGGCGAGGCCAGGTCGTAACGGTCGCTGCTCGGCCCGCTCATGCTGTAATAGCCACGGAACCCCTGCTCCTTGGTGAAGGTAGAGCCCATGATGGTGGGGTCGAGGAGCGGGACGTTGGAGAGGCTCTGCTGGTTGGCCTGAGCAGTCGGGGAGTTCCCGGTGACCTCCGAAGCCGTGATAGGGGCATTGCCCTGGAAGGGTTGGCTCGTAACGCTCTGGAGGTTATAGGCGAAGGTGGTGGCCGTGATGTTGTCCTGGATGTAAGGAGCTTCCTTCACGTTCTCCGCGGGGTTGACTACCAGTGCCTGCACCAGCGCCGGGTAGACGTTGGCCACCAGGGCCCAGACGATGGCCCATAGGGCGACGGCGACGACGGGTAACAACCAGCCCTGTTGGCGCACGTTGTAGAGGAACAGTGCCGCCGCTATGACGGATATGGCGACAAGCAGCACCAGTGCCGGGCGAACGGCATGAACGATCGTATAGGTCGGACCGTCGACCACGTACTTGGTCGACAGCACCAACGAAAGGCGTTGTAGGTAGTAGTTGACCCCTTGGACCAACGCCAGGACCGCGAGCAGCACGGACAGGTGGGCCTTGACCCGAGGGCTTACCCTCTGCACGGGCGAGCCGGGCCGGATCCCCCCGTTAAGGTAGTGGGCGACCACGCACAGCAGCAGCGTCACCACTAGGGCTGAGAACGCCCAACCGACGACCCAGTCGAGGAAGGGCAGCCTGAAGACATAGAAGCCGTCGTTCAGGTGGTTGAGCGGGTCGAGGCCGTTCTTCCATGGTGCCGAGGCCGTCGTGAACGAGGCGGCATTGGAAAAGAGCAGCCAGTTGTTCCATTGCGCATGAGCACTGAGCCCGCCGATCAGTGCGAACAGGATGGCCACGACCAAGCGGATCCACTTCATGTGGTTGGCTGCGAGCTGTTGCCACCGGGCCACGAGCTCGTCCCCGGGCGATGCCAGGACGGCACTCGGGGCGAGGCGGTCGGACAGCCATAGGTTCCCCCACAACAAGCCGAAGAAGATCACGCAGAAGGTGGCGCCGAGACCCGCCTCGACGGTGATCGTCTTTGTCCACACCGAGCTGAGGTCGACCGACCGGAACCACAGCAGATCGGTGTAGAAGGAGGCGAGGCGCTGTGCCAGGGCGAGCACGATGATGACGACCAGGACGACGATGCCGATAGCCCATCTCATGCGGCGGCTGGTCCTGGGAAGGTGTCGCGGTAGTTCAGACTGTGCTCGCATCGGCACCCCGGAGCCTATAGGGGCGGCCTAGGGGTGCGCGAGCAGTCGCACGCCTTCAGCTCGCCACGGCCTCAGAAGAGGACGGTAGAGCGCCGCCACCAGCTCGCCTTGAACGCTTGCCGACGGGCGCCTTGTCGGGGGCGAGGGCGCACCGGCACCCTGGGTGGGCAGGGGGGTAGAGCTGGCCCGTGGGCCAAGGCTCCGACTTGACCTGCTCGCCGGCCAGCGCATTGTCCTCACAATCGGGGCACGGGGCATCGGAGGCATCTGCCACCCAGCGCAGCGGCGTACCTTTGGCGAAGGCCAGGTACGAACCACGGGAGAAGGCGGCGGCCACCTCGTCATGAGCAGCCGCTTCTATGCGCTGTGTCTTCCACTCCCGGTAGGCCGCGCCGAGGGCGTCAGCCACTTCGCCGTTGTCCTCGTCCAGGGACTGGAAGGCGAGCTCGAGACGCTGGCGCAGAGGCTCGGCTATGGCCCGGCCCAAGTCCTCCGCCAGGTCGTCCAGGCCTTCGAGGGCAAGATCGGGAGGTACGGTGCCGCCCCACAGGGCGGCCACGAGATTGGCCCCCGCCCGCGCCGTCTCTTCCAACAACGGCCGGCCCGCTTCCACGAACCGGTCAGGGTGCTCTTCGATGTTGGGCAGGATGTTGGCCGGCGTGGCCGGTACCTTCAGGTTGCGCAGCCGGTCGAGCAGCGAGTTTTGCTCGTCCTGGAGGGCCCGCTTCAGTTTCCTCGCCAAGGAGGCCTCGAGCCGGCCGGTGATCGCGTCGCGCCGACGAAAGAACTCCTGGTCAGCGTTTGTCTCGTCCGGACCGGGGCCGTGCCCGTTGTCCTCAGCCCCGACCACGGGGCCCTCGTCTGGCTTGTCGACCGCCGCCACCTCGTCGGGCTGGGCGGACGGGTTCGGTGCGGGGGCTCCCGTGCCGTCGCCATCGGCCTCCTTGCCGGTCACGTCGCTACCGGAAGGCACGGGGCCGTCCTGCTGGTCGAGGGTCTTGCGCGCCGTAGTCGTGGCCTCGGCCCGGCTTGCCCTGATGCGGGCGAACAGTCCCTCCACGTCATGAGGCCCGGTCGCTTCGGCGCCGGCCGGTGCGTCCGGGGTGGCGCCTTCGTCGGTCCCAGCTTTGCCGGTGACGGGGGGAGTGTCAGGTCCCGTCGCCTCTGCCGGGCTGGGCGGGTTGTCTTGGCGAAGGAGCCTGACGCTTTCGATGGCATCTTCGGGGGCGACGATGGCCTGGGACTGTGCACCGCTGGTGCTCTTGAGCTTGAGCCCCTCAGTGGTCGGTCTTTCAGCTGTGGTCGGCGCCGGAGGGGCGGGTAGCAAGTTGACCGTGGCCGGCGTGCCTGGTGGCGGCTCGACGACTGAGCCCAGCACGGACGAGCCCAGCACGGACGAGCCCAGCACGGAAGGAACTAGGACGGACGGGCCCATTACGGAGGGAACGGGGATGGCCACAGGCGGACCGAGTACCGGCGGGCCTAGCACCGAGGGGCCCGTCCCGGACGGTCCAGCCCCCGCCGCCGCCACCTCAGTGGCTTTTGGTGCCATGACCGTGAGCTCGCCCACGCCTGTTGAGGCCGTGGGCAGGGGTTTTGCCTCAGCCGGCGACTTCGGGTCGCTGAACGCGGTCAACGCGTCCCAAGTGTCTTCATGGCGAAGGTCGACTGGTTCGTCGGGGCGTTCGACGGCATTCTGGTGGCCCACGGCGTCGGCGGCCGCCCGCGCCTCGGCGTCGGCCCGCTGCAACTCGTCGGTGACCTGGTCAAGGGTGTGGCGGACGACGAGGTAGGCGTCGAGGAGCCGTTCGCGGCCCGCCCGCAACTGCTCTACCTGTACGCTGCCGAGCTTGCGGCGCCGGGCGAGGTCCGTGAGGATTTTCTCTCTCAAGGCCTGGGCCGCCTGCACCGTTTCCTGGTAGTCCCGTCCTGCCGTGGCGGCCATGGAGTCGGCGTCCTGGCGGGCTGCGTCCCTCAACTGTTGTGCGTCAGCCAATGCACTTTCTCGAATATCAGCGGCGACCGCTTCGGCTTCCGCGGTCTGCGTCGCCAGTAGAGATTCGGCTTGAGCGATGAGCTCGTTTGCCTTGGCCTGCGCCGCCGCCAAGACCGTTTGCGCGTTTACTTCTGCCTTGGCCGAAATCTCCGCTGCCGCGCTGTGCGCACTGCGCAGGATGCCGGCCGTCTCCTCACCCACCGCCGACATCAAGGTCGCC
The DNA here is from genome assembly GCA_003166025.1 of Acidimicrobiaceae bacterium. Classification (GTDB taxonomy): domain Bacteria; phylum Actinomycetota; class Acidimicrobiia; order Acidimicrobiales; family Palsa-688; genus Fen-671. Next base: position 112,215 of record PMWT01000066.1, on the reverse strand, counting down.
TCGTCCATCTGGGGGTGGGCGGCGCGCTCTTCGGCCTCCCGCCGGGCAGATTCTGTGTTTTCGTAACGCTCCCGCAGAGCTCGTACTTGCTCTGCCACCTGGCCGAGGAACTGCTTGACCTCCTCGGGGTCATAACCCCGCCAACTCTGAGCGAAACGGCGCCCCTCGATCGTGTCCGCCGACATCTCAGGGACATCAACGTGGCGGGGACGGAGAGGCTCAGTCGGCATGACCCAACAGCCTAGGCCCGCCCCGCCTGCGTTTGTGGAACCCTGCGGGCTCTTTTCGGCCTAGACAATGCAATTACCGCATATCGTTGCGGACGGTCCCACTGGGGGGGTTAAGCTTTGCCCGCGCTCGACAATCCGGGCACATCGCCCCCATAGCGTTGTCGGAGGATTTGCAGCACCTGGCTCAGCGAGGTGACGGGCACCACGACGAGGTTGTGGCCGGCGACGCTCTCGGCGTCTTGGTACTCCGCTTGGGGCACGAAAAACACCTGGGCGCCTGCTTTTTCGACGGCAGCCGTCTTTTCCTGGACCCCGCCCACCTGACCGACGTCTCCGGCCGGGTCCATCGTCCCGGTGGCGGCGACCTTGTGCCCGCCCGTCAACTTGCCGTTGGACAACGAGTCCATGATGGCGAGAGTGAAGGCCAGGCCGGCCGAAGGGCCGCCGATCTCACCGGCCTCCACCGACACCGGGAAAGGAAGTTGGAGCTTTACCCGGTCCTGGACGTCTACACCCAGGTAGGACTTGCCCTCGAAGCCTTGGGCGACGACGCTCGCCGGAGGGCGCGTCAGGCGGACCTTGATGCGCTTGACGCCACCGCCTGCGGCCGGGTAGTCGGTCAAGACCACCACCGTCCCCGCCGGTACGGGCGCCAGCGCTTTGACGAACTCCTGAAGGCTGAGCACAGGCCGACTATTGACGGCAGTGATGACGTCGTTGCAATTGATACCCGCCTGCCAAGCCGGCGTCGAGCCCAGGACTTCGTCGACCTGGACACCATCAGGGATTTCGGCGACCTTGTAGTGCAGACGCGCCAGAGCCGCCAAAGCGGCGTACTGGTCGGCCGAGACCATCTCCTGAGTGTCCTGGCAGCCGAGCTCTGAGGTCGGCGTCGTGCCGACGTACTCGGCCGCGGGGACCATCTGGTCCTGCTTACCGAGCAGGCCGAGTTCCCACTCCGCCCAGTCCACCGGTCCGGCCTGGCCCACCTCGACGTCCACCATGAACAGCGAGCCTTTTACAGGGTGAGCCTTGCCCGCTGGAAGTACGAGCCGGACGCATGGAGTGCCGTCGGGAAGTGCCAGCTCGCCGCCGCCGCTGGTGCGGCACTGGCTGCTCGTGGTTATCAACGGGGCCGTTCCCGGGGAGAAAAGGTAGTAGCCGTTGGCCTCGTGCACGGCGATAGCGGTCGGCACCCCGACGACAATGGCCACCAATAGGACCAGGCTCACCAGGAAGCCGGGCCACCGTGTCCCGGGGCCGGGCCCCGCCGGGCCGTCCGGGCTCGGTACAGTCATTTGGATGTCGTTCACCGCCCGGACTGCACCATGCTCTTCCCAGGTTGCCATGTGACCTTGCCGTTGCGGCTACCGTTCCGGGCGGCTGTGCCCGGGCCACGCGCCTCGTGGGTCATGGCTCTGGTCGTCCTGGTCCGGGCTGATGGCACTCGGTCCTGACCCCACGAGACCAGACGCGGCGCGCCGCCGGACGGTCGTCGTGGCTGGTCACACCGGGCAGGAGACCGTAGCCCGCGGCGCTCTGAACGACCCGTCCCCCGGGGCACGTGGGAGCGCGCTCAACGCTCTGGCCAGGATGGGGTCCCTCCAAGCGCAGGACATCATCAGGGCGATGGCTGACCCGCAAGAAGGGGTCCGACGGCGAGCGTGCGAGGTTGCCGGTCGCAGGGCGAGGGCCGACCTGGGCCCAGAGACGGCCACGCTGGTGGACGAGCTGGTGATTGTCCTTACAGACACGGCCGCGTCGGTGGTGGAGGCGGCCTGCTATGCGCTGGGCGAGTTCGGTGGCGCCGAACAGCCGGCCGGCGTAGCAGCGGCCCTCAGTACAGTGGCGACGGGCCACGGCGACCCCCTGTGCCGGGAGGCGGCCGTAGCTGCCCTCGGGGCCCTGGGCCAACCCGACGGCCTGGTGGCCGTGCTCAGCGCTCTGGGGGACAAGGCGGCCGTCCGGCGCCGGGCGGTCATCGCCCTGGCGGGCTTCGAGGATGCTTTCGACGGCGACGAAGTGCAAGGGGCGCTCCGCAAAGCCGTTAGTGACCCCGATTGGCAGGTCCGCCAGGGGGCCGAAGACGTGCTCGGCCAGCGCACCCGTCCGAGCAGGCCCCGGCCAGCCCAGACCTGATCGGTCCAGACCTGATCGGCTGACGACCAAAAGGCCACGTGCCTTCAACTAAGAAGCAGGTCGTGCACGGCGTCGAAGTTCTCGATGCACTTGCCGGCCCCCATGACCACGCATTCGAGAGGGGCCTCGACCAGTTTCACCGGCAGGCCAGTCTCCTCTGACAGCCTTCGGTCGAGGCCCTTGAGCATCCCTCCGCCTCCGACCAGGTGAAGGCCCTGGGTGAGCAGATCCTGCGAAAGCTCGGGCGGGGCCGACCCGAGGCAGCGCAGCACGGCGTCGACGATGGCCCCGACCTGCTCCTCGATGGCTTCTCGGACCTCTTCGGGGGCGAGGATGACGGTCTTGGGCAGCCCGCTCATCAGGTCGCGTCCCCGGACTTCGGCCTTGACGGAGTCGTCCAAGGGCCACGCCGAACCAATCGCCACCTTGATCTCCTCTGCCGTCCGTTCCCCGATGGCGATGCCGTACTCCCGGCGCACGTAGGCCTGGATGGTGGCGTCGATGTCGAAGCTGCCCACCCGGATTGCCTCCAGGGCGACGACACCCCCCAGGGAGATCACGGCGGTCTCGGTCGTCCCACCCCCGATGTCGCACACCATGTTCCCCAAGGGCTGGTGAATGGGCAAGCCGGCACCGATGGCGGCTGCCGTGGGCTGCTCGATCAGGCTCACACTGTTGGCCCCTGCGGCCCGGGCCGCTTCTTCGACAGCCCTACGCTCGACGGCGGTAATGGCTGACGGGACGCAGATCAGCACGCGGGGACGCCCGAAGCGAGAGATCCCGGCCCGTTTAAGCAACAGTTCGATCATGCGTTGCGTGATATCGAAATCCGTGATAGCCCCCTTGCGCAGGGGCCGTACCGCCACGATGTAGCCGGGCGTGCGCCCGATCATCTGCCACGCCTCCCGGCCCATGTTGAGCACGGTGTTGGTCCGGCTGTCGAGAGCGATGACGGTCGGCTCGTTCAAGACGATGCCGCGTCCTTTGGCGTAGACGAGCGTATTGGCGGTCCCCAGGTCTATTGCGAGATCCCTAGACAGCGTCAGTCCCCCCTCTCGGTGATCTGGCGGGTCGGAGTTCGGGTGCTTTGTCCGGGCTCGGGCGCGCCTGGTCGGGGGCCGGGCGATGGGGAGGTCGATGAGCAGGTGCGACAGCCTGAAGTGAACGCGAGAACTCTGCCATACCGACTTCCATAGATTTTGGCCGGCGCGACAAGACAACGATAATGGCGATAATCAGGGCAGCTGCCACGACGGCCCCCGCGATCCACGCCAATGTCGACCACTGAAGGGACGTATGGGCCACTGGCTTGGCTGCAGCGATCAAAACGCCCACTCGACTTCTCAACTTCCTATTTGGCTCGCATGGTCGGTCCCGCTGAAACCTGGCACTGCGGCAGTTTCAATTGGGTGCGCGTCAAGACCCCATGAACTGCCGCCCTCCCATGTCTCGCGTTTCCAAATGGGGACGGTCGTCTTTATCGTATCTATTCCGAAACGAGCCGCGTCGAAAGCTTCGCCACGATGTGGGGCGGAGACGGCGACGACAACCGATACCTCGGTCGGCAGGAGCGGGCCGGTCCGGTGCACCAGGGCGACTCTCCCCGTGCCTGGCCACCGCCGGCGCAGCTCGACGGCGGCCGCGCGTACCTTTTCGAGCGCCAGCTCGTCGTAGGCTTCGTACTCGAGCGATGCGACGTTCGGCCTGCCTTCGGAGTGGTCGCGCACCGTCCCGAAAAAAACCACTCCGGCCCCACAGCTCGGAAGCACCACCCAAGCCGCGAGCTGCTCTACAGCGAGGGGCTCCCTGGAGAGCGCTAACCAGTCGTCCCCTTCGGGAGCCAACAGCACCGCCTCATCCTAGGTCTCGAGGCTCTCTCAAGTCTAAAGGCTGGTCAGAGCCTTCCGGGGCGGGCGGGAGGGCGACTTCAACGCCGTCGGGTACACCGGTAACCTCGGTCTTCAGGATGGATCCAGACGAAGAGCAGTCTCCGGCGCCGGGCGAGGAGCCGGATGACGACCGGCCCGGTCGCCCCTGGCTGCCGCCCGACGACCGCTTGTGGAGGCATCCATCCGAAGTCCGGGTCAACCCTGCCTCTAGCCCCCCGGCCGAGACGGCCGGCACCCTCCGCGTCTGGGTTAGGCGGGTCGAGCTGCGGATATGGTTCCTCGGGCTCGTCGCCGGTGTCGTGGGTGCCCTTGTCTGTACCGTGGTCCTGTTAGCTACTGGCGCCGTCGGTACCCAGCCCACCGTGTTGACCGAGAGGCCGACGGCGACGGTGGCGGTGACACCGACAGCGACAGGCAGCGCCTCCAGTGCGACGGCGGTGCTGCCCCAGGTGGAGCCGTCCGTGGTCGGCTTGAGCGTGAACGGCGCTCAGGGAGTGGAAACCGGGTCCGGGATAATCGTCAGCACCACCGACCAGTACTGTTATGTGCTGACCGACAGCGCCTTGTTCCAAGAGGCGGGGCCAAATAGCCAGGTCCAGGTCGTCTCCAACTCCGGTCAGCAAAAGGCGGGCTACCTGGTCGGCACCGACCCCTCGGCAGGCATCGCCGTAGTACGGGTCGTTTTCCTACCGCTCAGCAGCCAGAGCACAGTGGACCTCGGCAGTGTCGCCAATACCGAGACCGGCGAAGAGGTGTACTCGGTGGGGTCGCCCTTTATGGCCGGGTCGTCCAATGGCTCGTACTTCGCCGAGGGCTACATGATCGACACCTCTAGCTACCTTCAACCCGTGAACGGCGCCGCCGACGCCATGTTTTCGATGCTGGTGGCCGATATTTCGGTGGATACCTCCGCATATGGGGGAGCGCTCGTCGACGCGGCCGGGGACGTCATCGGGATCACCAACCCTGTCACCGGGCCCCTGGTCCGGACCGGGCTGACTTACGTAACACCGATAGACACGGCCATGGCCGACGTAACTTACATGATCAAGTACGGCAAGGCGGAGCCGCACCCCTGGTTCGGGGTGCTGCAAGCCAACGACATTTCGGGGGCGGGGCTACCGCACGTGACCACTTCAGGCGTCGTGCAAGTCGACACCGTCGCCTCGGGCAGCCCGGCGGCGAAGGCCGGGATAGCCGACAGCGACATCATCGTCTCGATGGGCGGCAAAGGCACCTCCTCGGTCGGCGAGCTCATCTCGTGGATGGCCGACGCCAAGCCGGGACAGGTCGTAAGTGTGGACTGGCTCGCCAACGGCAAGCTCCGAGAATCAGATATCACCCTGGGTGACCAACCCGCCTCTGCCAGCCCTAGCTGAGCAGCGGGCATAGTTCGCCCGGCACCGGGCGCCCCACCGGCCTTCAGTGCCGGTGGCGCCACCAGGCGGCGCTGCCCGCTCCTGCGGCGAGCATGGCCGCCGCGCCAGCCCCAAGCGTCAGGGATACCCGCAACCCGGTCGGCAGCTCGTCCCAGTGAGCGCGCTTATCGCTCACCACCAATGCTTGTTCGGAGTTGTACTCGGGCTCCCAGCCGGTCATGCGCAGCTTGTCGCCGGCGATGACCCAGGAGTGCTCGGCGTAGGCACGGGCGCCGGGAGGTGATCCGCTACGCCAAAGGCGCCAGCGCCAATCCGACAATGCCGACCGCCACGTCGCGGGAAGGGGGAGCATGGCCGAGCCCCCGGCCAGAGCGCCGGCGATCTCTTCCTGGACACCGCTGTCCGGCGCAACGTTGTACGTGCCTGAAAGACAGTGCCGGTAAGTGTGAGCGACAGCCTCGGCCAGGTCGTCTATATGCACGTACTGGACGACGCGGCCCTCTGATCCCAGCTGAGGCTTCTTGCTGGCCGCCAAGGCCTGGTACAACCTGGGCTCAGTGGAAGAGCCGACGGTGCAGGCCGGCCGGAGGAGGGCGACCGCGACCTCGGGGTGCTCGTCCGCCCAGCGTTCGACGAGCACCTCGGCCGCCCTCTTTTCGGTCGCGTAAGCAAACTCGGGGTTGGGCCTGGCCCCCATTTCCTCTGTCAGGGGCACCGGGTTGTCTGGCCAGGCGCCATAGACGGTCGCGCTGGAGAGATGGACCAACTGGCTGGGCTCGATCGCCTCTGCGGCATCGAGCACGTGGCGCAGCGCCTTAAGGTTGTTCCTGCCCTCGGGTTCCCAGGCCAGGTGCAAGACGGCCGTCGCTTGCTTGGCCACCGCAGCCAGCTCGTCGGCCGCCGTCGGGGCCGTCAGGTCGATGGTGTGGGGCTCTACCTTGGGCGCACTAGCCGGTATGGGTACCCGGTCAACGGCCAGGACCCATTCGACCGAGTCTCTGGCCGCCAAGTTAGCGGTGACCCGGCGCCCCAGGTTGCCTGCCGCACCTGTTACCAACACCGTTGTCATGACCGATCGGCCACCGGACGAGGGCCGGCTGTTTTAGCGCCAGCGTGGCATGACGCTCCCCGATAACCGACCCCGGTCCCACCGTCCGACATATGAGGGGGATGTCCTTCCTACGGATCTCTTGGCCACGGTCAGCAGCCTCGGGCCGAGCGCCTGGCAAGGTCGGCCCGGTGACCCAACAGACTAGCGCCCGCCCCGACCGGTAGTCTTCAGGCGTGGCCTTCGGCACTGCCCGCGTTGAGACGGTGGACCGTTGTGGCCCTATGGGGCCCCGGGCTGGCGCCGTCCCCGTTGAGGGCCCCGAGTGAGCGACCCCTCCCAGTTTGCCGGCGGGGGCCCGTTCGGGGACCTCCTGCGGAACCTGGCCCGCCTTCTCACCGCCCAGGGCCCTATCAACTGGGAGGTTGCCCGTCAGCTGGCCGTTTGGACGGCCACGGAAGGAAGTTCCGAACCCAACCCGGACCCCCTGGCGCGAATCCGTACCGAAGAGCTGCTGAGGGTCGCGGACATGCACGTGGCCGAAGCCACGGGTATGGCAACTTCGCGGCGCGGCTGGCTTGCTTTGCGGTGCGCGACTCGGGCCGAATGGGCTTCAGCGACCCTCGAGTCCTGGAGGCCGGTGCTCCTGCGGCTCGCCTCCGCGCTCGGTCCCGGCCTGTCGTCTCCGTCTCCGCCGGCTGAGGGCAACGCCATGGACCAGTTGCTCGGGAACCTGCCGCAGGTTATCGGTCCCCTCGTCCTGGGGGCGCAGGCAGGCACCATGGTCGGGAACCTGGCCTCCCGGGCGCTGGGCCAGTACGACGTGCTCGGCCCGGCGCCCAAAACCGACGAATTGCTGGCTGTCCCAGACGTCGTCGACGGTTTTGCCAAGGATTGGGACCTTCCTGTCGACGACGTTCGCATGTATGTATGCCTACGGGACGTTGTCGTCCATACAGTCCTTAGCCGGCCGTCTGTGGACGAAGCCTTTCAGAGCCACCTGCTGGCCTACGCGGGGGCTTTCCACATCGAAATGGACGCCATCGAGCAGCGGTTGGGCAGTCTCGACCCGAACGACCTGCTTTCGCTGCAACAGTCTCTGGGCGACCCCGAAACCCTCATCGGCGACATTCAGAGCGACGAGCAGCGCCGGCTATTGGTGCCTTTCCGTGCCTTGCTGGCAGCCATTTCTGGTTATACGGACTTTGCCATAGACAAGGTGGGAAAGCGCCTAGTGGGGTCCTACCCTCTGGTGAGCGAGGCGTTCCGCCGCCGTCGCCTCGAGGACGGCCCGGGGCAGCGGGTGCTCGGCAAGTTGCTCGGCATAGAACTGGACCAGGCGACCATCGACCGGGGGCACGCCTTTGTGACAGGCGTGCTCGAGCGAGCGGGCGAAGAGGGCCTGGCCCGGCTCTGGGAGAGCCCTTCGGGTTTGCCGACGCCGGCCGAGGTGGACGCCCCGGGCCTTTGGTTGGCTCGCACCGAGCTTCCCGATCAGCTCTAACGGTTAGCCTCGCTTTTCTGCGGGCTGGGTCGTAGGGGGCCTCGGCGCAGAACCTGGCCACCACGCGGGCAGGGTGCCTCGACGGGCGCTCACGGAGCCCCGCGCAAAAGCGAGAGCGCCGAGCAAGCCGATCCCGCCAATGGTCACGAACCCGGTGGAAAGAGCCATGGGCACCAGGACGGCCAGCAAGCCGCCCATGGCCCAGGACAGCTGGAAGCCGCTTTCGAAGCGGGCGAACGCGCGGCCTCTGGCGAGCGGAGGCACGTCACGTTGCACCATCGAGTCGAAGGCCAACTTGCCCGAGCCGGCCGCCAGGCCGATGCCGGCAGCGATGAGAACGGCCACCGCCCAGTGCCGGCCCCAACTGATCAGGCCGGCACTGACGCCTACGACGCCCACGACGACCGAGGACGACGTCAACATCCATTCCTCGGCGGCGTAGCGGCGGAGCTTGGGGGCCAACAGGGCGCCGGCCACGTTGCCGACCTGGCTTGCCCCCAATGCCAACCCGTACCAGACGAGGGCGGCCTCGTCTCGTCGGAACGTGAAGACGAGCAGGAACGTCACGAAGCCCGTGACTGCCCGCAGGCCGGCTGTGGCTACGGCGGCGAGCTGGAGACCGCCGGGCGGTAGTCCCACGGGTTGGGGCTCGGCCCGGGGCGCCGGTATTGTAACCACCGTCGGTCCGGCCGCCCGTCCCAGTGGGGCGGAAGGGACTGCCGCCGCCGCCCTGGTCAAGTCGCGCAGCTTTGTCGCGCCCCACGCACAGGCCAGGTATACAACGATGTCGATGCGCAGGACCCAGGCAGAGTCGAACAAGGCCAGCAAGGCCGCGCCCGCTCCGCCGGCCACCATGCCGGCGGCCGAGCCGCCCACGGACAGCTTGGAGTTGGCCAGCACCAGCTGTTCGGGCCGGTCGACCGCACCGGGTACCAACGCCGCCCTGGTCACCAGGTAGAGCTTCGAAAAGACGAGGGTGAAGAAGGCGACCGGGAACAGGAGCAGGGAGTGGGCCCAGAAAGCCATGAACAAACAGCAGATGGCGCGTCCGACGGCCGAGAAGATGACCATGGCCCTCTTGCCACCTCGGGCGCGCTCCACCAAGGGCCCGAGCAGAGGGCCGACGATGGCAAAAGGCGCAACGGTCAGTGCCAGTGACAAGGCCACCCGGGACTGTGCAGCTCGCACCGAGACGTCGAAGAAGATAGAGCCCGCGAGGGCGATGGCCACGACAGCATCGCCGGCCGAGGAGAGCCCATGGACCACGGCGAGGCGCAGGAAGGGCGCTCTCTCTGCAGGCTTGTCCCCTTTGAGGACGGCCCGTGGCGTGCCCCGCGGGACGATTAGGCCGGGGCCCAGGACCGGGGCCGTAGCCCGCTCGACCGGGGGACAAAGGTAGTAGGGGTACCGGGCCCACCGTGTTGCAACGGGTAAGACCCGACTGACCAGCGTTCGCTTCGCCGCGAGCCACCTTCCACGGCCCTGGCGCCGCACGGCTCGCACCCTAGTGAGAGTACTGCGGTGGGGCCCCGACCGGGCTCCCGGACCGGGGCCGCTGCCTTCACTACAGAGCCCAAGGAGCGGGTCGTCCAAGGCCGTGGCAGGCCCGGGGAAAATGGTCTCCCCCGCTCGAATTACAAACCCATCGCCCCCGCGCCGTAGGCGGGCGTCGTCCTGTCTCAAGTGATGCCCTAGAGCAGCCGAGGCTCCGTATATGGCAGAAAATCCGTCCGGGCCCCAAGCTTCAACCGCGGTAGGCAGTTCATCGCCGGAAGGCCCGCTTCGCGCCCGTCTGCCCCAGGCTCAGGCCGAGAACATACTCGCGTCTTTGGCCGGCCGGTCGAGCGCCCCGCCCGTGCCGGTGCACAACGGGCACGTGGCGGCCAAACCGACCGGGGGGCCGCAGGGTGGGGCCGAGCCCAGGGCCCAGGCCGGCCCGCGGGCCACCGGGCTAGCGCCCGGCACCGCTCCCGCCGGTCCCCAGTCGGCCGTGGGCTCGGCGAGGCCGCAGTCGCCGGTGGGCTCGGCCACGCCAAAGCCGGCCAGCCCCCGCTCAGCGGGGAGAGCGGACCATGCCGGGCCCGGCAGCGCTGCGGCGAGACCAAAGGACCGTGACCCGAAAGGTGGCGGTACTGCCGGCGGCGACCGAGGGACGGGCCGGGGCCCAGGCACAGGCCGCCCGACCGACCTGTACAGCAACGACATCTTGCCGGACCGGCCCAAGGCCCGCTTCCGCTTCCGGCTGCGCTGAGCCCGGTCAGTCCGGTTTGGCGATCTCGAGCTTGTAGCCCAGGCCCCGGATCGTCGTGATCCGGTGCGGGCGAGAAGGGTCGTCCTCGATACGCGCCCGAAGGCGCTTTACGTGCACGTCGAGGGTCTTGGTGTCGCCCACATAGTGAGGCCCCCACACCCGGTCGATGAGCACCTCCCGGGTGAGGACCCGGCCGGCGTTGGTCATCAGCAGTTCGAGCAATTCGAATTCCTTGAGGGGAAGGCTGACAAGCTGCTCCCGGAGGTAGACCTCATGACGCTCGGGGTCAAGGCGCAAGCCACCGACTTCGAGCACTTCTCCCATCTCGACGACCTCATCGGAGGGTGGGGTCCGTCGCAACACGGCTCGCATGCGGGCGACGAGCTCGCGCAGGCGGTAGGGCTTGCTCACGTAGTCGTCGGCACCCACTTCGAGGCCTACGACGGTGTCGATCTCGCTCGTCTTGGCCGTGACCATGATGATCGGAGTGCGCGAGCCGCCGGCCCTGATCGTACGGCAGACGTCAACGCCCGAAACCTTTGGCAGCATGAGGTCGAGCAGCACCAGGTCGGGCCGGATGGCCGCGAACTTCTCCAGGGCCTCGGCACCGTCGGTGGCAACCTCCACTCGGAAGCCTTCGCGCTTCAGACCGACGACCAGAGCTTCGACGAACGATGGCTCGTCCTCCACGAGAAGGACAGTCACCTGCTCAGCCATGAGGAAGCTCCTGGTCGGTAGCGGGAATGCGCAAAGTGAAAACCGAGCCTTCACCCTCGACGGACTCGACGGTGACATCGCCGCCGTGGTAGGCGGCTACGTGCCGGACGATAGCCAAGCCGAGCCCCGTCCCACCAGTTGAACGCGAGCGGGCTCGATCGACCCGGTAGAAGCGCTCGAAGATCCGCTCCTGGTCGCGTCGCGGTATGCCGATGCCCTGGTCCCGCACCCACAGGCAGGCGCGGTTGGCGCGCCTCTCGCCGCCCACGGCCACGGCCGCACCCGGTTCGGAGTACTTGATGGCGTTGTCGACGAGGTTGGCCAGCGCCGACACCAGGTCGCGCCGGTTGCCGGTCACCCACAACCCCCGGCTCAGCGGGGAGACCTGAAGGGTTATACCTCTCGACGTGGCCTGGTCGTAGAAGCCGTCCACGGCTTCGTCGAGGACCGCGGACAGAGCGACAGGTGCCAGCGTCCCCGTCCCCCCGGCTTCGATGCGCGACAGGTCGAGCAGGTCGTCGACGATCCGTGAGAAGCGCGTGGCTTCGGCCCCGACCCGAGCGGTGAGCCGGGCGACCACGTCTGGGTCCTCCTCGCCGTCGAGAGTTTCTGCCAGAAGGCTCAACGCCCCCAGGGGCGTCTTCAGCTCATGGCTCAAATTGGCCACGAAGTCGCGCCGTACGGCCTCCAGCCGGCGCAGTTCGGAAACGTCTTCGACCAGCGCCACCGCGCCCATGGGCTGGCCTTCTCCCCCCAGGGGAAAGGCCCTGATCTCCAAGGTGTGCCGAGTGGGGGAGTAGAGGTCGAGCGTCTCTTCGTGGTACGAGCCCGTGAGCGCTCGGCCCAAGGCCGCCTCTATCGCTTTGTCGGCCAGTAGGTCACCGTCCCGGGCGTTTACGAGCTCGCGGGCCGGAGCATTGCGCAGGAGGACCGTACCGTCCTCGTCGCACACGACGATCCCCTGGCTGGCCTTGTCCGTCGCCTCGACCAGTAAGGCGAGCAGGAGAGCGCTCCTTGGTCCGGCGTTGCCCAGTGACGCTGGTGCGCTCAAGTCGCGTCCACCACCACCGGGGCGTAGTACTTGGCCGAGGTGAACGAGCCCTTGCGGCCGTCGAGGGCCCAGACCGAGCCCTTCGCCTGGCGGGGGTTTTGCCCGAGGTCTAGGCGGTCCTCGTCCGCCAGCGCCACCAGGATCTCGGCGATCACGTCCCCGTGCGTACAAACGACGACCTCCTGGCCGGCCACGGCCCGGACCAGGCGCACCGCGACCGAGCTCTGCCCCTCGGCCAGGTCATCGGTCTCCTCCACGCTCAGGTGCTGAGCCGAAGCCACGGGGCCCATCGTCTGCAGGCAGCGCAGCGAAGGGCTGGACAGGACGCGCGCCCGGGGGGCGAAATTACCCATGATCGCCACCAGCCCTTCGGCTTGGCGTAGACCATGAGGGGAAAGGGGTCGAGCGCCGTCGTCGCCGCCCCAGTCTTTGCGGGGCTTGGCTTGGGCATGGCGCACCAACAGAAGCGGCACAAACTTAAGTGTTGCAGAATGCCAACCGATGCGAAATGGCGTCGCATAATGAGGGTGAAGAACCACTGAAAGTGGTTTCGGCGCAGAAAGGAGTGCCAGCCGGCCGCAGGCCTGCCCGGCGACCCGCGCTGGGCCGGAGGACCGCCTTAGCGTGGTAGACGTGTATTCGCGAGGAGCACAGCGCCTCACCGGGGGCCGGCGGCTGCTGAGAGAGGTGGGCCTGGCGCTGGTCACGGCCGGTTTGGTCGTCCTGCTTTTCGTGGTGTACGAGCTGGTCGGGACGAACCTGACCGAGGAGCATAGCCAGAGCCAGCTCGCTCGGGCCTTCAATGCCGCGGTCGCCGCGGCCCGGCCGGCGCCCGCTACGGCCAGTCCGGCGGGCCACCGGGCCGCCACGGGCAAGGTAGGGCCCGGCTCGGGCGCCACGGCGTCCCGTCGGCGTCGCGCGACCTCCTCCGGGCACGCCAAGAGCTCCATCGCCGGCGGGACAACGGCTGCGCCCACCGTCTCTTTTCCGGTCCCGTCGCCCGGAGGGGCGCTCGACCATCTGGTCATTCCTGCCATCGGGGTCGACCGCTACGTGGTGGAGGGAGTCGCCGAGCTCGACCTCCAGATGGGACCGGGCCACTACCCGGGGACGTCCCTGCCCGGCCAGGACGGCAACGTTGGGATCGCCGGTCACCGGACGACCTTCGGGGCCCCGTTCTTCCGCCTGAACGAGCTCGTACCGGGCGACTTCATTTACCTCACCGACACCTCCGGTACGACGTGGGTCTATGACGTCATACGCCAGTGGGTAGTGCCTCCCTCCGACACCGCCGTCCTCGACGGCACTCACCTGCCCGAGCTGACCCTCACGACCTGCAACCCCCGTTTCGAAGCCACGACGCGCCTAGTCGTGCGCGCCGACCTGGTCAAAGGGCTCCCCCGGGGCACGCGGTTGGCCGGTGAACTGCCCGCGTCCGCGCCCCGCACGGCGACGGCGCGAGAGCCCGGCTCCCCGAGGACCACCCCACCGCCGGTAACGTCGTCGAGGCCCGTCCACCGGGCGACCAAGGGCACGGTCCCGGTCACGACCAGCTCCACGGGAACTTCGAGGACGTCGACCACTGCGCGGAGCAAGTCGGCCCCGGGGTCGGGTGGTCCCGGGGTTGACTCGCCCACAGTGGGACCGGTCGCCGCCTCGGCGAGCTCGGGCTCCGGCGGGAGCGGAGCGTGGCCCGGTGCGCTCGGTTGGGGAGCGCTCGCTTTGTTGGGTTGGGCACTGACCCGCATCGTGGCCAGCCGCCGGTACCACTACGCCAAGCTGGGCGTAGTGGTGTGCGGGGCCTTAATCTGCCTCGTCCCTCTGTGGTTCAGCTTTACCAATGTCGTCGACCTTTTGCCGGCGAACCTCTGAACGGGAGACCATCTCCTCGAAGGCATCGAGCACGACGACGTCCCGGGCGTAGCTGAGGCGCCGACGGGCGGCGTGCAGGGCAGACCAGCGCACGTCGTCCACCTCGTGCTGGCCCGAGGGAGCGGGGAGAAGATCCTGGGCGCCGTGGCCGGCGGCGCGGCCCGGGACGACTGTCATCGCCCAGTACCGGACGACCTTATTGCGACCGTCGGCGTCAAGGTAAGTGGTGCTGGGCAGGGGCGGGCCGAGGCGGCAGACAAGGCCGGTCTCCTCCCTCACCTCCCGTAGAGCCGTGCCCTCGTCGCTCTCAAGAGGCTTCGCCTTGCCCTTGGGCAGGGCCCAGTCGTCATAGGCGGGGCGGTGCACCAGGACCACTTCCAGGCCGGACGGCACCCGCCGCCATACCACTCCGCCCGCCGCCCGTACCGGCCCCGGCAGGGCCATCTCGCCGCTGACTGCCGGCGCCTCGCTCAGAGACGAGGTCGGCCTCTTCGGCGGGGGCGAGGCGCAGCTCACTCGATCTCGACCAGCCGTTCACCGGAGCCCCTTCGCTTGCTGCGCGACAGAGCGAGCTCTTGGAAGTGCCGCTGAGCATTGAAGTGCTTAGTGACGGGCACCTTCTCCCAGGTGCCGGCGGCCGACAGCGTCCAGGCCAGCTCGTCGTCGGCCAGGACCACCTCCAGGATCTCCCGTAGGCGTACCTGGATCTCCTCGGACGTGACGTCGACGAGGGCCTCGACCCGTCGGTCGAGGTTGCGTTCCATCATGTCCGCCGAGCCCAGAAGGTAGCGGCCGCCGGCCGGGAGACTGAGCCCTACCCTGGCGGGCGGGTTGGCCAGGGCGCCGGCACCTTCACTGAAATAGAAAATTCGGGAATGTTCGAGGTAGCGCCCCACCAGTGAGCGTACCCGGATGTTCTCCGACAGGCCGAGGACACCGGGCCGGAGGCAGCACATGGCCCGGACTATCAGGTCTACCTGCGTGCCCGCTTGTGACGCGGCATAAAGGGCGTCGATAACCTTGCGGTCCACCAGGTTGTTCAATTTCCAAACGATCCTGCCGTCCGCGCCGTACGAGCCCTCTTTTTCGATCAGCTCGATCATTTTCGAACGCAGGGCAAAAGGAGCGACGATCAGTTGGCGGTATGTCGCCTGCCGGCTGTAGCCGGTGAGGAAATTGAACAGGTCCGTCAGGTCCTCGCCGACGGACGGGGAGGCGGTGAGTATACCTACGTCCTCGTACAGGCGGGCCGTGGACGAGTTGTAGTTGCCGGTCCCGACATGGCAATAACGGCGGATGTGGCCACCTTCTTCGCGGACCACCAGGGAGGTCTTGGCGTGTGTCTTCAGCCCGATCAGCCCATAAACGACGTGCACGCCCACCTGCTCGAGCGCCCGGGCCCAGCCGATGTTTGCCGCTTCGTCGCCCCTGGCCTTGAGTTCCACCAGGGCCGCGACCTGCTTACCTCTTTCGGCGGCACGGATCAGGGCGGTGACGACAGGGCTGTCGCCCGAGGTCCGGTACAACGTCTGTTTTATGGCCAGGACCCCGGGGTCACGGGAGGCTTTTTTGACGAAAGCTTCTGTGGAGAGCGCGAAGCTCTCGTAAGGGTGGTGCAAAAAAATGTCACCTTCGGCTATGGCGGCGAAGATGTCCTGGGGCTCGTCTTCCAGGGCGACTAAACGGCTCGGCATCACCGGCGAAAAAGCTTCGTCTTTCAGGTCCGGCCGATCGAGCTGGTGCAGCCCCCACAGGCCTCCATAATCAAGCAGGCCATCGATCTCGTAGACGTCCTCGGGGCGTAGGTCCAGCTCCCGCATAAGCAGTTCGCGGACCTCAGAGCTGAACGTCGGCTCCACTTGAAGGCACACGGCCCGGCCGAACCGCCGCCGCCGCAGTTCCATTTCGACCGCTTCAAGCAGGTCGTCTGCTTCTTCTTCGGCCAAAGTCAGGTCGGCATTGCGGATCACCCTGAACCCATGGCAGCTCTCTATCTCCATGCCGGGGAAGAGCTCGGCCAGGAACGCGGCAATGACCTGTTGCACGGCGACGAAGCGCTCGTTGTCCGGAAGCGCCAGGAACCCCGGCAGAAGGGGCGGGATCTTGACCCTGGCAAAACGCCGCTCGCCGCGTTGAGGGTCACGCACCATCACCGCCAGGTTGAGCGAGAGGTTGGATATGTAGGGGAAAGGGTGGCCCGGATCGACACCGAGGGGTGTCAGGACGGGGAACATCTGGGCTTCGAAGACGGACTCGGCGTAGGCCATGTCCTCGGGGCCGAGCGAGCGCCAAGGCACCAGGCGGCAGCCGCGCACGGCCAGGCGGGGGACGACCACGTCGTTGTAAATGCGCGCTTGCTCGCGGAGCATCCCCTCGACTTCGATGCGGATGGCTTTTAACTGGTCGAGCACCGACAGGCCGTCCGGTGCCGTGCCCGAGAGGCCGGCGGCGAGCTGGTCCTTGAGCCCGGCCACCCTGACTTGGAAAAACTCGTCCAGGTTGCTCGAAAATATGGCCAGGAACTTCGCCTGCTCGAGCAGGGGTTGTTCGGGTGCTTCGGCCAGAGCCAGGACGCGGCGATTGAATTCAAGCCAGGAGAGCTCTCGGTTGATGTAGCGGCGTTCGTTGCCGACGGTGCCCTCCTCGGCATTGCCCTCCACGGGCGTGACCGACCGGGGCAGATGCTCTTCGAGCGCGTCTGCACCCGGGGCGGCCGACATACCGCTCACGCTACTGCGCGCACTTGCTCAAAGCTGTTGATCCGCCCCTCAGCCGCCTGTCGTGCCGACGAAATCGTCGTCCTCCGGTACACCGAGGTCCCACTGGAGCAGAACGTTTTCTCGCTCGGCGTCTCGGATGATGCGTTCCCGGTTGCGCCTGAACTGCGGGTCGTGTGGGGGCAGCAAGAGCAAGCGGGCCAAGATCCGCTGACGTAGCTCCTCGATCAAGTTGCGGTCCCCGAAGTCAGAGTCCACTCTCCAGTGCGGTGCGACAGGCCCGAGGTAGACGACCCGGACGTGGCCGCGGGGGGGGCCGGAGGCTTCTGACTGCTGACTAGACATGCGCAGAGCTTACGTGACGGTGGCCACGCGCCTAACCGCTCTCGTCCGTGGGCTGCGTATGGAGGCGGTTGGCGGCGCTGATCACAGCCTGCAGGGACGCGTCCAGGATGCTCGAGTCCAGGCCGACCCCCCAGACCACGGCGTCGCCCGAGCCGGCCTCGACGTAGGCGACCGAGGAGGCACCGCTGCCGGCGGTGAGCGCGTGCTGGTGGTAGTCGAGCACAGACAGTTCGACGTCCACCTGGCGCAAGGCGTTGACGAAGGCGTCGATGGGCCCGTTGCCCTGCCCGACCGCGCTGCGGTGCTCTCCTTTCACCAACAGCTGTGCCACCACCTTGGTGATGTTGGAGTCGCCGGACCTCTCGGTCGTCACCTCGGTGCCCAAGAGCCTCAAGCCGGCGTCGTGGGCCAGGTAGGTCTTTTCGAAGACCTCCCACAGCTCCGACGGCTTGATCTCGGTCCCGCTCGCCTCGGTTACCGCCTGGACCGCCCGCGAGAACTCCACCTGCAAACGTCTGGGCAGGTCGAGGCCGTGTTCCGCGCCCATGATGTAGGCGACGCCGCCTTTGCCGGACTGGCTGTTGACCCTGATTATGGCTTCGTAGGTGCGACCCGTGTGTTTGGGGTCTATGGGCAGGTAGGGCACCTCCCACTTGTCGTAGCCGGCCGGGAGGGCCGTCATCCCTTTTTTGATCGCGTCCTGGTGAGAGCCCGAGAAGGCGGTGTAAACGAGCTCGCCGGCATATGGGTGACGCGGGTGAACCGGCATGCGGGTAGCGTGCTCGGCCACCCGCCGGACGGCGTCGATATCGTGGAAGTCCAGCCCGGGGTCGATCCCCTGCGAGAACAGGTTGAGCGCCACGGTGACGATGTCAAGGTTGCCGGTGCGTTCGCCGTTGCCGAAGAGGGTGCCTTCGAGGCGGTCGGCGCCGGCCAGCAAAGCAAGCTCGGCCGCGGCCACTGCCGTCCCGCGGTCGTTATGGGGGTGCACGGAAAGGACGAAGGAGCCACGCTGGCTGAGCTCGCGCCCGAACCACTCCACAACGTCGGCGAAGACGTTGGGGGAGTACATCTCTACCGTCGAGGGCAGGTTTAGGACCAACGGTGCCGCCGCGGTCGGCTCGATGACCTCGGCTACCGCCTCGCAGATCTGCAGGGCGAAGTCCGGCTCCGTCCCGGTGAAGCTCTCGGGGGAGTACTCGTAGCGGAGCTCGGTCCCGTCCAGCTTCTTCTCCAGCTGCCGGCACAGGCGGGCGGCACTCGTGGCTATGCCCATGATCCCGTCACGTTCCTGGCGGAAGACCACCCGTCTTTGTAACTCGGAGGTCGAATTGTAGAAATGGACGATGGCCCGGGGGGCTCCGCGCACGGCTTCGAACGTGCGCTCGATGAGCTCGGCGCGGCACTGGACCAGGACCTGTACGGAGACATCCGAGGGGACCAGGTCGTGTTCGATGATGTGGCGCACGAACTCGTAGTCGGGCACCGAGGCCGAGGGGAACCCCACCTCTATCTCCTTCAGCCCGATGGCGAGGAGCGTCTCGAACAGCGAGAGCTTGCGGTCGGGGCCCATGGGGTCGATGAGGGCCTGGTTGCCGTCCCTGAGGTCGACGCTGCACCACCGGGGCGCGGCGGCCAGTTGCCTGGAGGGCCATGTGCGGTCGGCCAAGACGAGGGGGAGCGTCGGCGCGTACTTCTCGAAAGGCATCTTTGAAATGGGCAACGGGGGGCGGGTCATTGGGGCGACCTTTCTGTGGTCAGGCTCCGGGTCAGGCGTTGGCTGCCTAGGTATGAAAAAACCTCCTGGCCAGAGGCACAGGAGGTCGTGACGAGCACCGGAGGGGGCTCGCCTAGGTAATAAGGAGGAGGCTCTTCAGATGGCGCATCGCCCTACCATGTTCTCGGACTGGGAGCAGTACTGTCAAGAACACCTTAAAGAAGCCTGAGCAGGTGCCCGCGCCCGCGGGTGCCATGGCAACGTGGTAGTGCTGTGACGGGGCGGGCTAGGCTAGGGTGCGAGACATGGCCTCGTCCCTCCTGCCGCATCACGACTGCGACAACAGCCCAGGCAGCGATCGAAATTTGGGCCGGAGAGGTAATGACCGTTGAGCGGGCACGGCGTAGGCGATACGGAGGTTGCATTGGAGACTTCGTGGATGGTCCAAGGTCGTTGCAGAGACCTGCCACCCGAGATTTTCTTCCCGAGCGACGGGGTCGGGGTCGAAGTGGCACGTCATTACTGTGCCGAGTGCCCAGTCAAGGGGCCGTGTCTGGAGTACGCGTTGGAAAGCCACATTGAGCACGGCGTCTGGGGCGGAGCGTCCGAGCGTGAGCGTCGTCGTATCGCCCGGAGCCGGCGTGGGCTCCCGGCCCGACCGGCGTCGCCTCTCTCGCCGGTGATGCCCAGCCGACCTGGTCTCTAGGACTGGCAGGGTCTNNCAGGGTCTCTAGGACAGGCAGGGGTCAGGCCTGGGGCTTTGTCCCGCTGGCCTCGTCGGCCTTGATCTGTGCCTCCCTGGCGGCCAGGAGAGCATCGAGCTCTGCTCTGGAGAGTGTGATGCGTTCCTCGGCGGTCGGGGGGACCACTTGGGCGGCCGGCACAACGACTTGAGCCGTCTCAGCTTGCGGATAGGCCGGAGCGGCGGTGTTCGCCGTACCCGTGAGCGCGGTTTGGCCGGCCACCGGCCCCACCGGTGGCGCCGCCCCGGTCGCTTCATCGTGGGCCTTCTTGAACTCTTTGAGCGCCTCGCCGCTGTTGCGCGCCAACTTGGGCAGTTGACTGCCTCCGAAGAGCACGATGACGACCAGGACGAGCCAGTACCAGTCACCGAAGATGTTGGCAAGCATCACAGACCTCCCTGGCGCGCAAGCTTATTTAGACCTATCCTACCGATCGCCCCGGCCGAGCTACGCCGCCGGCCCGTACCAGGGTGACCGGACCACGACGACCGGGCCCAGGAGGGACTTCGTGCTGGAGTGCGTGGTCAATATCAGCGAGGGCAGGGACGCCGGCGCTCTGGCGCTCCTGGCGCAAGCCTGCGGTGCCTGCCTTTTGGACCTGCACGCCGACGGCGATCATCACCGCGCCGTGCTCACCATGGCCGGCGACGACGAGGTGGTGGAGGGCGCCGTGCGCGACCTTGCCCGCACAGCCGTTTCCCTCCTCGACCTGAGCGGGCACAGCGGCGTTCATCCCCGCTTCGGAGTGCTGGACGTCGTGCCCTGGGTGGCTTTGGAAGGCTGGCCGGTCCGAGACGCCACCGCCGGTACGTCCGGGGCCGAACGGGCGCAAGAGGCGCGCGACCGCTTCGCTCTATGGGCCTCGGTCGAGCTGGATCTGCCGGTGTTCCTCTACGGGCCCGAGCGCTCCCTGCCTCAGCTCCGCCGGGAGGCGTGGTGGGGTCTTGTCCCCGATGCCGGCCCCCATGCTCCTCACCCGTCGGCGGGTTCAGTCGCGGTGGGGTGCCGGCCCTTGATGGTTGCTTACAACCTCTGGCTGGGCGGGAGGGACCTGGCCCGAGCTCGGTCGATCGCGGCCGTCATACGCTCGCCTGCGGTGCGGGCCTTGGGCTTTGGCTTGGACGGCCACGTCCAGGTTTCCTGCAACCTGGTCCAACCCTTCTCGGTGGGGCCAGAGCAAGTGCGGGACCAGGTCGCCCGCTGGGCGGACATAGAGCGTTGCGAACTGGTCGGCCTGGTCCCCGACGACGTACTGCGTGCCATCCCCGAAAGACGTTGGCCAGAGCTCGACCTCGCTCCGGAGCGGACTATCGAGCACAGGTTGGCGGCGAGGGACAAATAGCGACGAGGCACGACTAACGGCGAGGCACGCCTCAGGCCCTCAGCTATGAGCTGAGGCGAGCCTCACCGGGGGAAGTCCTGCAGGGGGTGTAGGCCGGGCCGTCCTGAGTCAGGAGGCCTGGCTGACCCGGTAGGGTGCTCCGTTGCGGCGGCGCCGGAGACGGCGGCGTTCCCTTTCCGAGAGGCCGCCCCAGATGCCGAACTTTTCGCTGTTGTCCAGGGCGTACTGGAGGCAGTCCTTGCGCACGACGCAGCCGCGGCAGACTTCTTTGGCCTCACGGGTCGACCCTCCCCGCTCGGGGAAGAAGAGGTCGGGATCGACGCCGAGGCAGTTCGCGGACCGTTGCCATGTCGGCACTTCGCTATCCCAGCGGAGCCCGCTCGCATCGGCCGGTAGGCGCAAAAAGCGCACGATGTCGTTCACCGGCGGCTCCCATCGCTTGTGATATCTCGGACGGGCGTATCCTGGGGTTCCCAGGATAGCACCAATGTAACTACTTAGGCCGTAGTTACATCCCTGTCATCTTCCCTCATCCTGACGTTTACCGCAAGAGGAAAGTTCCGGGTGGTTAAGCCCGGCGCTGGTCCTGGGAGCTGCGGTGGCGGCGGGGCTGTCAGGCCACTGTTTCGCCCGTGTTACTTCTACTGGCGGCAGGGCTTGCGCCGGGCCCGTTATCACGCTCGTAACCGAAGTGATACAAGACGGTAACCCGTCGATGTTCAGATTTGCCCGTGGGTGCGACCTGCCTGGCCCCAGGCCTCGTCTGTTTGGCGTGAGCAAGGCTTTTGGCTCCCGCTACGCCGAGCGCGGCCTGGTTGTGGCGGGTGCCCGTCCCCATCGTTGGCCGGCCGCGGGGGCGGCGCAGCCCGAGACGACGGCCCTTTTGGTCGTAGGGGCGCAGCGGGCTGTCGCCAGCCAGTGCGTCGGCGCCTCCTACGTCTGGGAGACCATAAGTACCCTCGTCGTCGCCCTGCGGTCTTGGGGGGCGAAGATCGCCTGGGCCCGCCATGCCCGTTCACCGGCCAACGCCGCCTGCACGGTACTGCCTCCGGCGCACGGCCCGGAACGGGGACCGGCGGCAAGGCTCCCCGGTGATCTGGTGGCCCTGGCCTATGGCGTGGACGGTTTTAGTGCCAGCCCTTTAGCCGAGGGGTTGCGGGGGCTCGGCACGACCCACCTGGTCGTGGCCGGTTTTGGCCTGGAAGGACCGGTTCATTCGACCCTGCGTACGGCCAATGACCGGGGTTGGGAGTGCTTACTTGTGGCCGACGCCTGTGCCCCCTTCGAGCCCGACCTGGCCGCCGGTGCGTTGGGCATGGTCGAGATGGCGGGCGGGTTGTTCGGCGTGACCGCAACGGCGCAGGCCCTGCTCGTGGAGCTGTCCGCCCGCGCCCCTCATCGCGGTGAACATGCCGTATAACAGCGGCGGTTTGAGAGCGGCGGTGCCCCGAGGGAGCGCTGAGCCGGTGCTCAGGCGAGCCGGCGGCCCCGCCGGCGCGACGCCATGCGCGACTCGATGAAGTCGACCAGCACGTAGTCGCCCAGAGTCTCCGGTGTGGTGAAAAAGGCCTTCCCGTGGTTGAGGCGCGTCATTTGCTCGACGAAGTGCCGCAGGTAGCCGGTGGCATCGAGCGCGAACGTATTGATGCGTATGCGGTCCCGAGTGCAACGCGCCACCTCTACCAGGGTGGCATCGACGGTTTCCTGTGTAGCCGGGTAGGCGAACACGGGCTCGCGGGCGCCTACCGGCCAGTGGGCCGTGGGCTCGCCGTCCGTCACCATTATCACCTGCTTTGTGCCCCGCTGGTGCGAGAGGAGCTGGCGCGCCACCGCCAGGCCGTGCTGGATGTTGGTGCCCCAGTCGTAATCCCACGACACCTCGGGAAGGTCGCGGAAACTAACCTCCCGGGCCGAACGCGAGAAACCCACTATCCCGAGGTAGTCGGAAGGGAAACGGCCGGATATGAGCGAGTGCAAAGCCATTGTCATCTTCTTGGCGGCGACGAAGTTCCCCCTCATCGGCATCGATAGCGACAGGTCGAGCATGATCACCGTCGCCGAGCGCGTCAGCGCCTCGGTCCGCTCTATCTCGAAGTCCTCCGGTGACAGCTGGACGGGCGTGCCCGGGCCGCGCCGCGCCAGAGCGTTGCGGACGGTGTGCTGGATGGACAGGTTGAAGGGGTCGCCCCACTCGTAAAGCTTTGTCTCGCCGGCCCGTTCATGGCCGCCGCCTGCCGCGCCCACGGGGTGCTGGCCGCTCCGATAGCGCTGCAGCCTGGTGTAGAGATCGGCCAGGGCCTGGTCCCCGATGCGGCGCAGGCCCCGCGGGGTTAGGCGCATGCGCCCTTCCTTCTGCTCCACCAGACCTGACTCGCGCAGTTGGCGGGAAAGCCGCCCCAGCGCCTCCAGGGACCGCGCGTCTTCCTCCCCCAGCAACTGGCGCGCACGGTCGATGTCCACCTCGGCCAGGGCGCCCGGGCTGGGCGCGCCCGCCAGCAATTGCTCGAGCTGGTCGAGGTCCGACAGCTCACCGGCGGCGGTGTTGGCCGGCCCAAGGCTGAAGGGCAGCCCGAGCAGGTCCTCGTCGGTTGGTTCTCCTTCCAGGTGACCGAGGAGCTTCTCGAGCTCCGTGCGTAGAGCCGCATCGCCCTCCAGGAGCGCCTCGGAGAGCTCGGCCAGCTTGGCTCTCTGCTCCGGGCTGAGGGAGCCGAGCAACGCCCGCGCCGCCGCCATCTGGCGAGCCAATGAGGCCAACAGCTCGTCAAGGTCGGCCGGGTGGCCTGGGACGAGGTCTCCGTAACGCTCCATGAACTGGTCGAAGTCGGCCTGGACGTCCGCGCCCCGTTCACGGCGCTCGACCATCCGGTTGAGCTCGGCCAACATTTGCCGCGCCCGCTCCAGCACCTCGGGCGGAGTGTTGGAGATAGCCGCCTGGAGCTCGGAGAAGGCGTTGCGGGCCAGCTTCGTCCGCCGCCGGCGGACGCGGTCGAGAAGCTCCCGCAGCCCGGCTACGTCCCGGCCGGCACGGTCCCTGAACCCCTGTTGCAATAAGCGACGCAGGGCTTGGTCGGCATCACCATGCTCGAGCAGGTCGTCCATCAGACGACGCAGGACGTCGTCACCGTCGAGGTCGCCGTGCTCCTGGCTACCGTCCCAGCGGGAGTAACTCGCCCGCGCCATGCTCAGTTGCCGGTCCGTCTGGATTGGTAGCGCGCCCCGTGGGCGGTGGAGTGCTTATTGAGGCGCTTGGACAGATGGAGCCCTTCGAGGACCAGTTCGGCTGCCGCAGCCAGTGCGGCTGGGCTTTCGGACCCGGCCAGCTTCAGGGTTGGTGCCCGGAGCCCCGCAAGGCGCCCCAGCGTGACGACGTACGAGGACGAGGACAGGTCGTCGCCCACCTCCACGGCTTTGCCGTCGTCCAGCTCGGCCACCGCCATGGCCAGCTCCGCCGGGTCGACCCGGTCCCTGAACACGGCCAGCACGGCCTGACGCGTCAGCCGGGCGACCACCTCACCTTCGGCATCGTCCTCCAGCGAGTCCAGCTCGACCTTCCCCGCCGTCGAGGACACCAGGGCGGCCAAGTCGCTGACCCGGGGCACCGCCTCGTCCTCGCCGGTGCGCAGGGCGCGGCGCGCCGCCGCCGCCACCAGGGTTTCGTAGTTCGCCACACCGAGGCGGACCGAGACCCCGGACCGCTGGTTGACCTGAGGGCTCTGGCGGGCCAGCTGGGAGAGGGTGGCAACGATCTCGGCCATGTAGGTGGGCACGTCGACGCGCAGCCCTTCCAGGTCGGCAGGGACAGCCTCCTGGACGATGACCTCCATCTCGGTGGCCGTGTCGAGGGGGTAATGGGTGCGGATCTGTGCCCCGAAGCGGTCTTTCAGCGGCGTGATGATGCGCCCTCTGCTGGTGTAGTCCTCCGGGTTGGCCGAGGCGACCAGGAGAATATCGAGAGGTAGGCGGATCTTGTAGCCACGGATCTGGACGTCTCTCTCTTCGAGAACGTTGAGAAGGCCGACCTGGATCCGTTCGGCCAGGTCGGGTAGTTCGTTTATGGCGAAGATGCCCCGGTTCGTGCGCGGCACGAGGCCATAGTGAAGCGTGAGCTCGTCTGACAGGTAGCGCCCTTCGGCCACCTTGACGGGGTCGACCTCGCCTATGAGGTCGGCGATCGATGTGTCCGGAGTCGCCAACTTCTCGCCGAAGCGCTGGTCGCGGCCCACCCACTCGATGGGGCATTCGTCACCCTTTGCGATCGCAAGCTCGCGCCCGTAGCGGGAAATGGGCTGGTAGGGGTCGTCGAGCACCTCTGAACCGGCAATGATGGGCAGCCATTCGTCCAGCAGGTCGGCCAGGCCGCGCATGATCCTCGTCTTGGCCTGGCCTCTCTCGCCAAGGAAAATTATGTCGTGCCCCGCCAGAAGGGCGTTTTCCAGCGCGGGCAGGACGGTGCTCTCATAACCCACCAGGCCGCCGACCACCGGCTGCCCGGCCGCGATGCGCGCCGCAGCATTGGCCCTGACCTCCTGCTTGACCGGGCGTGAACGCCAGCCGGAAGCCCGGAGTTGACCGAGGGTCGAACACAAAGAAAGGGGAGCTGCGGCCATGGTCAAACCGTACCTTCGCCGACAGCGCTACTTTGCCCTTATGAAGAGGCCACCGCGCTGATGGGCCCGGCGTGACGGATCTAGGCGGCCAGGTGGTGGCTCCGGGCAGGAACGTGGTGGGCCCGGACAACGAGGTGATGGACCTGGGCGGCCAATGGGTGGCCATAGAGGCCGACGAGGACCTGCGACGCAGCTTTCCCCGCCCCGATTTCGACGATGGCGCCTGGCAACCGGTCCGGGTCCCCGGCCACTGGCAGGCGGAGCCGGCTTTCGCCACCTCTGACGGTCCTCTGCTATACCGGCGGCGTTTCGAGATGGCCCCGCTGGCCGAGGCTGAGCGGGCGTGGTTGGTCATGGACGGCATCTTTTACCAGTCGGACGTGTGGCTGGACGGCTCCTACCTAGGCGACACCGAGGGCTACTTTTTCTCCCACAGCTTCGACGTGACCTTGGCCGTCAACGCCCGCTCCGAACATCTACTGGCAATCGAGGTCGGTTGCGAACGGCGGGCCCGGGGGGCGACCACGCGCTCCCTGCTCGGGGCGTTCGCCAGCTCGGCCGGCATAGACCCGGCGCGGAACCCGGGGGGGATATGGGCGCCGGTCCGGGCCCAGCGCAGCGGGCCGGTGCGGATATCGTCGCTCAGAGCCATTTGTACCGAGGCCGGCCCGCAGCGGGCCGTGCTCGATTTCTTCGCCATGCTGGATAGTTCCGGGCCCCTCACGGCGATGTTGCGCACGCGGGTGAGCGGCCTGAGCGGGGAAGCGCCATGCGCCGTGATGGACAAGCGCCAGCCACTGGCCGAGGGGCCCAACCGTGTCCGCTGGCAGGTCGAGGTCCTCGAACCCCGCTTGTGGTGGCCCGTAGGCCTGGGTGACCAGGTCCTGCACGACATCGACGTCGAGATCGAAGTTGATGGTGGGCGCAGCGACGGGAAGGTGCTGCGGACCGGGCTGCGCCAGGTACGGATGCACAATTTCGTATGGGCCGTAAACGGTGAGCGGTTGTTCTTGAAAGGCGCCAACCTGCTGCCAACGCGCCCGGATCCCGCCTATGCCAGCCCTGGGGAGGTGGCGGCAGACGTGGCACTCGCCCGGGACGCAGGGCTCAACCTGCTGCGGGCCCATAGCCACGTGGCCCGCCCCGAGGTCTACGAGGCGGCCGACCGCTTGGGCGTGCTCATTTGGCAGGACATGCCCTTGCAGGGCACTTTCAAGGGCGCCCGTAGCCAGGCCGTCCGCCAGGCGGCGGCGGCGGTGGACCTTCTTGCGCACCACCCGTCCATAGTCGTGTGGTGTGGCCACAACGAGCCCTTTTCCACCATTTCTCCCCGGCGGCGCGCCGCGACGGGCGCCGCCCCGCCGGGCCGGACGGGGCTGGCGGCGGGCACAGCTCTCAGGTGGGCGGCCGGGCAGGTCCTGCCCAGTTGGAACAAAACGGTCCTGGACCACAGCGTCCGGCGGACGCTCGAAAAGGCTGACCCTTCCCGGCCCGCAGTAGCCCACTCGGGCAGGTTGCCGCACCCGGCGTGGGGCACGGACAGTCATCTTTACTTCGGCTGGCGTCATGGCGGCCTGCGAGACCTGTCACGGGCGGCCGCCCTCTGGCCCGCAGCCGTTCGTTTTGTCAGTGAGCTGGGGGCGCAGGCGGTACCGGGCACGGCGTCGTTTATGAGACCCGAGCGTTGGCCTGACCTCGACTGGGACCACCTGGTCGAACACCATTGCCTGGAAAAGGAGATTTTCGACCAGCGCGTTCCTCCGGCTCAGTACCCCACATTCGAGATGTGGCGGGAGGCCACGCAGGCCTACCAGGCAGACCTGGTGCGGGCCCAGGTCGAGGCATTGCGCCGTCTGCGTTCCGGACCGGTGGGCGGCTTTGCCGTCTTCTGCCTCAGCGACGCCCAGCCCGCCGTCAGCGCCGCCGTCCTCGACCATGACCGTCGGCCCAAGGCGGCCTACGGTGCTCTGCAAGCCGCCTGCGCGCCCGTGCTGGTCGTCGCACAGTGGCCGGCCGCGAGCTACGCCTCGTCGTCGGACCTGGTCCTTGAGGTCCACGTCGTCAACGACCTGGGCCAGGCCCTGGCCGGGGCCAAGGTCGAGGCCACCTTGAGGTGGCCGGGCGGAGGCCGGCGCTGGCAGTTCGGGGGGGAGGTCGGCGGGCGGGATTGCACTTTCGTTGGGCGCCTGAAGGCGGCACTGCCGTCGCTCGCGCGCCTGCCCGCTCCGCCTGGCGGGGCCGGCGCCGTCGCGTCCTGGCCCCTCGTCCTTGAGCTCGAGCTCCGGTGGGCAGGGGGCACAGAGCTGGTGCGCAATCGCTACGAGAGCTCTATCACGGCTGGGGGCGAGAGCCCTTTGAGGGGCCGGGGCGCCATGGCGAGGGGGGAATGAGGAGGCGGGTACGGCGGCCGCGGGCGAGTTTTGCAAACCTTCCCCTTCTGTAGCTGGTAGATATGTTGGGGTGGCTCGTTTCTTGTCGCCCGAGTGGTTCGCCGAGCTTCGGGCGGGCGAGCTTGAGGCCGGCCCTCTCGAAAGCGTGCCTGGCTCTGCTGCGCCCCCTGACCTGGTCGTGGGAGTGGCCGTGACCTCAGTGCCCCGGGCGGCCGCCGGGGTAGTGCGCTACCAGGTGGCGGTGAGCGGACCGAAGGCCGTTGTCCTTGCCGGACCGGACGCCTGCAGGACGGCGCAGGTGGTACTGAGCGCCGACTACCCCACCATGGCCGGTATCGCTTCGGGCCGGATCTCGGCCCTGGACGCCATGTCTTCGGGACGGGCACACATCACTGGCAACACGGCCGCGCTTTCTGTCCATCAGGCGGCGCTGGGATCTCTGGACCTCGTGCCAGCGTCGGTCCGGGCGAGCACGAGCTTCTGAGTGGGGCGACATGGGACGACCTTGGCCCGCTCAACCGGGTTGGTACGTAAGCCCCGACGACCCCGGAGCCCTGCGCTACTGGGACGGGGGTTCCTGGACGGGGCGCTCGCGGGCCCGCCCGCCGTGGACTTCGAGGGCTGACGAGCTCGAGGTCGACTATAGCGAGGTCGACCGCTCCGTCGAGGGGCCGGTCCATCCCCAACAGATGCGCGAGCACGCCTTCAGCGCGGCTCGGGAGTGGTCCCTTCTGGGCCTTGCCCGGCGGTCCGACCAGGCGCGGCGCTCCACTTCCGGGCCGTGGTCGCGGTCCTCTCGCTCACCCGGATGGCAACCCCCGCCGAATCTGGGGCCGGCCCGCAGGCCCCTTCTCGTCATCGTCTCGATGGTCGTGATCGCTGTCGCCGTAGTTGTCTCGAGCGTGGCGGTCATGGCACCCTACCGAGCCCCCGGCACAGTGATGGACGCCAACGCCCGAGCCCTGGCCGAGTTTGCCGCCCTGGCCGGCCGGGAGTGCCAGGCGACCTTGCCGAAGTACCGGACGGTACTGGCCGACGACATCGATGGTCCCAGCATCTTTGCCGCCGCCGACCAGGTCGACCGGTTGCGCCAACGCCTCAGTGCCGTCCCCACGGGCCGGGGGATCGAAGGGCCCGTCGAAGAATGGCTGCAAACCTGGCAGAACTTTACCGCCGCCCAACGGCGCTATGCGGCCATCGTCGGCCCCGCCGTCCGCTCCGGCGGGCGTCTTGTCCCGCGCTCGCTCCCGGGCGAGGCCCGTCTGGCGGCGGTCCAAGCCCATGGCGACGCCGTCCACCAGGCCGCCCTGGCGGACAGGTTTAGCGCCAACCTCCGACTGGACGTGTGCCGCCTGGAGCAGTCGCCCGTGCTCTGAGCCACCCTCGGTGCTGCCGGCGGCCCGGTGCCTTTGCGGCCTTCGCGGTTGAACCTAGGGAACTGCGAAGAAAGCCTCAGAACCAGTTGAACTTCGAGCGTCCAAAGAGCGATAGTGGTAGTTCTAGGTTAAACACCCCCCCGCTACCGGAAACTGGAGGTGCAGGCGCAAAATGCTCTGCGACGTTGTGGACGACCAGTTCCTAACCAAGTACCGTTCCCTGCTCGACGCAGAGGACGAGGCGTTCGACGAACTCGAGCACGCCTACGAGGACGGCGACCGAGCTCACTTCGACACGGACTTGCACGCATGGCGAGCGGCGGTAGAGCGCAAGCTGTCGTACCTCCATCGGCTCGGGTTAGTGAGCCCTCCGGCGTTGACGCACTGAGGTCGCGCCCGTAGCCCGGCCATCGCTCAGTAGGCCGCCCGGGCCGCAAACCGGCCCGGCGGGCGGTGTGAGGCAGGCCGCTGTCAGGCGAGGAGGCCGAGGCTGGCGACACTGTCGCGTTCCTCGACCAGCTCTGCGGTGCTCCGGTCGACCTGTCGGCGGGAAAAATCGTTTATGTCGAGGTTGGGCACGACCTCGTAGCTCCCCTGGCCTGTCGTCACCGGGAAAGAGCAGTAGATACCCTCCGGGGCACTGTACGAGCCGTCGGAGCTCACGGCCATCGACGTCCAGTCCCCAGGCCTAGTACCGAGGTACCAATCCCTTATGGTGTCGACAGCGGCGTTGGCGGCCGACGCCGCGCTGGACGCGCCCCGGGCCTCGATGATGGCCGCCCCCCGCTGCTGGACCGTGGGCAGCAGGTAGTCCTCGACCCATTTCGGTCCGCCGACCCGGTCGAGAGCGGGCTGGCCGTCGACCTTGGCGTGGAAGATGTCCGGGTACTGGGTAGCCGAATGGTTGCCCCAGATGGAAAGGTTGGTCACCGACGTCACCGGGGCGCCCGCCTTGGCCGCCACCTGGGCGACGGCCCGGTTGTGGTCGAGACGGGTCATGGCGGCAAACTGCCGGGGGGACAAGGCCGCCGGGCCCGTTCCGGCATTGTGGGCGGCTATCAGGCAGTTGGTGTTGGCCGGGTTGCCGACTACGAGCACCCGTACGTCGCGGCTGGCGCTGGCGGCCAGGGCTCGGCCCTGCACGCTGAAGATAGCCCCGTTGGCTTCCAGGAGGTCACGGCGCTCCATGCCCTTGCTCCGGGGCCGGGCCCCGACCAGCAGGACGACCTCGGCATCCCCGAAGGCTTCGTTCGGGTCGGAACTTGCGAGGATGTTCGAAACCAGGGGGAAGGCGCAGTCGTCGAGCTCCATGACGACGCCCTTCAGGGCGCCCATGGCGGCCGGCACCTCCAAGAGGCGCAAGGCGACAGGCTGTTGCGGGCCGAGCATCAAACCGCTGGCGACCCTGAAAAGTAGGCTGTAGGCGATCTGGCCGGCGGCCCCGGTGATCGCGACGTTGATGGGCCGGAGGGGGCCGGGAGCGAGATCGGGCTTGGGATCGGACATGGCGGGCCGGCCCTACAACCGCTCGATGATGGCATCGGCGAACTCGGACGTCTTGACTTCTTTGGCACCCTCCATCTGGCGGGCGAAGTCATAGGTGACGACCCGGTCGGCGATGGTTTGCTGCAGCGCTCTCACAATGTCGTCGGCGGCCGCCTGCCAGCCCAGGTGCTCGAGCATCAGGACGCCAGAGAGCAGGACCGAACCGGGGTTGACCTTGTCCTGGCCGGCGTATTTCGGAGCGGTGCCGTGCGTCGCCTCGAAAATCCCGTGACCGGTCTCGTAGTTGATGTTGGCCCCCGGGGCGATACCGATCCCGCCGACCTGGGCGGCGATGGCATCGGAGAGGTAGTCGCCGTTGAGGTTGGTGGTGGCGATGACGTCGAAGTCCTCGGGCCGGGTGAGGACCTGTTGCAAAGTTATGTCGGCGATGTTGTCCTTCACGAGGATCTTGTCGCCGGGCCGGCCTCCGCATTCCTCCCAGCTGACGGCCACTTCGGCGAACTCGTCGCGGGCCACCTCGTAGCCCCACTTGCGGAACGCACCTTCGGTGTACTTCTGGATGTTGCCCTTGTGCACCAGGGTCACCGACTTGCGGCTGTGGTCCACGGCATACTGCAGTGCGGCCCGGGCCAGGCGCTTACTGGCCGTCACGGATATGGGCTTGATGCCGATGCCCGAGTCGGGCCGGACGTGCCAGCCCAGCTCCTCGTGCAGGAACTCGATGAGCCGCTTGGCCTCCGCTGTGCCCTCCTCGACCTCGAGGCCGGCGTATATGTCCTCGGTGTTCTCCCGGAAGATGACCATGTCGACCAGCTCGGGGTGTTTGACGGGGGAGGGCACGCCCTCGTACCACCGGACCGGTCGTAGGCAGACATAGAGGTCGAGCAGCTGGCGCAGGGCGACGTTGAGCGAGCGAAAGCCTCCGCCCACCGGTGTCGTCAGAGGTCCCTTGATGCCGATGAGGTACTGACGGAACGCACCGAGCGTTTCTTCGGGTAACCAGTTGCCCGTCTCCCGGAACGCCTTCTCCCCGGCCAGCACTTCCGTCCAGGCAATGCTGCGGCCCTGGCCCTGCTTGGCCACGGCGGCGTCTATTACCCGCCGGGCCGCGGGCCAGATGTCCACGCCTGTCCCGTCGCCTTCGATAAAAGGGATTATGGGCTCGTCCGGGACCCGAAGGTCCCCGTCCGGCCCCATCGTGATCTTGTCTGCCATGGCGGGCCAGCCTATGTCCCCCGCCACCGGCCAGACGAAGCCGACTACACCCCGGGGTTAGGTCCCTGTCCGGGTGCCCACCAAGCCGTAGCCTTCCCCTGTGGAACCAGGCGCGATCTGCCCAGTGTGGGCGCGGCCCTGTCCGCGATGACGGCGGTGCCGGGCCCTGGTGCCGTGCCCGAGGGCGTCGTCCTCGGCGATTGCCGGGAGGTCCTGGCCGGCCTGCCCGACGGCTGCATCGACCTGGTCTATATCGACCCCCCGTTCGGCACCGGCCAGGTCCGTCGCCTGGGTTCCATCCGCACCGGCGTGGGCACCAGGGAACGGGTGGGCTTCGGTGGCCGGCGTTACCCGTTCGAGGTCGTCTCCGACTACCGCTACCGCGACGACATGAGCTTGTCGGAGTACCTCGAGTTCCTGCGCCAGTGCCTGTCGGAGGTGCACCGGGTGCTTCGTCCGACCGGGTCGCTCTACTTGCACCTCGACTTTCACGCCGCCCACTACGCCCGGGTGTTGCTCGACGAGCTCTTCGGCCCGGAACGCTTCCTCAACGAGGTCATCTGGGCTTACGACTACGGCGGTAGGGCGAAAGACCGCTGGCCCCGCAAGCACGACAACATCTTGTGGTACTCGAAATCCGCCCGCTGGACATTCAACGTGGCCGACATCGACCGCATCCCCTATATGGCACCAGGGCTGGTGGGGCCGGACAAGGCGTCCCGGGGGAAGCTCCCCACCGACACCTGGTGGCTCACCATCGTGCCGACCAACAGTGCCGAGCGGACCGGCTACCCCACCCAGAAGCCGCTCAAGCTGCTCGAACGCATAGTCCGGGCCTCCAGCAACCCGGGCGAACTGGTAGCCGACTTCTTCTGCGGCAGCGGGACGACGGGAGTGGCGGCCAAGGGGTTGGGGCGGCGCTATTTGCTGGTCGATGACAACCCCGATGCCGTAAGGATCACCAACGAGCGCCTCAGCTCCTCAGCGCCCCGCTAACCGGCGGCGACCGACAGGCCGAGGTTGGCGTGGATGCGCCGCGTCGCCTCGGACCGGTTGAAAGTGTAAAAGTGCAGGCCGGGCGCCCCCTGGTCCAGCAAGGCCGAGCACAGCTCCGTGGCCGCGTCCACCCCCGCCTTGACCATGTCCTGGCGGCCGCCCCGGGCTTGCGCCGCCTCAAGCCGTTCGACGAGGTGGGCGGGCGCGGCGCAACCCATCTCGGCCATGCGAGGGACCGATGACAGGCTGGTCACCGGCAGTATGCCCGGCAGGACGGGCTTGTCGACGCCCCGGGCGGCCAGGTCGTCCACCAGGGAGAAGTAGTCGGCCGGCTCGAAGAAGAACTGCGTCACGGCGAAGTCGGCGGCCTTTAGCTTCTGGGCCAGGAAACGTCGGTCGCTGGCCAGGCTGCGCGACCGTGGGTGCCGGCCCGGGTGGGCGGCGACCCCGATGCAGAAACCACCGATGGCACGGGCCAGCTCCACCAGTTCCTGGGCGTGAGCCAGTTCGCCCGGCCCTACGGAGGCGTCGCTGGGCGGGTCGCCGCCCAGCGCCATCAGGTTTTCCACCCCGGCCTTGCGAAAGCTCACCAAGATGTCGGCCAGCTCGAGGCGGCTGTGGCCGGTGCAGGTCAGATGGGCCATCGGGTTGAGCGCCGTCAGGCGCAGCATGGAGAACACGAGGTCGGTCGTGCGCTGGCGGGACGACGGCCCGGCCCGGTACGTGACCGACACGAAGGAGGGCCGGAGGGGCTGGAGGTCGAGGAGCGTTTCCACCAGGCGGGCCTGCTCGGCGTCGTTCTTGGGCGGGAAAAACTCGAAGGAGTAGGTCTTCCCCGCCGCCAGGAGCTCGGAGACGGTCGCCATCACTAAAGGATAAGGCCGAGGGACGTCTCCGCCGCCGCCACGGTGTTGGAGATGAGCATGGCCACGGTCGTCACCCCCACGCCCCCGAGGCGGGGAGTGACGAACGCTGCTACTTCGGCGCACCGTTCATCGACGTCAGACAGCACCTTGCGCCCCTCCCAGGTCATGCCGCCCCCGATCACGCACGAGCCTGGGGCCACGACGTCCGGGGTGATCATGTTGGGGACGCCGGCGGCGCCCACGACGATGTCGGCCCGGCGGGTGTGCTCGGGCCAGTCCGTCACGCCCGTGTGGACCACCGTGACAGCGGCGTTGGCCCCCGGCTCCTTCAGGGACAGGAGAAGGGCCAGGGGGCGCCCCAGAGTCGGGCCCCGTCCCACGACGACCACCGACCGCCCCTCCACCGGCACCTCGTAGTGAGCCAGCATGGCCTTGATGCCGAGAGGCGTGCACGGACGGGGGTGCCCTGCCTCACCGAGCGCCAGGTAGCCGAGGTTGACGGGGTGGAGCCCATCGACGTCCTTGGCCGGTGAAACGCGGGTCAGGGCCTCGGCGTAGTCGTAGCCGGCGGGCACCGGGTTCTGGACCAGGAAGCCGTCGACGGCCGGGTCGGAGTTAAGCTGGTCGATGGCCGCGATCAGGTCCTCCTGACCAGCGCCGGCGGCGATACGGATGTCAACCGAGGCGATGCCCAAGCGCTGGCAGGTCTCATGCTTGCGGGCCACGTAATGGGCGCTGGCCGGGTCGTCGCCCACCAGGATGGTCCCCAGGCCCACGGTCTTGCCGGCGCGGCCGAGGGCAGCCACCCGGGCGCGCACGTCGTCCAACACGGATTCGGCGACAGGCGCGCCGGACATCACGATGGCGCTCAAATCGGACCTCCTCGAATCTCAGGCTCGACGTGCCACGGCCTCGACGTCTCCAGGACCTCGGTGCTCAATGCCGGAACTGGCGCTCGCCGGTGAAAACCATGGCAATCCCGTGCTCCTCGGCGGCGGCGATGACTTCGGCGTCCCGGACGGAACCACCGGGCTGCACGATACAGCTCACGCCGGCGGCAGCGACCATGTCCAGGCCGTCCCGGAAGGGGAAGAAAGCGTCGCTCGCCCCGGCGCCTCCCACCGCTCTGCCGGCGGCCCGGGCCACAGCCAGTTCTCCGGGGGAGACCCGGTTTTGCTGGCCGCCCCCGATGCCCACCGCCTTGCCGTTAGCCGCCAGCACGATGGCGTTGGACTTGACGGCGGCGCACACCCTCCACGCCAACTGCAGGTCCTGCCAGTTGTCCTCGCTGGGTTGGGCGGACGTCACCACCTGCCACTTCTCGGGGCCTCTTTCCAGGCGGTACGGGGTTTGCACCAGCCATCCCCCGCTCACCTGGCGCACGTGCCACGCGTCCGTGCCGGGCGCCGGCGCGGCGAGGACCCGCATGTTCTTACGTTTGGTGGCGAACAGCCTGAGCGCCTCGTCGCTGTACCCCGGGGCGATGACCACGTCGGCTTTGGCGTTGGCCACCATCGTCGCCGCCAGTTGTTCGTCCACCGGTGCCGAAAGAGCGACGATCCCTCCAAAGGCGGACATAGGGTCGCACTCGAAGGCACCTTCGTAGGCATCGAGCAGGCCGGCCGCCACCGCCGCCCCACACGGGTTGGCGTGCTTGACCACCACGGCCGCTGCCGGGCTGAGGTCGGCGATCTCGTGGACGAGCCTCCAGGCGGCGTCGGCGTCATAAAGGTTGAGATAGGAGAGCTCCATACCTCCGTGCTGGACGACGTCGTCCCACCAGCTTGCTTGTCCCGTGTTGCGGTAACGGGCGCCGGACTGGTGGGGGTTCTCGCCGTAGCGCAGCGGCTGAGCGAGCTCGAGGGACAGGTGCAGGGTCGGTGGCAGCCGACGTTGGTGCCCGTCGGCCCCGACGTTTTCCGCCGGCGGCCCCGCGCTCGCAGCCGCGCCCGCGACATCGTCGAGCCAGCTGACGATGCTGGCGTCATATGCCGCCGTGTGGGCAAAGGCTTTGCGGGCCAGGTATAGCCTGAGGTCATCGTCGAGGGCTTGTCCGCCCTCGTGCACCTTCCCCGTCACCAAGGCGTAGTCGGCGGGGTCCACGACGACCGCGACGCGAGCCCAGTTCTTGGCCGCAGCCCGCAAAAGCGTGACCCCGCCTATGTCGATCATTTCGACCGAAGGCTGGGAGCGGAACGGGTACAGGTTGCACACGACCAGGCCGATCGGGTCGATGCCGTGCCGAGCCAGGTCGTCGCGGTGCCTGGGGTCGTCCAGGTCCGCCAGGATGCCCGCGTGGAGGCGAGGGTGGAGGGTTTTCACCCGGCCGCCCAGCATTTCCGG
The DNA here is from genome assembly GCA_003166025.1 of Acidimicrobiaceae bacterium. Lineage (GTDB taxonomy): Bacteria > Actinomycetota > Acidimicrobiia > Acidimicrobiales > Palsa-688 > Fen-671. The sequence continues at coordinate 75,972 of PMWT01000066.1, read as the reverse complement.
CCAATCCGTCACCGCTTCGACGGTCTCGTGAGGCAAGCCGGCTGCTTCGAGAGCAGCCGCCGTCTTCCCGCTGGCCACCAGCCCGTACCCGGAGGCCACCAGCGCGGCGGCGAAATCCTCCAGCCCGGTCTTGTCGTAAACCGAAAGCAGTGCCTTCACACCAGTGCCTCCTGTTGTCGTCACCGGCCTCACCTGGCTCTGTCGGAGCTGGGCCAGGAAGCGCTCGATGGTTTGGGGGTAGAGCCGGCGCTCAACGGCCTTGATCCTCTCGTGAAGGGTCTGCTCTGTGTCGCCGGGAAGGACAGGGACCTCCTGCTGGGCCAGGACAGGCCCGTCGTCCACTCGCTCGGTTGCCAGGTGGACGGTCGTACCGGTTACGGTCACGCCCGCGGCCAGCGCGTCCCGCACGGCGTGCCAGCCCTTGAACGCGGGAAGGAGGGCCGGATGGGTGTTGAGGACGCGTCCCGGGAAGGCGGCGAAGATCTCGGGACTGAAGATGGTGCCGAAGCCGGCCATCGCCACCACGTCCACCCCGTAGCCTTCGAGCACTTTGACCAGCTGCCGGGTATAAGCGGCGCGGTCGAAGTCTTTCCCGTACTCCCCGCGGAGCAGCAGTTCGGCGGGCACTCCCGCCTCCGCCGCCACCTGAAGTGCCCGGCAGCGGCGATCAGCCAGGACCACGCAGACGTCGGTACCGGCGCTCAGCATGGCCTCCAGGACCGTCCCGCTACCCGAGGCCAGCACTCCCAGGCGCACCTCGCCGCCACGGCCCGGGCTGCCCATGCCCACGACAGTACTCGTCCCACCCGCGTTGACCGGTAGCTGAAGAGTAGGCTCCCAGCCCGGCAATGAGCACCTCTCATCTGATCAGCTCCTACGGCTACTGGGCCATCTTCGCGTTCATCGCCGCCGAGAGCCTCGGGGTCCCGATCCCGGGCGAGACGGCCCTTATAGCCGCGGGGGCCTATGCCGGCCACACGCACCATCTAAACCCGTGGGCCATATTCGCGGTGGCAGCGGTTTCGGCTGTGGCGGGGAACGTCGCCGGCTACCTTATAGGTATGAAGGGCGGCTTCGCCCTGGCCCGCCGTTATGGGAGCAAGGTCCGCCTGGACGAGCGCAAGCTCAAAGTGGGAAGGTACGTGCTCGACCGCCAGGGTGGAAAGGTGGTCTTCTTCGGGCGTTTTGTTTCGGTTTTGCGCACCTATATTTCCTTCCTCGCCGGCACCGTGCATATGGAGTGGAAGAGGTTCACTGTGGCCAGCGCTGCCGGCGCCGTCATATGGGCTGCCGTTTATACGGCTCTTTCATATAATGCAGCCAACACACTGAAAAAAGCGTCGGGGACGATCGATATCGTCGTCGGCGCCGTGGCCATAGCCGTGGTCGTGGCCCTGGTCGTGGTGGTGCGAAAACAGGTCAACGCCCTGGCCGACAAAGCCGAAGCCGCTTACCCCGGTCCCCTCGAATAACTGGCCGTCCCCACTCCCGGCCGCCACCGCGGCGGGTGCGGTACCGTCTGAGGGTGACCCTTCGCCCGCACCCGACGTTCCCTCACCCGCACCGGTTGATGCCGGTCGAGCCGGCGGTGCGAGAGGTGGCTCTCGGGCTTTACCGCCAGGTGGCCGAGCTCCCGCTCATATCGCCACACGGTCACGTCGATGCCGCCGTCCTGGCCGACGACAGGGCTTATGCCGACCCGGTGGAGCTACTGGTTAGACCGGACCACTACGTCCTTCGGCTGCTTCATGCCCATGGGGCCTCCTATGCCGACCTCGGTTTTCGTGCCCCGGGCGAGACGGGCCCGGTGGCCGAGCCGCGGGAAGTCTGGCGCCGGTTGTGCCGTTACTGGCCGGTCTTTCGCGGGACGGTCATGCGGCTTTGGCTTGAGGATGAGCTGGCCAGCCTTTTCGCCATCACCGAGCCGCTCACCGAGGGTACGGCCGACGAGACATACGACCACATCACCGCCGAGCTCGGCTCGGACCAGTTCCGCCCCCGGGCGCTATACGGGCGCTTCGGCCTCGAAGTCCTGGCCACGACCGACTCGCCCCTGGCCGACCTGTCCGCCCACAAGGTCCTTCGCGACGACCCGACCTGGGAAGGCAGGGTCATCCCCACCTTCCGGCCCGACATGGTAATAGACCCCTCCCGCACCGCCCGGTGGGCCGAGCAACTGGAGGCGTTGGCGGACGTCTCAGGTACCGACACCACGACGTACCGCGGGTACATATCTGCTCTCGAGTCGCGCCGAGCCGCCTTCAAGGATCTGGGGGCCACCGCCACTGATCACGGCCACCTTTGGCCCGAAGCCTTGGAGCTGAGCGAGCGGGAGGCGTCCCGGCTCTACGACCGTCTACGGACCGGGCCCCACGACGCCTCTGATGTCGCCAATTTCAGTGCCCACATGATCATGGAGATGGCCCGCATGTCAGCCGAGGACGGCCTCGTGATGCAGCTGCACCCCGGGGTGTGGCGCAGCCATGACACGGCTGCCCTGACCCGTTATGGTGCCGACATCGGAGGCGATTTCCCCGTAGCCACGGGCTATACCGCCTCCCTGCAGCGTTTGCTGGACCGTTTCGGTTCTCATCCCGGCTTCCGGATGGTGGCCTTCACCGTGGACGAGACGGTGTTCTCCCGGGAACTGGCCCCGATGGCGAGCTATTACCCGGGCCTGTGGCTGGGGGCGCCGTGGTGGTTCCTCGACTCGCCTGACGCCATGACCCGGTTCTGGGGCGCGATCACCGAGAGCGCGGGTTTCGCCAAGTCGGCCGGGTTCGTGGACGACACTCGTGCCTATTGTTCGGTACCGGCGCGCCATGACCTGGCCCGCCGGGCGCATTGTGCCTTCCTCGCCCGTCTGGTGGCCGAGCACCGGCTCGAGGGCGCAGATGCCGCCGAGCTGGCCACCGATTTTGCCTACCGGCTGCCCAAGTCGGCCTTCCGGCTGGGCTAGGCACTCGCATCGTCCTCCCCAACGGTCCGTCCGGCGGAGAAGCTCCCGGGCTACTCTGGCGCGTGGCAGACGGCCTCGACGTTGTTGCCGTCCGGGTCTCGCACGAAGGCGCCGTAGTAATTGGGGTGGTACTCGGGCCATAGTCTCGGCTCGTTCAAGACCTCGGCGCCGGCTGCCACCGCCGCTTCGAAGAAGGCATTGACGGCGGCCCGGCTGGGCGCGACGAAGGCTATGTGGGACTCCCGGAACCCTTCTCCGCTCGTCTGGGGCCCAATCCAGAACTCTGGCTTGGCCCCCACGCCGAAACCGATGACTTCACCGAAGTCCATCACTCGCCCGGCGCCGAGGGGGACGCAAACCGCTTCGTAGAAGGCGGCGCTCTTGCCGACGTCGGCGCACTGGACCGACAGATGATCAAGCATGCCGACATCCTGGCAGCCGCGACGGGGGCCTGCAAGGACAGCTCTCCGCCCGCACGGACCGTTCGGGCGCTGCGGGCCGTGGGCGACAACGGGGGCCTCAGGCCGGGCGCGTCTCGGCTTGGGTGCCTGGTAACGTGGAGGGGATCCGACGGCCCGGTACGCAGGCCGGCCGGCTCGCCATGGTTGTAGCTGTTACGTCTGTGGCACTCCCCAAATGCGCCAGCGAAAGGACAGGGCGAGGTATGCCCAGAGGTAATTTGCACGATGACAAGTCGCGCTCTAGGCGGTCGTCCCCCGAGCGCGCCCAGGGCGAGGGTGGGCCCCGACAACCCCGCCGCAACATCGACGAGGAAGTCGTATCGATGCGCGAACGAGGCAAGAGTTACGCCGCTGTGGCAAGCGCTCTCGGGCTCAAGCGGACCACGGATGCCCACGCCGCCTTCGTCCGGGTACTGCGCAGCCGCCCCGAAGCAGAACGGGCGGCTCTGGCCAGCAGAGAGTCACAGCGTCTCGACCAGCTCGAGCAACGCATCCGTACCCGCGACGCGGCGGGTGACGCGGCCAAGTTGGAGCGCCGATTGGTAGCCCTGGGGGCCTTGCGAGAGAGGCTGGCCTAACCGTTGCGGCTGGTAAGCGCGGGGATCCGGTTTTAGGGCGTAACTGTCCATGACCCTGCGTGTTCGGGGCGGAGCTGGCGTGTAGCGGCGACCCCTCGGGTGCCCCGGCAGTGGGTTTTTCTGGCGATCCCAACCAGCAGCCGTCGCCTTGGTTACGCACTGGCCGGTCGCCGGCCAATCTTTCTCGGCCGCGTCGGAGTTGGACGGTGCCGAACGATGATGGGTACGTGAGCCGTGTCCTTACCTACTTGGACGAGCTAACTTTGAGAGCTGCGACGACTGCCCGCGCCCGTAATGGCGTCCACCACGGCGACATCTCCTATGTGACCCTCGGCTTGCCTGACCTGGCTTGCGGCCAGGCTTTCTACGGAGCCGTACTGGGCTGGCGCTTCAGCCCGGGCAACAGCGAGCACGGCGTACAGGTCGACGATGTTGTCCCGATGATGGGCCTGTGGGCCGGCGCGGGCCCGACCGGCGCCCAAGTGCGCGGAGCCGTGCTCGGCTACCGCGTCGCTGACATAGCTGCGGCGGTGGCTGCCGTCCGAGCGCACGGGGGCACCATGACCGATCCCCACCCCGAGCCGTACGGCCTGGCCGCCGAGGGCCACGACGACCAGGGAACGCCGTTTTGCCTCCACGAGTTGCCGGCCGTCGCGGGAGGTCCGACCTCTATGAGCGAAGACTTTCACAACGGAGAAGTCCAAGGCGACGTGTCCTATCTGACCATGGTGGTCTCCGATCTTGAGGCCGCACAGGCCTTCTATGCCGGCGTCCTCGGGTGGACGGTCAATGTGGGCCGGCTGGGGGGGGCGCAGGTCAGCGGCGTGGCGCCACAGCTCGGTATGACTACCAAGCCGGAGGCCGGACCGGCGACGCCTCGTGTGACCCTCTGCTACCGGGTCGACGACATCAGGGCGGCCGTCCAACGCGTACGGGACGCCGGCGGGGCCGCTCGGGAAGTTGCCAAACGGCCTTATGGCCTGGAGTCGTTGTGCGCGGACGACCAGGGCACCCCGTTTTACTTGCACCAACCCTGAGGCTGGTTGGTCGAGGAAGCGTTGGCTTGGGCGACGGCTTCGGCGTGGGCCCGAAGGGTGTCGCGGAGCTCGGGTGGACCGAGGACCTCGCATGGCGGGTAGAGGCCGGCCAGGTAGCCGACCATGCGGTACATGCCCGTGGAGCCAAGCTCCACGATCGTGGAGTTGGCGTCCTCGCCCTCTTCGATGACGGCGAGCGTCCGGGGCACCACCCGTACGGCCTGCTCGACCGGCAGGGGGATCCGGATCCGGGCCCGGTACGGGTAGCTACGCGCCGTCACGCCCTCGGTAACCATAGCGACCGGGTCCGGAGGGCCCTTGTGCTCGAAGTAGGTGCCGACGGGCTCGGGCGACTTGACGCGGTCGAGCCGGAACGTGCGCCAGTCCGCCCGGTCGATGTCCCGGGCCACCAAGTACCAGCGAGGTCCGCTTCGGACCAGGCGAAGGGGTTCGACCAAGCGTTTGGAGGACCTGCCGCCCCGGTCGGTGTAGGCGAAACGGGCCCGCTCATGCGTCGAGCAGGCGTTGGCAAGGACCAGCAGGTGGGTGGCGTCGACCCTTTCCGCTCTCGCGTCCGACCACAGCATCGACGCAGTGCTCTCGTGCAGGCTGCGTACTCTCCGGGCTAGGTGGGCCGGGAGGAGGTGGTCGAGCTTGGCCAACGTGGAGATGGCGGACTCCTCGAGGCCGGCGACGGTGCCGTCGACTGCACAGCGCAAACCGATAGCGACGGCGACGGCTTCCTCATCGTTGAGCAGGAGCGGTGGGAGGCGGCCGCCCCGGCCCAGGCGGTACCCGCCGTGGCGACCGGGCTCGGCCTCGACCGGGTAACCCAGCTCTCGCAGGCGATCGACATCACGTCGGACGGTCCGTTGGGTGATTTCCAGCCGTTCGGCTAGTTCGGCGCCGCCCCACGAAGCGCGGGCCTGCAGGAGGCCGAGGAGGCGGAGCATGCGTCCCGGGGTGTCGCCCATACCGTCCAGATTCTTTCATTATTAGGACTGGTTCTGTCCGCATAGGCCTTTACCGTCATTCCTATGACAGCAGATCAGCAACACAGCAAGCGGTGGGCCGCTCTGGCCGTCATCGCCCTCGTCCAGTTCATCATCGTGCTCGATATCACCGTCGTGAACGTTGCTCTTCCCCGCATAGAGACCAGCCTGGACTTCAGCCGGGCCGGCCTGGCCTGGGTGGTGGACGGGTACGTCCTCACGGCCGGTGGGCTTCTCCTCCTGGGCGGCCGGTTGGCCGATCTCCTGGGTCGCAGGCGGATGTTCCTCATCGGGGTGACCGTGTTCGCCATCGCCTCAGCCCTCAGCGGTGCCGCCGTCGACTCGGCCATGCTGGTGGCCAGCCGCTTCCTACAAGGTATGGGTGAGGCCATCGCCACCCCGGCCGCCTTCGGCCTGGTGGCGCTGCTGTTCACCGATCCCAAGGAGCGGGCCACCGCCATCGGGATCAACGGCGGGGTTGCCGGCCTCGGTGGGGCCCTCGGACCGGTGATCTCCGGACTGCTGATCTCGGTCGCCTCGTGGCGGTGGATCTTCTACGTAAACATCCCAGTAGCCGTGATCGCCATCCTGGCCGTGTCCCGGCTGGTGGCCGAAAGCCGCGCCTCCAGTCGTCTGGCGTTCGGCCGGGGCGCGGCCGAACGCGGCGAGAGCGCCGACCTGGCCGGGGCCGTATTGGGCACGGCCGGCTTGGTTGCCATCGTCTACGGGTTCATTGCTGCCGCCAACCATTCGTGGGGCGCGGACCAGGTTTGGGGTGCCTTGACCGTAGGGGCAGTGGCGGCCGTGGCGTTCGTGGTCCGGGAGCGGACGGCCTTGGCACCGCTGGTGCCTGCCGGTTTTCTCCGCAACCGGGCCCGAGTGACCTCAAACGTCTCTGCGGTCCTGTTCGCCAGCGTGTTCTTCACCGTGTTCTTCCTGCTAACCCTGTACTTCCAGCAGGTCGAGCACTACTCGGCCATCCGGACCGGCCTGGCCTACCTACCCTTCGGCATTGTGATCAGCGTCGGGATCGGGCTGGCCAGCCAGCTCGCCCCCAAGATCGGGGTGAAGCCGCTGTTCTGCGCCGGCGCTCTGTTGTTCGGGGGCGGGGTGTTGCTCCTGTCCCGGATCACGGTGCACGGCTCGTATTGGACGCACTCCTTCCCCGCCATGGTGGTTATGGCACTCGGGTCGGGTATCAACTTCGCCGCCTTCGGCATAGCTTCTGTCCACCGAGTGTCGGGCGAGGACGCCAGCTTGGCGTCGGGCATCCAAAACACGGCCCAGCAGGTGGGTGGGGCGGTCGGCTTGGCAGTGCTGGCAACCCTGGCTCTCCGCCATGCCAACACGGCCGTGGCCCACGGGGTTGCAGTCTCCGCTGCGTCCACCAACGGCGCAGTCCTGGTCTTCCGGGTCGGGGCGGGCGTGGCCCTCGCCGGGGCCCTGCTCGTGGCACTGGTGCGTTTCGGGCGGCCCGAGCTGCACGCCGAAGTGGCGGCGGCCGGGAGCGAACTCGAGCCGGCAGCGGTTTAGAGCCCTTTCACAGTGTCGCGATGAGGATAATTCTGACTGAGCGAGTACTCGACGAAGCGCCCCTCATTCCCATGGTACGGGAGCGTCCCACCGGCCGAGATAGGTCGTCGCCGAGGTCGGCTTGCGAGAGTTCGGCCCGAAATTGCCCTGCGGATAGCCGAGCGGCACACAGAAATGGAAGCTGACATCGTCGGGGATACCGAACATGGCGTGGAAGCGGGCCATTACGGATGGGTGAAGCGTCGTCGGCACCGAACCGATCCCGATGGCCCGCGCCGCGAGCATCAGGTTTTGAACGGCGGGAATGACACAATTGGCTGGCCCGTTGTCCAGTGCCAACGCGAACACGATGCAGGGTGCCTCCGTCATGGTGTCGGCCAGTCCGGCTGAGGCATGAAAGTGGGGGGGGAGATCTTCACGTTGTTGGAACCCCTCGTCGCGACGCTTTGCCCACCACGCCTCGTGGTAGAGCGTGCCGAACTCCCGGATGGTGGCGCGATCGTTTACGACTAGGAACCGCGCGATTTGTTGGTTGCTCCCGTTTGGCGCTCTCACTGCGGCTTCGAGCATGAGACGGATGTCCGTGAGAGGGACCGGGTCGGGGCGGAACCGCCGGATTGAACGCTGCGTGAATATGGCCTCACCGAGAGACATCGACAGCCGGCTGTAGTCCATTGGGCGTGCCTCCTTCGACGAGGGCGTCAACGATGATGACGCCCCAAATGCGTAGACGTCGCCGAGCCCGAGAAGGGAATCGAACCCTTGACCTACGCATTACGAGTGCGTCGCTCTGCCGTCTGAGCTACCCGGGCGTGTGTACTGTGAGCTGCTAGTTTGGTCTGCTCCTCCTACTGCAACATGGCCTTGGGTAACTCTTTGGGTAACTGGTCAGCCGAAGTCGAGACCGGCCAGGTGGCCAAAAGCCACGCAGGCAGCGTAGCTGACCTGGTGGACCGCTGGCTCGACGACATCACGCCGACGCGCACCGCCTACACCATGAGGGAACATCGCTGTTCGGTCGAGCGGGACATCAAACCGGCCATCGGTGCGTTCCCCCTCGACCGGCTGAGCGCGCGAGACCTGGACCAGCTCTACCGGGAGCTGCTCGGGCGAGGGCTGTCGCCGGCCAGCGTGCGCCGTCACCACTCCATTCTCCATGCTGCCCTCGACCACGCCGTCGAGTGGGGCATAGCGGCAAGCAACCCCGCCGACCGGGCGACGCCGCCGGGCACCACCCGGTCGACTGTGACCGCCCCGAGCGTCAAAGAGGTCCAACGCCTCATCAGCTCCGCCGAGACGCTCGATGCCGTGCTGGCGGCTGCCATTGCGCTCGGCGCCGTCACGGGCGCCCGCCGGGGCGAGCTTTGCGCCCTCCGGTGGTCTGATGTCGACTGGGTGAAGTGCCCACGGCGCTGCGCCTCACCGAATCGCTCACCTACCCGAACGGCACGCTCCACCTCGCCTACGAGACCGGAGGCGTGCCCAGGTACGGCAGCCTCGCCATCGAGGAGTAGGGCCCACAACTGCTCACCGGAGGTGACGAGCGAGCGAGGCCACCGCGGTGGCGTTGCCCCAGATGAGATCTGATCTCAGGGCCCCGGAACGCCCCGCCAGAACTGCGGGCCCGCGCCTCGGCGCCAGCGATGACGCCGGGCGCTATGGGCGCGTGATCTGGGATACGCGCTGCATCACTGACGGCGTTGCTAGTCGAGCAAGGCGGTGAGCTTCTTCGGCGCGAGCCTCCGGTAGCTCTCGGTCACGAGTTCACGGATCTCTTCCCAGTCGGTGCCATCTGTGAGCCGGGCCCCGATGCGATCACGGCCGGCTCGCGAGGCGAAGAACGGGTGGCCAATGGAGAGCAGAGCGTCGCGTTCGTCTGGGTCGGCACGCAACACGAGCAGCGAAACGGGCTTGCCGGTACGGCCCTCCCGTGCCACGAGCAGGCAGAACGACCTCCGGCGGATGTCGAACGAGTGAGCCGTCGATCTCGCTCTGGTTAGTGAGGCGTCTACCCGCACCTTCACCTCTGGCAGCGCCAGACATAGCGTGTTGACCCGCCCGAAGATGTCCTCCGGGACCTCGATGGGCGAGTTCGCGCGACCGTCGTTGGCGGTGCTGCTCATGGCGAACATTCTGTATTGCGCTCGAGGGTGTGTCGAAGGGTTGCTCCGTACCCGATCGCTCGCACGCTAATCGAGCTGGCCAAAGGTAGAAAGGCGAGCACATAGCGCCGGGCGGCGGCGAAGACGGCCTGCATGCAGTTCGGTGCGGTCAGGACCCGCCACCGGGTCTCGGCGTCGGCTTCGCGATCCGTCTCGCTACGGGCGGCTTCAATGGCTGTTTTCGGGTCTCGCATCATGCGCAGATGGGGCGATCTGCAATGCCGAAGCCTAAGAGGCCCCACCGAGGGTAGCCGAACTTCCCGAAGGCGGAACTTGCGGAGGGACGTCCCGCCTGACTTAGTCTACCGACATGCCCACGGTGGGGATTGAGGACAACAGATGCCATCAGAGCTGGAACAGCAGTTCGAGGCCCTGAAGACGGCGCCGGGCGACGAGGCGGACTGGTCAGCTTGGGTCAAAGAAATTACGGGGTGGCGCCAAAAGGCCCGGGAGAAGTACCTGAGCGACGACACGCGCTACGACGTGGCGGCATCTCAGTGGGCTCGCAAAGCCTTTGTCTGCGGGCTGGTCATGTTGTGGGACGAGAGTTTCTACGACCCCGGTTCTGACAGCTTCCTCGTCGAAGAGTACCTCGACAATGCTGAGCGAGATTTTGGCGGCTTCGACGTACTTATCCTTTGGCACGCCTACCCACGGATCGGCTTTGACGAACGCAACCAGTACGACTTCTACAGAGACATACCGGGAGGCCTAACCGCGCTCGCCGACATAATCGCGCGCTTACACCGGCGCGGGGTGCGAGCGATCATTGACTACAACCCCTGGGATCTCGAGACGCGGCGAGAACCTGTGGCCGACGCCCAGGCACTGGCCGAGCTGGTCTCGACCGTAGGGCCTGATGGCATATTCCTTGATACCCTGGCTAACGCACCTGGTGACCTCCGTGGCGAGATCGACAAGGCTTCGCCTGCCAATGTCTTCCAGTCCGAAGGGGTCGTGCCATTAGCGGGCGTGAGGGACCATCTGATGTCCTGGGTGCAATCCACCGAGCCCCTCAAAGAGCGGTTCCTCATGCGGGACCACTGGTTTGAGCAGCGGCACATGCAACACCTGGTACGGCGATGGCACGACAAGCACCGTGACGAGCTGCTGACCGCCTGGCTCAACGGTGCGGGCGTCGTCGTTTGGGAGAACGTTTTCGGCTCCTGGTACCCGTGGAACGACGGGGACAAGCTCTTGCTCAAGTCCATGCTCAGGGTCCAAAGGACCTTTTCTGACTTGCTAAGCCTCGGGGATTGGACGCCCTTTGTCCCCATGCCTGGCCAGGGCTTGCGCGCGAGCCGATGGGAAAGCGGCGGGACAGTACTGTGGGCGCTTGCTAACTGTTCCGAACGTGACGTCACCGGAACAGATGTTTCCTTTGCTCTCACGCCCGGGGCAGTGGCTGTCGACGTCCTCGCCGGCCGGAGGATCGACCCACGCGCGCCCATCGTGACGGTCCCCGCTCGCGGTATCGCCAGCCTCGTCACCATTAGCGAAAAAACCGAGAGCGAGATCTGGTCGGCGATCGAGTATGCCCGCCCTGAGCGCCCCCGTGCCGGCACCGCCTTTCCCGAGACGACCACTTCGGTCGAGCCGCCGTTGCGACGCCCGATCGAGAAATCGGCTTCCCGTACCCTCTCGCCCAGCATGCGTGTTGTCGCTCCCGGGCCCCGTTCGTTTGGGTCAGTGTTCCAGTTGCGCGAGTGCGGGACCTACGTGCGCGCTGATCACCTGAACCAGGATTTTCCAGACCAAGAACAGCAGCGGTCCAGCCCGCGCGCATTGGACGTCGACGGTCTGGCAATCGACGAGTTGCCGGTCAGCAACAAAGAGTTCCGGCGTTTCCTGCGATCGACCGGCTACGTACCAAAGATGTCCCATCGCTTCCTGGACCACTGGGTCAGCGGTGGCCCACCGCCGGAGCAAGCCGATTGGCCCGTGACGTTCGTTGACCTGGGCGACGCTAGGGCGTACGCAGCTTGGGCCGGTAAAAGGCTCCCCACCGAAGATGAGTGGCAGGTGGGAGTGTCCGAGGGTTACGCCCTCTATGGCCGGCGGCGGGTCTGGGAGTGGACGGAGAGCGAACATTCCGATGGCCACAGTCGCTTCGTCATCCTCAAGGGCGGGCCCGACCTGGTGCTCGGTGGTTCAGGTTGGTACGCGGAGGGCGGGCCGCTGGGGCCCGAGCGCAGCGCGAAGTTCATGCTCTTCGCACCGGGCGTCGACCGCTGCTCCACGGTTGGTTTCCGCTGCGTGGTCGACCTGACAGTCGACCAAGGCCACGACGACCAACCACAGGGCTAGTATTTGACAGCTGTATGAACGAAGACGAGATGTTCAGCCTCATCGCTGCTGGACGGCGAAGGGCGGCCGACCTGTTCGACCAGTTGAACGAAGAGCAACTTGCCGTACAGTCCCTCTGCACTGCGTGGACCGTACACGACATGGCCGGGCACCTGGTGAGCCCATTTTGCGTGAGCGTGCCGCGGTTCGCCTTGGGTTCCATGCTCTCGGGTGGTTTCGACAAGTACTCGGTGAAGGCCGCCTGCCAGTTGGGACAGAGGCCCGTTGGCGAGCTCACGGCCATTCTGCGCAAGAACGCCGAAAGTCATTTCACACCGCCCGGGAACGGGCCGATGGCCCCGCTGACGGACATCTCGGTCCACACACGCGACATCGCGCGGCCGCTCGGCCTCGACGTTTCGGCGCCGCTCTCCACCTGGAAGGTCGTGCTCACCTTTCTCACGTCGCCGATGGCGTCGCGCGGCTTCGTGCCAAAAGGTCGCACTAACGGGCTCCGCGTCCTGGCCACCGACCAGGAGTGGTCGTACGGCGACGGCGCCGAGGTACAAGGCCCAAGCGAGGCCCTTGCTCTTGCCCTGCTCGGTCGTGGTGCTGCCTTCAGCGACCTGAGCGGCGAGGGGGTAACGCTCCTTCGTGGCCGCTTGAACTGAGGGCAGAGCATGGTCAATTGGATCTTGGGCACAGAAGGATAGGACACGACATGTCTTTTTCAGATAGGACGTCGAGCTGGCCACCGGCCCGCACGTACCGGGGCGGGTTTACGCCTCGGGCGCGGCGGCGACGGAGGCTCAGCTGTTCAACAGCCAGTACTACGAGCAAAAGATCGTGCCGCCCGGGAACTTTGCCAACGTCGCCCCCCGCCTGCGCGACGGGAGCATGGGGGCCGAGCAGGCTGACGACCCCGAGTTCCAGATCGGCGACGGCTGTTTGATCGACCAAGCCGTGGGGGACACTTACGCCCGGTTGGTGGGCTTGGGCCCGGTGTTCGACGTAGGCCACGTCAAGCAGGCGCTGGACAGCGTCCACCGCCTCAACTACGTGGAGGACCTAGGGGAGTGGACGAACTACATGCGCACCTACGCCGTGCACGGCGAGCGGGGCCACATCGTGCTGTCATACCCAAAGGGCCTCCCCCAGCACCCGATGCCCTACTGGTGCGAGGTCTGGAGCTTCTCCGGGGTCAGGCGCAACCCCTACGACGAGGCGGAGTGCGGGCACCATTACGCCCGGGCCATGGCGAGCTGGGGCCTGATCGTCGGGCTCACCGGGTTTGACTACGACGGCCGCCATGGCGTGATCAAGTTCGCCGACGCCAAAGGTCCGTCGTGTTGGTTCTGGTCCACGGGCCAGGCCTGGGGCACACTGCGCCAGTCGGGTGGCTCGCCGGGTACCTGGAGCGCCCAGCTGGAGGTCGCTTACGGTTCGGTGCGGGTGGAGCGGGCGATCATCGGGGGGTCGGTCCTACGACCCCCGACGCCAGGCCTGCTCGTCGCCGGGGCAACCTATGATCTGACCGGGGAGGCTTGACCGCATGCCGCGAATATCTGATGGCCCTGCTCGGCTGGACGTAGCCCGCTTACCGGTATCGGAGAGCCGGGCCATCACGGCCGAGAACCCAACCGGAGCCCGGGGCGCAGGGGCACGGGCCACCGAGGGCACGGGCGCCAAAGCGGCGCGTGACCTCGGTTTGGGTTGGAAGGTGTCCCCGAGCCGGGTGATCGGCGCCGGAGAGCGAGCCGACCTAGCGGAAATAGAAGGCGCCGGCGTAATCCGGCACCTGTGGCTGACAATGCGCCCGGAGGCCTGGCGTACCCTGGTCTTGCGGATCACCTGGGAGGACCACGAGGGCGACCCGGCCGTGGCCCTGCCCGTGGGGGACTTGTTCTGCCAGGGGTGGGCCGAGTACGCGCCGCTTATGTCCGAGCCCATAGTCGTTGCCCCTTACGGCGGCCTCAACTCCTATTTCCCCATGCCCTTCCGCAGGTCCGCCCGCCTCAGCCTTGAAAACATGAGCGCCGTCGACCAGGTCGTCTATTACCAGGTCGATTACGCGCTGTGTGAAGTACCACCGGACATGGGCTATTTCCACGCCCATTGGGAGCGGTCAAACCCCGTGGCTGCCGGGCAGGTCCATACGATCTTGGAAGGCGCTGCGGGCCGCGGTAGCTACGTCGGCACCTATATGGCCATAGGTATAAATGGGCCGGGCTGGTGGGGCGAGGGGGAGGTCAAGTTCTTCCTGGACGGTGAGGCCGACCCCACCATCTGCGGCACGGGCACGGAAGACTACTTCGGCGGTGCCTGGGACTTCGACGTTCCCGGGCAGGGGTACTCGACCTACAGCTCCAATTACCTCGGCGTTCACCAGCTGATAAAACCGGATGGTCTCTACCGGGCGCAGACCCGGTTTGGCATGTACCGCTGGCACCTTCCCGACCCGATCAGCTTCGAGACTGAGCTGCGGGTAACCATCCAGGATCTCGGATGGCGGTCGGACGGGCGCTACCTCGCCCGTTCCGATGACATCGCCACCGTGGCCTATTGGTACGCGGAAGCCCCCGCCGGCGTCCCGGCGCGCCTGGCCTTGGACGATTTCGAGGTCTCCAGTCGGCCGGACCGCAGGGCCCCCGGCTAAGGTTCGGCCCCGAGGATCTTGGGGCCAACGGTTGATATTGGGCGGCAAGCCTCACTTAGAGGCATGGACCAGATCGCGCCTTTGCCCGTAGCCGCCGCACCATCGCATTGGGACCTGAGCGGACGGCGAGCACGGTGCGCCGCCGCCGTGCTCGTCGTGGGCCTGGTGGGTGCGACCGGCTTGGCGGGCGCCTTCGCCACCCATGGCACCACGGCCACATTGTCTGGCTCCCAATTGTCTGGCTCCCACAGTGCGGCCCTCTACGCTGTCGGTGCGCCGGCGGCAGCGGCTTTGCCCAGGAGCCTTAGAGCCTCTGTGGTGGGTGGCACTGCTGGCCTCAGTGGTGGTGCCGGGCTCGTCGTCAACGGCGGGGCACAGGCGTCCGCTCCGCCGTCCGCGTCGGGTGCAGGCGAGGGCGCGCTCATCGAGGAGACCGGTGCCATCACTGAGGTCGTGGCCGGAGCGGACATCCAATCCGATACGACCGCGCTCATGAACCTGGTCGCGGCTTACGGCGGCTTCGTGGCCAGTACCCAGGCCCAAACGGCTTCGCCGGGCTCGCCGGCCCAGTCAACGGTGACTTTGCAGGTGCCCGAAGCCAGCTTCGACCAGGTCCTCAATGCTGTCAAGGGCTACGGCAGGGTGGCGTCGCTCACCACTCAAGCGACCGACGTCACTGGTCAGTACGTCGACCTCCAGGCCCAGATCACGGCCCTGCAGGACAGTCGTCAGCAGTACCTCACCATCATGACCAAGGCGACGACGATCGGGGGCATCTTGTCTGTGCAGTCCCAGTTGGACACCCTCCAGAGCCAGCTCGATCAGCTCCAGGGCCAGCTACGGGTCCTCAACAGCGAGACGACGTACGCCACCTTGGCCGTCACGGTCACCCAGAAGGTCGTCGCTCCTCCGCCCCCCAGGCCGCAGTCCGGGCTGGACAAGGCGTGGCATGGAGCTGTGAACGGCTTCATCGCCGGTGGCGAGGGCGTGGTGCGCTTGGCCGGCCCCATACTGTTCGCCTTGTTGCTCGGGGCTGCGCTGTTCGCCATCGGACGGGCGGCCTGGCGGCTCGGGCACCGCCGGCCTTCGAGCGCGGCCTGACGCGGGCGCCCGTGGCCGGGTGCCTCAGGGGCTGGTGTATACGACGTCGTCTGGCCCAAGCCCCGCCCGGTTTGGGGGGGGGTTGGCCTTGCGAATGCGTGGCAATGAGCCGGTCGCCTAGCGCGCACAACCATTGGCCCAGTTCGGGCGGGTGGAGAACCGCAAAGGGGAAGCCCAGCCCGATCAGGTAGCCGGCCGCCCAGTGCATTTCGTCGGCCCCGACCCGCAGGAGGACGTGGTCACCGGCGTCTTCCACGGTGGCGACGCTCGGTGAAACGGCCCGGCGGACAGTGGCGGCGGGAGCGTCGACCCGTACCACTATCTGATAGCGGTACGGAGCGGCGCTGATGGCCTCGCTCACCAGGCGTGCAGCATCGTCGAGTTTTCTCGGGGCGAACGTGTGGCCGGTAAGGCGGACCTTTGCTATCCGGTCGACCCTGAACGTGCGCCAATCCTTCCTGTCCAGGTCGAAGGCCACCAGGTACCAGCGCCGCTCCGCGGCTACGAGACGGTACGGCGCCACGCGGCGGGAGGTCTTGTGACCCTCCCTGGAGCTGTAATCGAAGTGGGCCAGCTCAGTGGGCTCGCAGCCTTCGGCCAGACGGGCCAGGTTTTCGGCCGGCACCGCCACCGGTGTCGCCAGCAGAGGGACGGTCGCCGCCCGGAGCGCCTTCACCCGCCCCCGCAGCCGGGACGGCAGCAGGCGGTCTATGCGGGCCAGCGTCGCCAGGGTGGCGCGCTCTATCCCGGGCAGCGCCATCCCGGCGGAAGCGCCCAGCAGCACGGCGACTGCCATTGCCTCCTGCTCATCCAGCAGGAGAGGTGGCATGTCGGCCCCAACGCCCAGCTTGTAGCCCCCCGCCGAACCCGGTGTGCTGGTCACCTCGTAGCCGAGGTCCCGTACCCGCTCGATGTCCCGACGGACCGTGCGAGCATCGATGCCGAGCTGTTGGGCCAACTCGGCGCCGGTCCAGGACGGTCGCCGCTGCAGCAGGGCGAGGAGTTTGAGGAGCCGAGCTGCACTGTCTGCCACGACCACATTTTCTTTCTTCTTGCGGACAGATCCCGTCCTAGTCGTCGGGGACTATACGCCTATGACATCGCCAGCCATGGTCCAAGCCCTTGCCCAAGCTCGCCACGAGGATCTCCTGCGGGTAGCGGCCGAGCAGCGCCGCCGGGCGCAGCCCTCGCCGGCTCGGGCGCGACGGTGGCGCGTGCCCCTCCTAGGTCATCGGCCACGGTTGCATCGGCCGCGGTTGCATCGGCCGCGGTTGCACTGGCCACGGTTGCGCTGCCTGCGACTTCATTTTCATTCGGTTGGTCGCCGCGTATAACCGCAGCTCCATGCCCCAGGAGCCGGCGCCCCCCTCTCGCGGTTACCTAGGTCGTGGCCCGAGGCAAGATGATGGCATCACGACCGAGGTTAGGGAGGCGGAGGATGTCATTGTCGGACCGTGTGGGCCCTGGTGTGGGCCGTGCGGAGCCGCAGCTGCTTCGTGACGATTTGGTCCGCCAACTCGAAGAGCGCCTGGGCGAGGAGCAAATAAAGGGCCGGCTGCCGACACTTGTGGCCGGGATCGTTAGAAACGGCACCATCGTCTGGCGGGGGGCCCGGGGGTCGACCGCGAGCGGCGGAGGAGGCTCGCCAACGACGGCCACGCAGTACCGGATCGGTTCGATCACGAAGACGTTCGTGGCTGTCAGCGTCCTGCGGCTGCGAGACGAGGGCGCTCTCGACCTGAGCGACGCCGTGGGCGAACACATCTCCGAGCTTGCAGAACTCCCAGTTACGGTCGGCCAGTTGCTCTCCCACACTTCCGGCTTGCGCGCCGAGACGCCGGGGCCTTGGTGGGAGCGTACGCCAGGCGTCCCTTTCCGCGAGCTTGTGTCCTCCTCGCTCCGGCGGGACGACCTACTGTGGCGACCTGGTCGGCGCTTCCACTATTCCAACCCGGGCTATGCCGTCCTGGGGGAACTCGTCGCCCGCGTCCGTTCGGCACCGCTTGGCGATGTCGTCCGCAACGAACTGCTGGAGCCCCTGGGCATGCGGCGTACGACCCTGCGACCGGAGCCTCCGTACGTCCGGGGCCTCGCCGTCCACCCCCACGCCGACCTCGTCATGGACGAACCCGAGCACGATGCTCTGGCCATGGCACCGGCAGGCCAGCTGTGGTCGACGATCGAGGACCTTGCCCGCTGGTCTGACGTGCTCGCGGGAGGGCGTCCGGAGGTGCTGAGCCCACGATCTGTAGCTGAGATGGCCGAGCCCATCGCACTGATGGACATGCCGGGCCAGCCCTGGAGCGGCGCCTACGGGCTTGGGCTGCAGGTGTGGAACCAAGGCGGGGCCCGCCGGTACGGCCATTCAGGTGCCATGCCCGGCTACTGGGCGATGGTGCTCGTGGATGAGGCGACCAAGGACGTCGTGGTGGCCCTGGCCAACTCGACGTACAGAGGGTTCCGGCCCGGCTTCTTCGCCGAGATGCTCTCCTTGGTGGCCTCGCAACAGCCTCGGGAGAAGTCACCGTTCCAGCCGAGCCCCGCGGGTGCCAACGAGCGGGCCCTGCAGATTGTGGGGACGTGGTATTGGGGGCCAGTGGAGTACCGCCTAAACCTTCGTCAGGACGGCCGACTCGAACTGGGGGGTGTCCCCGACGGTCGGGACTGCACGTTCCGGCCCAGAGACGACGGCAGCTATGTGGGCGAGTCCGGTTATTTCGACGGAGAACGCCTCACACCTTGCCGACGGAGCGACGGGTCGCTCACCCATTTGGACATCGCCTCGTTTGTCTTCACGAGAAAGCCCTACGACAGGGCTGCAGATATCCCGGGCGGCGTCGACGAAAAGGGCTGGCACGCAGAGTAGGCGTTGATGGTGCTAGTGCTCGGCGCACCAAGCGGCCTGCAGTTGGTGCTGAGCCTGCAGCCAGGGTTCGGTGCAACGCCCATCGTCAGGGATAGGCCGCCCGGAGACGAGACCTGCGAGGTACCGTCTGTCGAGGGCAAGTCTGCGTCGCAACTCGGTCCCGTCGCCCGGCGCGCCGTGCCCGGGAACGAAGCTGACGACGTCGCTGGCGATCTCCTCGTAGCGGTTGAGCGCCTCTTCGTAGTCGCTAACCGGGCCCGGGGACTCGAGATCGAGCGTCGGGATTTCGATGTCCGACACCATGTCCCCGGCGATTAGCAGCCCCTTGTCCTGCACCCAGAGCGCACCGTGGCCGGGGGCATGCGCGTCGTGGGCGATCACCCGGCACGAGGTGGGCCATCGCCCCTCGCCATCTTCGAGCGGCGTCAGGCGCCCGCAGAGCCCGGTCTCATGCCCGGGGCACTCGCTTTCGAGATAGGCCTCGAGCTCCGCCTGCTCCGCGGCACACAACTCGGCGTTCCGACGCGTCGCGAACCTGACGACCTCGGCTCCGAGCTCGGACGACCAAAGGACATGGTCCCAATGTGGGTGCGTCGACCATCCGAGCGTCACCGTCCGACCAACCTCTCGGACGAGCGCGGAGACATCGACTAGATCCGACGGCTCCATAGCGGGATCGACGACCATGCACTCGTGCTCGCCCAGCGCGAGCACGGTCGTCGTGGTCGTCGCCCGCTTGCTCGTATGGAGCCACACGCCGTCGAGGAGCTCCGTCACCGTCATCCCGGGCGCACCCCCCCAGCCAAGGTGCAACAGTATGCCACGGGAACAGCCGGGAACAGCGCGGCGTTCGCACTGATGGACGAAGAGCGAGCAGGAGGCCGACGATGGAAGTAAAGGAACTCGGGCACCTGGTCCTGTACGTGCGCAACCTGGACCGTTCCGTTGCGTTCTACCGGGATGTCCTTGGGTGGCGGATGATCGGCCCCGACCTCGCCGGCGTGCCGTTCCGGGCCGCCGCGTTTTCGGCGCCGTCTAACCGCACCCACCATGAGCTGCTCTTGATCGAAGTCGGAGAGGACGCCGCCGCCCTCCCACGGGGCCGGCGCGTGGGCCTTTACCACTTCGGCCTCAAGGTGGGCACCACCGACGACGAGCTGCGGGAGGCGTTGGCGAAGGTCCAGCATGCAGGCGTGACGATCGTCGGGACCAGCGACCATACCGTGACCCACAGCCTCTACGTACTGGACCCGGACGGCAACGAGATCGAGTTGTACATCGACGTCCCCGGCATGGACTGGGCCCAACACCCCGAGCTGGTACTGAGCCCTAGCCGGCCGCTCCACCTCTAGGAGAGGTACACCTCCCGAAGAGCCGTCGGTGAGCCCACGTTGGGCCCTACGGCCCTACTGGGGGCCGGAGGGAAGGTGCCACGCTCGCCGAAGTGGCTCTCTCGCAGAGGAGAACGCGATGAAAGACAAGTCGGTTTTCGTGGCACTCGTCCTGACCTTCTTTTTTGGCCCGCTGGGCTTGTTCTATGCCAGCGCCACGGGCGCGGTAGCTCTGGTGGTGCTGGCTGCTGTCGGCGTCGTACCCACCCTGGGCTACGTTTTGATCTTCGTCTGGCCGGCATCGATGGTGTGGGCGGCCATCGCGGCCAGCAACAGGCACAACGCCTTCCTCGCCGGGCCCGGCCTCAGCCCTTCTTGAGCGCGAGCCGCAACGTGCTCGTTTAGGAAAGCACGCGTCGGCGGAAGTTGCGCAGCCCCAGGCCGAGGAACACGACGGCGAAGCCGATCAAGACGGGGTAGACGACGTACAGGTGCATGTGGGGCGCGGCGGTGAAGGCTGCCCTCATACCCTCGTTGACGTAGATGAGGGGGTTGACCAGGACCAGGGTCTGGAGCCAATGGAAACCTCCGACCTTGACAGGTGCGAGGCGCGTCCAGCCGTAGTAGGTGCCGCCGAGGAACGTTATGGGCAGGATTATGAAACCGAACATGAGCCCGATGTTGCGGGGCTCGAAACTCGTGCCGAGCACGAGCCCGAGGCCGGCCATGGCCACGGTGGCTATCGGTACCAGGGTGAGGATGATGGCCCAGTGCAGCGACACTGTCGCCCGCACGCCCGAGGCGTGGACCACCGAGGCGATCGGCAGCACGATCGCCGCCGACAGCACTCCCTGCGCCGCCCCGGACAGGACCTTGGCCGCGGCAACGAGCCAGATCGGGCACGGCGCCTGGACCCGGTCCTCGATCTCGCGGGTGAACCCGAACTCCTGGGCCATGGCCAGCGCGATCGACTGCACCCCTTGGAACATGACCGAGATCCCGACCACTCCGGGCACGAGGATCGTGGCGAAGGCTGATTCTGCCTTCGGGCCCTGGCCGCCGATGCCCTGGCCGATCTTGGGGAACACGAAGAGGAACACGAAACACAGGAGGAAGGGCTGGACGAGCGTCCTCAGCACGAACTCCCACAGGTGCTTGCCCAGCACGACGAGGTCGCGCAGCAGCAGCGCCCCTAGGGCGGTCACGCTGGCGGCATATACCGGCCTCAACGGCCGGTCCCCGATGTGCTGGTGCTCGGGCGCGACCGTCGGCGCCGGCATCGTCCCTGGCATCAGTCGCGCAGCTCCTTGCCGGTGAGGTTGATGAACACTGTCTCCAGGCTGGGCTCGGCGATCGAGATGTCGAGGATGTCGAACCCGCCCCGTTCAGCGGTGCCGACGATCGTCGACACCAGCCCGCTCCTGCCCTTCACGTGCAGCTGCAGGTGCCCCTCGCTCATGCGGGTGCGCGTCACGTCCCTGACCTCTGCCGCCAGGAGCGCGCCGAGGTCCCCCGGGTCGCCCGTCGTCTTGATGGTGACGACCGTGTCCGCCCCGACGCCTTGCTTTAGGGCGGCGGGGGTGTCAAGAGCCAGGATCTTCCCGTGGTCCATGATGGCGACCCGTTGGCAGAGCTTGTCCGCCTCCTCCATGTAGTGCGTCGTGAGCAGGATGGTCTGGCCGTCCTGATTGAGCTCGCCGAGCAGGTCCCACAGGGCCAGGCGGCTCTGGGGGTCCAGGCCGGCCGTCGGTTCGTCCAAGAACAGTACGGATGGACGGTGGAAGATGGCCCTGGCCACCATGAGGCGCTGGGCCATCCCACCGGACAGCGCATATACAGACGCCTTCGCCCAGCGTGAGAGTTGGAACTGCGCCAGCAGCTGGTCTGCGGTACGGCGTGACTCCTTGGCCCCGATGCCGAACAGGCGGCCGTGGAAGTAAAGGTTTTCCCACACCGTGAGCTGGCGGTCCAGGGTGTTCTGCTGCGACACGATGCCGCTCAGCTGCTTGGCTAGGGCCGGATGGGCCGCCACGTCGACCCCGCCCACGAAGGCTCGGCCGGACGTTGGCACGACCCGAGTCGTGAGCATCCCGGCCGTCGTGGTCTTCCCGGCGCCGTTGGGGCCTAGGAGCCCGAAGATCTCCCCAGCCCGTACGTCGAGGTCGAGCCGGTCTACGGCGGCGAAGTCAGCCCCGCTGTAGACCTTGGTCAACTGCTCGGTATGGATGACGGCCGGTAGCGCGGCGCCAGTGCCCACGGCGACGTCTTGTCCCACCGCCAGGATGGTAGTGCCCACCGGGGCTGAGACCTTGCCACCTGGAGGGCGCCCACGGCCCGGACGGCCACGAGAACGGTCAACGACAACGCAGAAAGCGGCGCGAAGACATTGAGATCCCTGCAGAAGCGAATACCAGCCGCGCGGCAATGAGCGACTTGCAGCTGTTACATCGCGCCAAATAACCGGCTGGCTCGTAGTCGCAGACCCTAGGCCGGCTGGCTATTAGACGACTGAGTGTATAAGGTTACTGCACCGATGAACTGGGGGCAAACGCCTGCCCCGAGTGTAAACCCAATAGGAGGAAAGTTCATGAGGAAATTGCTCATGAAGGCCGGCGTGCCGCTCGTGGCGGGGGCAGTCGTGCTCTCCGGTTTCAGCGGAGCGGCATTCGCAGTTGCCAAGCAGCCGAGCAACACAAAGCCGACGTTCGACCTTGCCTACGAAGGCCCGCTATCGGGCGGCAACGCGCAGCTCGGCCTCAACATGGCGTACGCCGTCCAGTACGCCATCAACCAAGCCAACTCAGGGAAGTCTCAGTTCGGCCCTCTTCCGTTCACGCTCAAGTACGTAGCCAAGGACGACCAGGGCTCGCCGACACTTTCGCCGACCGACGCCGAGGAACTCACCGCCAACCCGTCGGTCATCGGCGTGGTGGGCCCAGCCTTCTCGGGTGCCACCAAGGCGGCCGAGCCCACCTTCAGCGCCCACAACCTGGCGACGGTCAGCCCGTCAGCCACGAACACGGCTCTGGCGACGTCCGGATGGCGCAACTTCTTCCGGGACGTGGCGGACGACAGCGTCCAAGGGCCGGCTGACGCCAACTACGTCGTCCAAAAGCTCCACCTGACCAACCTGTACGTCTCCAATGACGCCAGCACCTACGGCGAAGGTCTCGCTGCCGCCTTTGCCGCCCAGGCGACCAAGGACGGGGCGAAGGTGACGACGGGCACGTTCCCCGGCACCAGCCAGTGCAGTGACGGCACGGCCAGCCCCACGCAGTACCCGGACGACGCCGCTACCGTGGTGAGCGCCAAGCCCCAGCTGCTGTTCTACGGCGGCTATTACTGCGACCTCGGCCTGCTCGCCGGCGCGCTGTCCAAGGCGGGCTACACGGGCAAGATCATTAGCGGGGACGGCAGCGATAGCACCGCGCTGATATCCGGCACCAACCCGCCCAGCGCCGCCAACGGCATATACGCCAGCTGCCCGTGCGCGGTCCTCGGCACCACAAAGGCCGACACGGCGTTCGCCTCAGGCTTCAAGAAGCTGGCCAAGTTCCCCGTGGGGATCTATTCCGGTGAGGCGTTCGACGCGGCCAACGCGATCATCGCCGAACTGCAAATCCTGTCGAAGACCAAGGGCGGTACGGGTGCCATCACTCGTATAAACGTTGTCAATGGCCTTCACAAGATCGTCTACCACGGGCTCACGAAGGTTGTTTCCTTCCAGGCCAATGGCGACATCGCCGGTGCCGACATCTACATAAACCAAGTTGTGAACGGCAATTTAGTCCAACTCGGCCTAGCGTAACGCCAGTAGCCAGTTGTGAATGAGCCGGGTGCTCCGCCATTGCGGGGTGCCCGGCTCATTCCATTTGTCCCTCAGGTCCTAACTGACTAGATTTGCTGGTCAAGGTCGATGAGACTCCTCTGACGCATGAGCTGCCCCGGGTTCCTCGCCAACAACAACATCTGGGTCTCGCTTATCCTTGGCGGGCTCGCCAATGGGTTCCTTTACGCGCTCATAGCGCTCGGGTACACCCTGGTCTACGGCGTCCTCAGGCTGATCAACTTCGCCCATTCCGAAGTGGTCATGTCCGGGGGCTTCGGCGGGCTGTTCGCCATGCGAGCGGTGCTGGGCACGTCCACTCCTAGCGGGTTCTGGGCGATCGGGTTCATGCTCGTCGGGATCGTCGCCGGTGCTCTTGCCGGCGGGGCGATCGCATTTGTCCTCGAAAGGGTCGCCTACCGGCCACTGCGAAAGCGCAACGCGCCCAGGTTGACGTACCTGATAAGCGCCATCGGGGCCTCGTACTTCATTTTCAACCTGGCGGGCAAGGAGTTCGGGCGCTACACCGCCTTCATCCCGGCACCCACCGTGGTCACCGGGGATGCCTTCAAGGTGTGCGGCGTTGGTGTCCAGTCTGTCTGGATCCTGACGATGGTCGTCTCCCTCGTCCTTTTGGTCGTGCTCGACCTGGTGGTGAACAAGACCAAGCTGGGCAAGGGCATCCGGGCCGTCGCCCAGGACGCGGAAACGGCGAGCCTGATGGGTGTGCACATCGACCGGACGATCTCGCTCACCTTCGTGCTCGGAGGGCTGATGGGCGGCGCCGCCGGGTTCCTTTTCGGGCTCCAGTTCGGCGTCATCTACACGATGGGCTTTGTCCCCGGGCTGAAGGCGTTCACCGCCGCCGTCCTCGGCGGCATCGGGAATATCCGGGGCGCGATGATCGGCGGTCTCCTGCTCGGGCTGTTCGAGAGCATCCCGCTGCGCTGGATGTCGGCGGAGTGGCAGGACGTCGTAGCCTTTGGCGTGCTGGTGACGCTCTTGCTTTTCCGGCCCACGGGCATCCTTGGCGAGCGCCTCGGGCGAGAGGCATGACTGCCACCGCCGCCGGGCCCGGTGCTCCCGTCAGCCCGGGCGCGCCGGGTTCCCGGGGGCCGGTGAAGAGCCCGCCAGGGGGACCGGCACGCCGGGCCTCGCTGGCCGACCTGGCCCGCAGTGCCTGGGCCCGTCGTCTCGCCATATGCGTGGGCGCCGTCCTGGTCGTGGCTGTCATGACCGGCCCGGCGGGGAGCAACTCGGCTCCGACGTCGGGCTTCACCGGCTCCCTGCAGTTCCCGAGACTGTTCTGGTTCGTGGGGTTCGCCGCCGTGCTCTTCTCGGTCGTCTCGGTCTGGTACTCGTTCGGGGCGGGGTTGAGGTCACAGTCCAACCGCCTGCGGGCTTCGGTCGCCAAGGTGACGGCGTCGCGACGGGTGCGCCTGGGCCTCGACATGGCGGTCGTGGCGATCGGCTTGATTTGGGTGTCGTGGCTTTCGCCCGACGACACCTGGAAGGGCGGCGTCTGTATCGAGATCGGTTTTGGGTTCGCCGTCATGGAGCTGCTCGTCTATCTCTTCGGGCGATGGTCGTTGCGCGTCGCCAGGTTGGCGGCGTACGCCGTCGTCGCCGTGTACGGGGCGTTGGCGTGGATGCACAACTCGGTCTCCAGGTACCTCAACTCCATCGGGGCTGTGCCCCACGACAGGCCTTTGGGCCGGGCCGTGTTGTGGGCCGCTCTTGTCCTGTGCGTGCTTGAAGCGGTGCTCTTCGGCCTGGCCGAGCTCCGCAAGTTGGTACCGGCCCGGTCTGTGCGCCGGGCGGGCACGGTGGGCGGCGTTGTCCTAGCGGTCTACGGGTGGCTGATGTGGACGACCTGGTCCGAATGGCGGGTGTCGACACCCCGCTCTTTGGCCCACTGGCTGGCTTCCATCGGGATCATGCCTCACAACCGTCCGGCCGGTGCCGTCCTTATGGTCCTCGGTGCCCTTGTCATCGTGGGCGCGCTCGTCTGGGTGGGCTTGGACCTTGTCGGCGCTACCCGCGGTTCACGTCCCGAGCATGGCCAATACGAGTTCACCGGGATCACGAAAGAGGCCCGGTTCGCGTATGGCAAGACCGCGCTCACGATCGCCGCCCTCCTGGTGGCGGTCCAATGGCCGCTGCACCTCAACGCTGGTATCCAGTCGATCCTCACCACCCAGGTGGCGATCTATGTCCTTCTCGCTATGGGCCTCAACGTGGTCGTCGGCTTCGCCGGGCTTTTGGACCTCGGGTACGTAGCCTTCTGGGCCATCGGGGCCTACACCACGGCCTTCTTCACGGACGCCCTCCCGATCAAGGCGCCGTTCGTCCTCAACCCGTTCTGGGTCATACCGTTTTCCATTTTGGCCGCCATGCTCACCGGTGTCCTGCTCGGCACCCCCACGCTCCGGCTGCGGGGGGACTACCTCGCCATCGTGACCCTGGGCTTCGGGGAAATAATCGAGATCGTCGCCAACAACCTCAACGGCGTGACCGGTGGACCGGCGGGCACGCCAGGTTTTATACCCCAGTTTTCCGTCCATCTCTTTTCGGTCAAGTACCGCTGGACGGGGACAGTCCTTCCCTATTATTACTTGATATTAATAGTGGCAGTCATATTCACTGTCGCCTTCAGTTTTCTCGAACACTCCCGAGTCGGACGGTCGTGGACAGCCATCCGGGAGGACGAAGTCGCGGCCGATTCCCTCGGCATCAACACCTTGAAGTACAAGGTCATGGCCTTTGCCATCGGAGCCTCGACAGCCGGCTTTGCCGGGGTCTTTTTCGCCAGCCAGGTCCAGAGCCTGGTGCCTAACGATTTCATCGTCCAAACTTCGATACTCATCCTCGTGTTTGTGATCTTCGGAGGCATGGGGTCGATCGCGGGCGCGGTTATCGGGGCCGCCTTTATCCAGTGGCTACCCCAGTACCTGCAGATCCATTCGTTCCAGGACTACCAGTTCCAGGACGAGTTCATCTATCTTGGGGCGCTGCTTATCGTGCTCATGATCTTCCGGCCTCAGGGCGTGGTCCCCTCACGCCGTCGCCGGCGCGAGCTCCTGTTGACCGAGGAGGGTATCTCCGCCCCAGACCTTCCCGGCGGTCCTGTAAGGATCACGTCAATGGGGGAGAAGCTCCCCTCGTCGTACGGGAAGTTGTCCCTGGACGAGCCTGGTTACATAGGCCCGGAGACAGAATGACAGTTCCGGCACCCGCAGTCCCTGCGCCCGGCGCAACCGGTCCCGGTCCGACCGGTGTCCTGTTCTCGGTCGAGCACGTGACCCTGCGCTTCGGAGGGGTAGTCAGCCTCAGCGACGTGTCGCTCGTGCTTCACCGGGGTGAGATCCTGTCGGTCATCGGTCCCAATGGCGCCGGAAAGACGTCGTTGTTCAACTGTCTGACCGGTGTCTACACTCCCCAAGAGGGTTCGATCATCTTCACCCCGAAGTACGGTCGGCCCTTGAGCGTCATCGGTCGCAAGCCCTTCAGGGTCAACCGGGCCGGGGTGGCCCGCACCTTCCAGACGTCCCGGATGTTCAATGCTCTGACCACCTTCGAGAACGTGAAGATCGGGGCGGAGTCCAAGCAGCACACCGGGCCTGTCGGTGCCATGCTCCGGTTGCGCCGGACCCGGCGCGAGGAACACGAGAGCGACCTCAAGACGTTGGAGCTCTTGCGGTTCGTCGGCCTGACCCGCCGGGCGAACGAGCTTTCGAGCTCGTTGCCTTACGGCGAGCGGCGGCGTCTCGAGATCGCCCGGGCGCTCGGCACGGGCCCCGAAGTGCTTCTGCTGGACGAACCCGCGGCGGGGACCAACCCGGCCGAAAAGATCGAGCTAGCCGAGCTCATCCGTAAAGTCAACACCGAGCTTGGTGTCACGGTGCTGTTGATCGAGCACGACATGAAGCTGGTGATGTCGGTGGCGCAGCGGATCGTCGTCCTGAACTTCGGCCAGGTGATCGCCGAGGGCTCGCCGGCCGAGATCCAACGGGACCCGGTCGTAATAAATGCCTACCTCGGCTCCGCCGAGACCGACGACCCAGTCGACGACGGCGGAGCGGGCAATGGCCCGGTCGGCAATGGCCCGGTCGTGGGGACGAGCAGTGATGCGGGCGGGGACGGGCTCTGATGGCCCTGCTCGAGGTTACGGGGGTGGAGGTCCGCTATGGTGCCGTCCCCGCCCTGCACGATTTCACGGTCACCGTCGAACAGGGAGAGATCGTAACCCTCCTAGGTGCCAACGGGGCCGGTAAGACGACCACGCTGCGGATGATCTCGGGCCTGCACCACGCATCGCTGGGTAGTGTCCGTTTCGACGGCATCGACATCTCCCACTTCGCCGCCCACAAGACCGTCCAGCTCGGCATCAGCCATGTCCCCGAGGGACGCCGGATCTTTGCGCAGATGACCGTGCTCGAGAACCTTGAGATCGGCTCTTACAACAAGCCCCACGGCCAGGCCGCCAAGATCGACCGGGTCTTCGGTCTCTTCCCGGTCCTGAAGGACCGCCGCAAGCAGCAGGGAGGGAACCTCTCCGGCGGGGAGCAGCAGATGCTGGCCATAGGTCGCGCGCTCATGGCCGAGCCCAGGCTCCTGTTGTTGGACGAGCCCTCGATGGGGCTGGCCCCACTGTTCGTCCAGACCATCTTTGAAATTCTGAGGGACATCCGTGACCAGGGCGTCACCCTTCTTCTGGTCGAGCAGAACGCGGCCAAGGCCCTCCAGCTGGCCGACCGGGGCTACGTGCTCGAGACCGGGAGGATCGTGCTGCAGGCATCAGCGGACGTTCTGTTGCGCGACGATCGCGTACGCATGGCGTACCTCGGGGAGGACATCGGCGCCTGACCTCCGGGCGCTCAGCGGGCCCCGGGGGGCTGGGCAGCCGCTGACGGCCCGGCACTGCCCCGGAGTACCACCGGGTCGATGCGCAGCCCTTCGCCTCCAGGGGTCGCCGGGCCCTGGTCGCCGTCATAGAAATGCAGCACGCGGAGCCGGTACCAGATGGCCAGGGTGTCGAGGAGCGAACGATAGACCGACCGCCACGAGACCGTGCTGGTGAACTGGTGGCGTAGGCGGATCGGGGCCTCGAGGAACCGCTTGTAGCCGAGGCGACGGGCGATCACGAAAAGCTCGAGGTCGAAGGCGAAGCGCTTCTCGACCATGCGGGGCAGAACGGCGGCGAGCACGTCCCGGCGTATGAGCTTGATCCCGGTCTGGGTGTCGCGGATGTTCAGTCGGAACCCCACGCGAACCACCTGCTGGTAGCCCCACGAATAGACGCGCCTCAGAAATGGGTACTCGACCTCAGAGAGCGGGTGGCGCTTGCTGCCGAGGATTATGTCCGGGCTGTACAGGCGGACCATGGTCTGGAACGAGTCGAGCAGGATCGGGTCCAGGTCCCCGTCGGCATCGATGAAGCCCAGGTACCGTCCCCGTCCCCGGGCCAGCCCGATGCGCAAGGCTGCGCCCTTGCCCTGGTTTTGGGCGAAGACCAGGTTGGTGAGCTGGGGGTGGCCGGCCGCAAGTTCGTCGAGGTCATGGTCGCTGCCGTCCGTGGAGCCATCCGATACCGCCACGACCTCGTAGGACGCCCCCGAGGCGTCGAGAACGGAAAGCAGGCGTTCGATGGTGGGGACGAGCAAGCGGCCCGGGTTGTAGTACGGGACCACGACGGAGAGGTCCATCGAGGCATCGAGCAGCGCCAGGTTGGCTCGCTCGACAAGATCGGCGCGCCCACCTTCGGCGTGGCCCAGGGCGACGGCCAGCATGCCGGCACAGACCACCGAACTGGTGACCACCATCACCAGGGCGATCTCGGTCATGGAACGGTGCCAGACCGTGGCGCCCACGATGCTCACCAGGATCCCCGGCCAGCACAGGCTGGCGGTGAACCGCCCCCCCCGGCTCAGGTGGTAGTGCAACAGCACAGTGACCAGGCCGAGGAGGGCGCCGCTGAAGGACAGGAGGCCGACCACGCTCGCCGCTGGCGCGTACCGGTGCCCGAACAGTGCCCTCACCGTCTGGGCCGCCAGCAGGGTGACGACGAGGGCAGCCGCGAAGCCGGTCACGGCTACCACCGCCGAGCCCACGGCGAACATCAGGCGCTGGTTGGGTTTGCTGTCCGGTCCCACCAGACGGGGCACGTCCGCCCCGAGCAGTCGAGGGAACGTGACGGCCGCGACCGCGCCCGGGGCCAGCAGGGCTATCTGGGCCACTGTGGCCGCCGCCGCGTACCACCCCGAGGCGTTGGGCCCGAGCCAGTGGCGGGCCAGTACGACGTCTACCGCCGTAAGCGCCCAATAGCCGGTGAAGGCGACGGCGGCCACCTTGGCCTGGCTCCACGCGAGGCGCGTGGGGGCGCTGGCCTGGGGCACCACAACGTCGGCCGGGGGGACGGGAAGTTCGGCCGGGCCGGAGCCCCCGGGCTGGGAGACCAGCCGCCTGAAGCCGACGAGCACGATGACAGTCGTCACGAGCTCGCCCCATACCATGGCTACGAAGGCGCCTTCCAGCCCACCCCCGTGACGCACCAGGACCACGCCGACTATCAGGCGTACCGCCATCCCGGCCAGGAGGCCGGTAGAAAGCACGGGCCAGCGGCCTTGGCCGGCCAGCACTCCCTTGGGCACCACGCTAAGGCCGACGGGCAGGGCGTAGGCGCCCAGCAGGAGGGCGCTCGTGATCGAGGGAAGGTGCAGGAAGCTCTCCACCAGAGGAGATAGCGCCAGCAGCACGGCGCAGGCGCCGGCCCCGAAGGCGCTGGCTTCGATCAAGAGCGGCCCCGCCACCACCTGAGGCACGCGCCCGTTGGGGTTGGTGGCGCTCACGGTCCGCCCCACGGCCACCTGCAGCGCGTTGGCTGGCACCTCGAACACAAGAGTCAGGGCGGCCAGGGCCCCCAGCGCCCCGAAAACCGCTGGAGCCGCCGAACGGGCCACCAGGACCAGGAACAAGAAACTGCCCAGGTTGACGGCCAGGGTAACGGCGGCGACGGCCCAGCGCCGCCTCGTCTGGCGTCCCTCGGGGTTGTCCTCTTGGTCCATTGCCTCGTCCCGATTGGTGGAGATCGCGGGCCCGGAGCTACGCGCCGTTCCGGTATTGTGCGGCTCCGGTACCGCTTGACGTCTCTATTAGCGAGCGTACCTGTCACCTCCGCCCCGGACCGGGAGGCCTCTTGCCATCAGCGCCACTACCAGTCGCTCTGAGCGGGCGCCTCGCGGTACCTATCGACATCGAGCGGCTTAGGGCATCGGTACGTTTCGACGTCGCGTCCCGGGTGGCCGACGTGTCGGCCCGCCTCGAGTTCCGCCTCGACGGCCCGTCCGGGCACCCTGTCTTCGACCTGCGCCAGACGATTGGCACGGCGGTGTTGGACGGGTCAGCCGTCCCGCCCGACGCCCTGGGCTACTGCGATATGGGGGCGGGCGAAGAGGCCCGGATGCGGGTCGTGGACGTCAGCTGTTCCGATGGTCCCCCTCATCTGCTTGAGCTCGGGTACCACCTGGAGGCGCCCGACGCGACGGGAGCGCCCGGTGTGGGCTGGTCGCCCGGGGGGGTTTCCTGGGACCTGCTCATGTCCGACCTGGAGCCTGGCCGGTACCTGGAGATGTGGTTCCCGGCGAACCTGTGCCACGACACGCTGAGCATCGAGCTCGACATCGAGGTGACGGGCACGGACCGTCCCCACGTGCTCCTGGCCAATGGCGCGCTCGAGGAGCACAGGGACGGTGCCCGCTGGACCGTGCGTTACCCGAGCCATTACACGTCCCTTTCACCTTTGCTCGTCCTGGTGCCCGCCGACGAGGTGGAAGTGCGCCGCACCGAGGCGGTCGCCGGGGGGGAGCACCTGGGCCTGACAGTGGCGGCCCTGGCCGGTCCGGGTACCGACTTGGACGCGGCTGTGGCGGACACGGCGGCGTGGCTGGCCTATTTCTCCGCCCGCTACGGCCGCTTCCCGGCCGACGACTACCTGGCCGTCCTGTGGGGCGAGCCGAGGGGCATGGAGTACGACGCGGCCACGACCACGAGCGCACCGGCGCTCGAGCACGAGGTCTTCCACACTTGGTTCGGGCGGGGCGTCAAGCCCGCCTGCGCCTCCGACGGTTGGATCGACGAGGCCATGGCCAGCTGGGCCACCGCTTCGCGCCGGGCGCCGGCGGGGCGCTTCCAGGCGGAGCCGCTCGGTCTGGACGAGGAGCCCAGCGTGCTGTGCCCGGCCCATCCCTGGAGCCGCCGTACGCCGCGGGAGGCGTACACGGCCGGTAGCCGGCTGCTCTCGGGCGTGGCCCACATGGCCGGGGGGGCGGCTCAGCTCAGATCGTCCCTGGCCGCCTGGTACGGGGCCCATGGGGGCGGCGCGGGGAGCACGGAAGACCTGGCCAGGCACCTCGGCGAGTGGTGCGGGCAGGACCTGGGCCCCTGGTGGGACCGCTACGTCTACGGGAGGGACGGGGCGGCCCCGTAAGCGGAAAGGGCAGCCGCGGTTTGCACAGGGTGCGCCGCTGGCTATACTGGCGAGGCCGTCTAACCGACGTTCATGGTCGCCCGTCTGTCGCTGACAGCGGGGACGCCGTGGCACAACGTGAAACGAGCTCCGCCCGGGAACCCCCGAGCGGAGCGTCCCGCGTATAAGAGGACCCAGGATGCCCGCGAAGGCCCCCAAAAGAGCGATTGTCGGCGAGAAAGTCGGCATGACCCAGATCTGGGACGAGAGCCAGCGCTCCGTCGCGGTCACTGTCGTACGGGTGTCGCCCGTCCGCGTCGTCCAGGTGAAAACACCTGGCGCCGACGGCTACGCCGCCCTACAGGTGACCTATGGCGCGCGCCGGCCGAGTACCGTCAACAAGCCCCTCGGCGGGCACTACGCCAAGGCCAAGGTCGACCCCGGCCGGGCGCTGGTCGAGCTGCGGGTCGAGGACGCTTCGTCCTACGAGGTCGGCCAGGAGCTCGGCGTTGACATTTATAACGCCGGCGACAAGGTCGACGTCACGGCGACGAGCAAGGGACGCGGCTTCGCCGGTGCCATGGAACGGCACAACTTCAAGGGCCAAGGCGCCAGCCACGGCAACCACAAGCACCACCGGGCACCGGGCTCGGTAGGCGCGTGTGCCACCCCCGCTCGGGTTTTCAAGGGCACTCGGATGGCGGGGCGGCTTGGCAACGACCGGGTGACGACCCTCAACCTCGAGGTCGTCTCGGCCGACGCCGAGCGCAGCCTCCTGCTCCTGAAGGGCGCCGTCCCCGGGCCTCGCGGTGGCCTCGTTCTCATCCGGGACGCAGTGAAGGGGGCCAAATGACCCCGGGCCCTAAGTCGGCCCCGACCCCGTCGGTCCCGACTTCCCTCGACGTCCGGTCTCAGGACGGCACCGTGACGGCCACGGTCACCCTCGACCCCGAGGTCTTCGGAGTGCAGCCCAACATCCCGCTCATGCACCAGGTCGTCACCGCCCAGCTGGCCGCAGCCCGGTCCGGGACCCAGAGCACCAAGACCAGGGCCGAGGTTTCCGGGGGCGGCGCCAAGCCCTACAAGCAGAAGGGCACTGGCCGTGCCCGCCAGGGGAGCACCCGCGCACCGCACTTTGCCGGTGGCGGCGTGGCTCTGGGCCCCAAACCGCGCAGCTACCGGCAACGGACACCGCGCAAGATGGTCCAGCAGGCCCTACGGGGAGCCCTGTCCGACCGTGCCGGCGCCGGCCAGGTCTTCGTGGTCGAAGGCTGGGACTTCGACCTGCCGAGCACCAAGGCGGCCCGGGCCGCCCTGGAGGCCCTTGGTATCACGGGTAAGGCGATGGTCGTCCTGTCCCGAGGCGACGAGCGGGCCTTTAAGTCCTTCCGCAACCTCTCCGAGGTCGACATCGTCCTCTCCGGCGAGCTGGCCGCCTACGACGTCCTCTGCAGCGACTCGCTGATCTTCACCCGCCAGACCCTCCCCGGGGACAGTTCTTGGGCCGAGGCGGTAGCGCTCACCCTGAAACAGGCGCCGGCCGGCCGTCCCGTTGAGCCCGAGGCCCAGGTAGCCACGGCGGAGGCCACCGACGACGATGCCACCGACGACGAGGCCGCTGGGGCCGGTACGGCACAAGAGACGGCGCTCGCGCCGGGTACGGAGGAAGAAGCCTGATGGACGATCCCCGTGACGTGCTCTTACGACCCGTGGTGTCCGAGAAGTCCTACTCGCTGAGCGAGAAGGGCGTCTATATCTTCGTGGTAGCCCCCGAAACCAACAAGATTGAGATCCGCCGCGCCGTAGAGCGGGTCTTCAATGTCAAGGTCATCAACGTCAACACCCTCAACCGGCCCGGCAAGCGCAAGCGCAACCGCAAGCAAGCGACATTCGGGAAGCGGCCGGACACCAAGCGGGCGATAGTGACGCTGGCGGCCGGGCAGTCGATCGCATTGTTCGAGACGAGCTGAGGGTACTGATGCTTCGTTCCCGCAAACCGACCAGCGCCGGTAGACGGTTCCAGACCGTTTCGGCCTTCACCGAGCTCACGACGGACCGTCCCGAACGGTCGTTGACAGTCCCCAAGCCGGGGACCGGCGGGCGCAACTCCTACGGGCGTAAAACGGCCCGTCACCGGGGCAGCGGCCACAAACGCCAGTACCGCATCGTCGACTTTAAGCGCACCAAGGACGGCGTCCCGGCGACGGTCGCCTCGATCGAGTACGACCCCAACCGCAACGCCCGCATCGCCCTGCTGCACTACCACGATGGCGAGAAGCGCTATATTTTGGCGCCTGCCCGCCTGGCGGTAGGGGACGTGCTGCGCAGCGGGCAGGGGGCCGAAATCCGGGTCGGCAATGCCATGCCTATGCGCTTCATCCCGGTGGGGTCGGTCCTGCACAACATCGAGCTGAAGCCGGGTGGTGGCGGCAAGCTTGGCCGCAGTGCCGGGTCCAGCATCCAGCTGGTGGCCAAAGAAGGAGACTTCGCCACACTGAGGCTCCCCTCGACTGAGATGCGGCGGGTGCCCATCGATTGCCGGGCGACCATCGGCGAGGTTGGCAACGCCGAGGCTGAGCTCATAAAGATCGGTAAGGCGGGCCGTAACCGTTGGAAGGGCGTCCGGCCCCAGAGCCGTGGTGTAGCCATGAACCCGGTGGACCACCCGCTAGGCGGCGGCGAAGGCAAGTCTTCGGGCGGACGGCACCCCGTTTCCCCCTGGGGCCAGCCCGAGGGCCGCACGCGCCACTCCCACCGGCCTTCAGACCGCTTGATCATCCGCCGCCGCCGTGGGCGCGGCGCCAGGAGGTAACGAATGCCGCGCAGTCTCAAGAAGGGCCCGTTTGTGGACGGCCACCTGCTGCGAAAGGTGGACGACCTCAACAGCCGCAACGAGAAGAGGGTCATCAAGACCTGGTCTCGGCGGTCGACGATCATCCCCGACATGGTGGGCCACACCATTGCCGTCCACGACGGCCGCAAGCATGTCCCCGTGTACGTGACCGAGTCGATGGTGGGCCACAAGCTGGGCGAGTTCGCTCCCACGCGGACTTTCCGCTACCACGCCGGCCAGGAGCGGCAGGCGAAGCGCTGATGCCAGGCCCCAAGACCAACGAGCGTGAGGGTACACGAGCGGTGCTACGCCACTGCCTGGTGAGCCCGTACAAGTTGCGCGAGGTCGTTGACGCTATTCGTGGCAAGCCGGTCCACGAAGCCGCCGACCTGCTCCGGTTTGTCGAAAGGGATGCCGCGTCCATCGTGGGCAAGCTGCTGGCGTCAGCGGTGGCCAACGCCGCGAATAACGACGGCCTCGACCCCGAAGAGCTGTTCGTGTCCGCCTGTTATGTAGACGAGGGCCCGACCGCCAAGCGTTGGCGGCCCCGGGCGCGAGGCCGGGCGGCCCGGATCCGCAAGCGGTCCGCCCATATCACGGTGATCGTCAGCCGGCTGCCCGAAGCTCGGCTGGCCCGCCTCCAGGCTCGCAGGCGAGCCGAGAACCTGGCCATGCGCGCACGCCGGGTCGAGGCTACGCGCCAGGCCCGGGCCGAGACGACTGAAGGTGCCAGCCGGAGAGAACGCCGGCACCCCGAGGCCTCCCCCGCTCCTGAGGCGGAGACCACCGAGGGCGAAGGCACGGCTGAGACGACCGAAACCGCGAGCACCCTGGGGACGACCGAAGAGCTCGAGTCCACCGACGCGACTGAGACGACCGACGCGACTGAGACGGCTGAGACCACCGAGACGGCTGAGACCACCGAGACGGCGGGCGCGAGCGGGACCGAAGAACCTGTGGTCGCCGAAACAGAGGTTGCGCCAGCCCCAGAGCCTCCCGAGGCACAAGCCGAGACCGACGGCGACGAAGAGAAGGACAGCTAATGGGCCAGAAGGTCAACCCGTACGGTTTCCGCCTGGGCAATACCACCGACTGGAAGTCGAGATGGTTCACGGACCGCGATTACCAGAACTATTTGATCGAGGACATCCACATCAGGGACTACCTCAACAAGGAACTGGAGCGCGCCGCCGTCAGCCGGGTCGAGATCGAGCGCACGCGCGACCGCCTGCGTATCGACGTCCACACGGCCCGGCCCGGGATAGTCATCGGACGGCGCGGGGCGGAGGCGGACCGTCTGCGCACGAAGCTGGCCGAGATAACCAAGAACCCGAAGGTGCAACTCAACATCCAGGAAATAAAGCAGCCCGAACTGGACGCTGCTCTCATGGCCCAGGGGATCGCCGACCAGTTGGCCGGGCGCGTCAGTTTCCGGCGCGCCATGAAGCGCACTGTTCAGACGGTGCAAAAAGCGGGCGCCTTGGGCGTGCGGGTGCAGTGTTCAGGCCGCCTGGGTGGGGCCGAAATGTCGCGGCGTGAGTCCTACCGCGAGGGGCGTGTGCCCTTGCACACGCTGCGTGCCGACATCGACTACGGGTTCCGAGAAGCCAAGACGACCTACGGCCGTATCGGCGTGAAGGTCTGGATTTACAAGGGCGACATCCTGCCCTACAAGGTCTCGACCGAGGACAAGATCAGCCGCGAGGCGGCCATGGCGGTGGGCGAAGCCTCGGGCCTGGGCGGTCCTCGCCGCGTCGTGACCGCGGGTGGGGGGCGCCGACGTCCCGAGATGGGCGAGCCCGGTGCCACTCCCGCCCCCGTGGTCGTGGCCGACAAGGAGCCGGCCGCGGTGGCTGAGCTCGAGATCGTCCCGGTGGACCCCGAGCTGGAGAGGCTGCTGCAAGAAGAAGAAGAGATCGAGCGCCGTACCCGCGGCGACCACCACGAGACCCCCCATTTCCCGAGGGATTAGCCGCCATGTTGATGCCTCGCAAGGTAAAGCACCGCAAACAGCAACGTGGCCGTATGGGGGGCCTGTCCAAGGGTGGGACCGAGATCACCTTCGGCGATTATGGGATCCAGGCCCTGGAGTGCGGCTGGATTTCCGCCCGTCAGATAGAGGCCGCTCGTATCGCCATGACCCGCCACGTGCGTCGTGGCGGCAAAGTGTGGATCCGTTTGTTCCCGGACAAGCCTGTCACGGTCAAGCCGGCCGAGACTCGTATGGGTTCGGGCAAGGGCAACCCCGAGTTCTGGGTCGCGGTGGTAAAGCCGGGGCGGGTCATGTTCGAACTGGCCGGTGTGAACGAGGCGCTAGCCCGTTCGGCCATGGAACGCGCCATCCAGAAGCTGCCCATAAAGGCCCGCTTTGTCACCCGGGCCCGTCAAGAAGAAGTTGAGGTGTAAATGAGCCTCCCCTCCGAACTTCGGCAATTGAACGACGACGAGTTGTCGCAACGGCTCGGCGAAGCTAAGGAAGAGCTGTTCAACCTGCGTTTTCAGCTGGCCATGGGCAAGCAGGACAATTCGGCGCGCATGGGCCAGGTCCGCCGCGAGGTGGCTCGTGCTCTCACCTTGCAGGCAGAGCGCAAAGCGGGTGCCCCCCGAGCGGTAGCTGCCTCCGGGGCGGGCAAGAAGGCCGACAAGAGAGCCGACAAGAGAAAGGTGGCACGCTGATGGCTGATACCAGCCCTGACGGCGGAGCCGAAGAACTGGCCCCGGCCGAGGGCGCGCCGGTCGAGGGCGCGCCGGTCGAGGACGCGTCGGCCGAGTCGGCGCCTGCCGACACGGTGAAGGCGCCCGCGGTGGCCGAGCAGAAGGCTGCGACCGCGCCCAAGCTGCCATCGCCCACGGGCCAGGCCCGGCCGGGCCAAGCGGCCCCGGAGACTGAGCCCCGCTCGGGACGGCGCAAGGTGCGCGAGGGGATTGTCGCCTCGAACGCTATGGACAAGACAGTGATCGTCGTTGTCGTCGAACGGGTGCGGCACGCCCGTTACGCCAAGACGGTGCAGCGCACGAAGCGCCTCTACGCCCACGACGAGGCCAACGACGTCAAGGTCGGCGACCGCGTGCGCCTGACCGAGACGCGTCCCATGTCCAAACTGAAGCGTTGGCGCGTCGAGCAAGTTCTCGAGCGGGCGCGATAGGGGGCCGGACATGATCCAGCAAGAAAGCCGTTTGCGCATCGCCGACAACTCCGGCGCCCGTGAAGTCCTTTGCATCAAGGTGCTCGGAGGGTCCCGTCGGCGCTACGCGTCCATAGGGGATATTTTCGTCGCCACCGTCAAGGACGCCATTCCCGGTGCGAACGTGAAGAAGGGCGACGTCGTCAAGTGCGTCGTCGTGCGGACAAGGAAGGAAAAGCGGCGCCCGGACGGCAGCTACATCCGTTTCGACGAGAACGCTGCAGTTCTCATAAATGACCAGTTGCAGCCTCGGGGCACGCGCATATTCGGGCCCGTGGGCAGAGAGCTGAGGGACAAGCGCTTCATGCGCATCGTCTCGCTCGCTCCGGAGGTGTTGTAGAGAATGAAGATCCGCAAGGGTGACAACGTGGTCGTGCTGTCCGGCAAGGACAAGGGCCGCCGCGGCGAGGTCGTCCGGGCCCTGCCCAAGGAAGGACGCATCATCGTCGAGGGCGTACACCGTGTAAAGCGCCACCAGCGCACGACCCAGGTGCGCAAGCGCGCCGGTATCATCGAAAAGGACCTGGCTGTGCCGGTTTCCACCGTCGCTTTGGTCTGCCCGAAGGAGCACACGCCCACGCGTGTGGCGTACCGCGTCACCGAAGGTTCCAAGAGCCGGGTTTGTGTTCGTTGCGGCGAGGGTCTCTGATGTCGCCGGCCGGTAAGGGTTCTCCGGGCAAAGGTGGCAAGGCGGCCGGCGGTAAGGCGGGCGGCAAGACCAGCAAGGGCTCCGC
The DNA here is from genome assembly GCA_003166025.1 of Acidimicrobiaceae bacterium. Taxonomy (GTDB): domain Bacteria; phylum Actinomycetota; class Acidimicrobiia; order Acidimicrobiales; family Palsa-688; genus Fen-671. Next base: position 36,968 of record PMWT01000066.1, on the reverse strand, counting down.
GAGCAGGGCCACCGCTACCCGGCGGCCGACGCCTCCGGGCGCCGCACCTTCGGGCCGCGGTGCCTCGTCTCGGGCGGGCGCAGCTGTCAAAGCGGCTCCCGGGAAGCCGGCGCGCCCCAGCGAGAGGCCGCGGTTGCGGACGCGTTATGCGAGCGAGATCCGTGGTTCTCTGCAGAACGAGCTGGGGCTGGCCAACACGATGCTCGTGCCCCGCATGGAGAAGATCGTGCTTAACATGGGCGTAGGCAAGGCCGTGGCCCAGGCCTCGCTCCTCGAGGGAGCCGTCAGGGACCTCACCGTGATAAGCGGGCAGAGGCCCATCGTGACCAAGGCCAAGAAGTCGATCGCCGCGTTCAAGTTGCGCCAGGGCAACGCTATCGGGGCCAAGGTCACCCTGCGGGGCGACCGGATGTGGGAGTTTTTCGACAGGCTCATCTCCCTGGCCATCCCCCGGATACGTGACTTCCGGGGCTTGTCGCCGAAGGGTTTCGACGGACGCGGCAACTACACCTTCGGCGTCAACGAGCAGCTGATATTCCCCGAGATCGAGTACGACAAGATTGATGCCCCCAGAGGCATGGACGTGACCATCGTGACCACGGCCCGGACGGACGCCGAGGGGCGTGCCCTGTTGGATGCTTTCGGTTTTCCTTTCCGCAAGGACGGTGCCGCTTGATGTGTTCCCCTCTCGAACCAGTCCTGAGCCAGGCTTAGGAGCAAGGACGACATGGCCAAAAAGGCTTTGGTAATAAAGTCGCAGCGCAAACCCAAGTTCAAGGTCAGGGCTTATACGCGGTGCCGGCGATGCGGGAGGCCGCATTCCGTGCTGCGCAAGTTCGGGCTCTGCCGTATCTGCCTGCGTGAGCTCGTCCACGCCGGCGAGATCCCAGGCGTCACCAAGTCGAGCTGGTAGGAGGCTGCGCCATGACGATGACTGACCCCGTCGCCGACATGTTGACCAGGTTGCGCAATGCGAACGTGGCCCACCATGACACGACTCGGATGCCTTCTTCCAAGCTGAAGGAGGCGCTTGCCGCCATCCTCCTGCGGGAGGGCTATATTTCGGACTTCAAGGTCGTGAGCGATGACAAGCGGCCGGGGCGGTTCCTCGAAGTGACGATGAAGTACGCCTCCGACCGCACTCGCACCATCTCGGGGCTACGGCGCGTGTCCAAGCCCGGCCTGCGCGTCTACACCGGGGCCGACAAGTTGCCCCGGGTGTTCGGCGGGCTCGGCGTTGCTGTTTTGTCCACCAGCCAGGGGCTCATGACCGACCGCGAGGCGCGCAAGCGCCGGGTCGGTGGCGAGATCCTCTGTTTCGTCTGGTGATGATGGTTCTGATTGAGTCGAGGAGCATCCCGTGTCTCGTATAGGTAGGACCCCAGTGCCGGTCCCCTCCGGTGTCAAGGTGGCCCTCGAGGGCCGCTCCGTCACCGTCAGCGGACCGCGCGGTTCTCTCAGCCACGAGGTGGCCGGGGAAATAACCGTGCGCCAAGAGGGCGAGGAGCTCGTGGTTGAGCGCCCCGACGACGAACGGCGCAGTCGGTCCCTGCACGGGCTTACGCGCACGCTCGTCAGCAACATGGTCGTGGGCGTGACCAATGGCTTTGCCAAGGACCTGGAAATCGTAGGGGTCGGTTACCGGGTGACGCCCAAGGGCCCTACGACCCTCGAACTGGCCTTGGGCTACAGCCATTCCATCACGGTGGAGGCTCCTTTGGGGATAACCTTCGAGGCGCCCTCGGCCACCCGCATAACCGTGCGCGGCAACGACAAGCAGGCCGTGGGCGAAGTGGCAGCCAAGATCCGCAAGCTCCGCCCGCCTGAGCCCTACAAGGGCAAGGGCGTGCGTTACGCAGGCGAAGTGGTCCGGCGCAAGGCCGGCAAGGCGGCGAAGTGAGGACCATATGAGCAACGTAAAGGACAAGCAGAGCGCTCGTACTCGGCGGCACTTCCGTGTGCGCAAAAAGGTACACGGCACCGAGGCGCGCCCGCGTCTCGCCGTCTTCCGCTCCAACCAGCACGTTGTAGCCCAGGTCATTGATGATGTCTCTGGGCGCACCCTTGCGGCTGCATCGTCGCTCGAGGCCCCTGTACGCGCCGCCGGCCCGACCGGCAACCGCGCCGCGGCGACGGCCGTAGGAAAGCTCGTTGCAGAAAGAGCCAAAGCGGCCGGGGTGACCAAGGTCGCTTTCGACCGCGGCGGCTTCATGTACCACGGCAGGGTCGCCGCTCTGGCTGACGCTGCTCGAGAATCCGGACTGGAGTTTTAGGGCAGATGGCCGAGCAGCAGCAATACCAGGACCGAACGATCAAGGTCAACCGTGTAGCCAAGGTCGTAAAGGGCGGCCGCCGCTTCAGTTTCGCCGCTCTCATGGTGATCGGGGATGGCGCCGGCACCGTCGGCCTGGGGTACGGAAAGGCCAAAGAGGCAGGCCTGGCCGTTCAAAAGGGGATCGAGGAGGCCAAGAAGAGCCTCTGCCGGGTGCCCTTGGCCGGGTCGACCATAACTCATCCCGTCATAGGCGAGGCCGGTGCCGGGCGAGTCCTGCTGAAGCCGGCCGCTCCCGGTACCGGGGTCATAGCCGGAGGTGCGGCGCGGCCCATCCTCGAGCTCGCCGGAGTGCGCGACGTAGTGGCCAAATCGCTGGGGTCGTCCAACAGCATCAACGTGGCCCAGGCGACCATGGCCGGCCTGCGGGCGCTCATGCGCCCCGACGAGATAGCGCGTCGGCGCGGCCTGTCCCCCGAGGAGATCACTCCCAGTGGTGTCCTGCGGGCCTACAACGAAGCCCAGCGGGCCGCGCACATGCCCACGGAGGTGGCGTGATGGCCGAGGGCCACATCGACGTGAAGCAGGTCCGGTCGGGCATCGGTAACACGCCCAAGCACCGTGGCACGCTGCGCGCGCTCGGCCTTGGCCGTATCGGTCGGACAGCGGTCCTGCCGGACCGCCCGGAAATTCGCGGAATGGTGGCTCGGGTGACGCACCTCGTCGAGGTTGCCCCCCACGAAGGGGCGGTACCGGAGCGAACCATACGACGTAAAGGGGCACGTAAGTGAAAGTCCACGATCTTCAGCCCGCTCCGGGCTCGTCCCGGCCGCGCCGACGCGTCGGGCGCGGCATCGCCGGCAAAGGTGGCAAGACGGCGGGTCGCGGTACTAAGGGCGACAAGGCCCGCGGTCAGAGCAAACCCGGTTTCGAGGGCGGCCAGCTGCCCCTGACCCAGCGCATACCCAAGCTGAAGGGCTTCAAGAACCCCTTCAGGGTCGAGTATGTGGTGGTAAACCTCGAGACCATCGAGCAACTCGGTTCGTCTGAGGTCAATCCCGAAGTCTTGCGCGAGGCTGGGCTCGTGGCCAAGAAGGGCCTCGTCAAGGTCCTAGGCCGGGGGGAGCTCACCCGGCATGTCAACGTCTCCGCCCACGCGTTCTCGGCCTCGGCCGCGGCCGCCATCCAGGCCACGGGCGGTTCGGTGGAGATCCTGCCGCCGCCTTTCGGTCATGGCCGACCGCCCGCCCGGGGCAACGCGCTCACCAGTCGGTAGCCGGGAACTGCTAGGACTGGGGACCGAGAATGACTTCCGCGGACGCTTGGGCACAGCCCACTGGGACACAGGAGTAGTTCGGGACCGCCGCTATGCCAATACCTACCAGCATCCGGAACTTGAAAAACGCGTTCCTGATCGGGGACCTGCGTAACAAGATCATCTTCACGCTGTTCATCATCGCCGTCTACCGGCTGGGCGACAACATCATCTGCCCCGGGATCGACTTCAATGCGGTTCAGTCGCTCGCCTCGGCGGCCAACAAGGGCGGCGTCATCGCCTACCTCAACCTTTTCTCGGGCGGCGCCCTGACAAAGATGGCGGTGTTCGGCCTCGGGATCATGCCCTACATCACCAGCTCGATCATCATCCAGCTGCTGATGGTGGTCATCCCCAAGTTCGAACAATGGCGGGAAGAGGGCCCGAGCGGCCAGCGCAAGCTCACCCAGGTCACCCGGTACATGACTATCGCCCTCGCCATCATGCAGTCGACGGGGCTCGCCTACGCCTTCCACAACGGCGGCGGGGGACTGATCGGGGGAACGCCGCTCAACGTGGACCTCATCCCGGACTTCACCGTCCCCCGGGTCCTGCTGATCGTGCTCACGATGACCGGCGGCACCGTGGTCGTCATGTGGCTGGCCGAGCTCGTCACCCAGCGGGGGATCGGCCAGGGCATGTCAGTGCTCATCTTCACCAACGTGATCTCCGGCCTGCCCACCCAGGGCGACGCCCTGCTCAAGTCGGCTGGTTGGCCCAAGTTCACGTTCCTGGTGGCGTTGGCCCTGTTCTTCCTGGTGGCGATCGTGTTCGTCGAGCTTTGCCAACGCCGGATACCGGTGACCTTCGCTAAGAGAGTCGTAGGCCGCCGAATGTACGGCGGCCAAAGCACCTACATCCCGATGAAGCTCAACACCGGTGGTGTGGTGCCCATCATCTTTGCCGCCTCCGTCCTGTACTTCCCGATCCTCATATCCAACGTCTTCCCCAGCACGGGCTGGGGCAAGGACGTCCAGACATGGATCAGCACCCACCTGGCACAGCCGAGCAACATCGTCTACGTGCTCTTGTACGGCGGCCTCATCTTGGTGTTCGCCTACTTCTATGCCGGCATCACCTTCGACCCTCACCAGCAGGCGGAGGTCATACGCAAACAGGGCGGCTACATCCCCGGCATCCGGCCCGGGTACCCCACCGAGCGCCACTTGCAGAACATCCTCTACCGGATCACCCTCCCCGGGGCGTTGTTCCTGGCCCTGGTGGCCTTGCTCCCTTCGATCTTCCTCGCCATCTGGAACATCCAGAACTACCCCTTTGCCGGCACAACGCTGCTCATCGCCGTCGGCGTGGCCCTGCAGACCATGCAGCAGGTAGACAGCCAGCTCATGTTGCGTAACTACGAAGGGTTCCTCCGATAATGGCCGAGCCCGCCGCGGACGCGACTCTTCGCATGGTGGTCCTTGGGCGCCAGGGGTCGGGCAAGGGGACCCAGGCCGCCCGCCTATCGGCCACCTACGGGCCGCCCCACGTCTCGACGGGCGATGCGTTCCGCGCCGCAGCTGCCAGTGGCTCTGAGCTCGGGCGTACCCTCAAGTCCTATATGGACAGGGGCGAGCTCGTGCCCGACGACGTTGTCGTGGGCGTGATCAGGGAGCACCTGTTCGGGCCCGGTGCACCCGCCGGTTTCATCCTCGACGGCTTCCCACGCACCGTGGCCCAGGCCGAGGCGTTGGCTGAAATGGCCAGCTTGCGGGGCATCGACATCGTGATCGACCTGGAGGCCGATACCGAGGAGGTGCTGCAACGCATGGCGGGTAGACGCGTGTGCACCAAGTGCGGCGCCACCTACAACATTGTCGACAACCCGACCAAGGTGCCCGGCTCCTGCGACGCCTGCGGGGGGTCACTGGCACAGCGCGACGACGACACCGAAGACGCCATTCGCCGCCGCCTCGAGATCTACGAGACCACCACCGCCCCCCTCATCGACTGGTACCGGCAACGTGGCCTGTTGGTCGCGGTCAATGCTGTCGGCGATGTGGACGCTGTCACAGCCCGCGTGGTGGCCGCGGTGGAGGGGGCCCGCCAGGCCAAGGCTGCCGGTCAAAAGAGCGCCGCTAGCCAGAGCAAGGGCAAGGGTACCCTGGGGACATGAGGCGCCGGCCCGACGAGATAGCCAAGATGCGCAAGGCGGGCCGGGTGGTAGCGGAGATGCTGGAAGTCACTTCCGGCGGCGTCAGGCCGGGGGTGACGACGGCGCAATTGGACAAATTGGCCCGCGAAGTGCTTGAACGGCGAGGTGCGCGTTCCAACTTCCTCGGCTATCACGGTTTTCCCGCGGTCATCTGCACGTCCCCCAACAATGTCATCGTCCACGGGATACCGGGCCCGTACGTCGTCCAGGAAGGAGACATCATCTCGCTCGATTGCGGGGCCATCATCGAGGGCTACCACGGTGACGCGGCGGTGACGGTGCCGGTGGGGGAAGTCCCACCCAAGGTCGACAAGCTCATACGGGTGACAGAAGAGGCGCTGCAAGCGGGCATAGCCCAACTAGTCGAAGGCAACCGTCTCCACGATGTGGGCCTCGCCGTCCAGACGGTGGCCGAGGGTGCCGGCTTCTCGGTGGTGAAGGGCTACGTGGGCCACGCCATAGGGACCCAGATGCACGAAGACCCCGCCGTCCCCAACTACTGGCCCGGCACCCCGGGCCCCAAGCTGCGCACCGGCATGGTGTTCGCTGTCGAGCCCATGGTCAACGTGGGTGGTGAAGAGACGGTGGTGATGGACGATGGCTGGACCGTGGTAACGGTGGACGGGAGCCTGTCGGCGCATTTCGAGCACACGATCGCCGTGACCGACGACGGTCCCGAGGTCCTGACCGTCCCCGGTTGAGCCGCGCCGCTGCCCGGACGGGCTCAGGTCGCGAGGGCCGGCACTCGGACGGGCGGCACCCGGCCAGGCTACGCTTGGACGGTACGGCCTGCGTGCGCTACCATCTAAGCCCGTCCCCCACGGGGCTAGGCGAGTGCGTCCACCGACGCCCAACGCCTGCCTCAACGGGCAAGGCCGCTCTAGGGGGGTTTTTCCTGAAACCCCTATTAGCCGAGGTAGAGACCCTGTGAAAGTACGCCCCAGCGTCAAACCGATGTGCGACAACTGCAAAGTGATCCGCCGGCATGGCCGGGTCATAGTGATCTGCAAGAACAATCCCCGCCACAAGCAGCGGCAGGGTTAGGAGGCCCGCGCATGGCCCGTATCGCGGGGGTTGACATCCCACGAGAGAAGCGGCTCGAGATTTCTCTCACCTACATCTTCGGCATCGGCCGGACAACCTCGAACCAGGTGTGCACGGCCACTGGGGTCAACCGGGACACCCGGGTACGTGACCTCACGGACGAGGAAGTGGCCAAGCTCAGGGCGTGGATCGACGCCAACCTAAAGGTTGAAGGGGACCTGCGCCGCGACGTGGCCCAGGACATCAAGCGCAAGATCGAGATCGGCTCCTACCAAGGCATTCGCCATAGGCGTGGTCTTCCGGTGCGGGGCCAGCGGACGCATACCAATGCCCGGACCCGAAAGGGCCCGAAGAAGACCGTGGCGGGCAAAAAGAAGCTAAGGAAGCACTAGAAGATGCCAAAACCCAAGCCCGGCGGTCGGCGTCCTCGTCGCCGCGAGCGCAAAAACGTCGCTTACGGAGTGGCGCACATCAAGAGCTCTTTCAACAACACCATTGTTTCGATCAGCGACCTGGAGGGCAATGTGCTCGCCTGGGCCTCCGCGGGCAACGTCGGTTTCAAGGGGTCGCGCAAGTCCACGCCCTTCGCCGCGCAGTTGGCTGCCGAGGCCTGTGCCCGGCGGGCCATGGAGCACGGGGTACGCAAGGTCGACGTGCTGGTGAAAGGTCCGGGCTCCGGTCGTGAAACGGCCGTCCGTTCCCTGATGAACACCGGGATCGAGGTCGCGGGCATCAAGGACGTCACTCCCATACCCCACAACGGTTGTCGTCCCAAGAAGCGCCGGAGGGTCTGAGCGAATGGCACGATACATCGGTCCGGTGTGCCGCCTCTGCCGGCGCGAAAAGATGAAGCTGTTCCTAAAGGGCCCCAAGTGCGACTCGATGAAGTGCCCGATCGAGCGCCGGCCCTACCCACCCGGGGAGCACGGCCGGGACCGGGCCCGTCAAGGCTCCGAGTACCTGACCCAGCTGCGAGAGAAGCAGAAGGCGCGTCGCATCTATGGCGTCCTGGAGAAGCAGTTCCGCAACTACTACGAGGAGGCCAACCGCCAGCAGGGGATCACCGGCGAGAACCTTCTACGCATGCTCGAGTTGCGCCTCGACAACGTAGTCTTCCGGGCCAACTGGGGTGCCAGCCGCTCCCAGGCCCGTCAGTTGGTCCGCCACGGCCATGTCCTCGTCAACGGCAAGCGTGTGACCATCCCCTCTTACAGGGCGCGGCGAGGCGACGTGGTCTCGCTCAAAGACAAGACGCGCAGCATGATCGTTGTCCGTCACAACCTCGATACCCTGGGTCGTCAGATCCCGCCTTGGCTCGACGCCGGGGGGGAAGGTTTTGAGGTCACGGTCCGCGACCTGCCCATGCGCGAGCACATCGACGTGCCCGTGCGTGAATCGCTGATCGTCGAGCTCTTTTCAAAGTAACGCTCTGCCAGGAGGGCAGCCGCAATGCTTATCATCCAACGCCCTGCCGTCGAACCGCTCGGCGAAGAAGAAGACAATCGTCAACGTTTTGCCATCGGGCCCCTGGAGCCTGGCTTCGGGCACACCCTGGGGGTGTCCCTGCGCCGCACGCTGTTGTCATCGATACCGGGCGCAGCTGTCACCCAGGTGCGCTTCGACGACGCCCTGCACGAGTTCACGACGCTGCCCGGTGTCAAAGAAGACGTCACCGACATCATCCTCAACTTCAAAGACATTGTCCTGCGAGTGGAGAGCGATGAGCCGGTCACCTTGCGCCTCGATGCCCGTGGCCCGGGCGCTGTGACTGCCGGTGATATCCAGACGACCGCCGACGTCGAGATCCTCAACCCCGGCCTTCACCTGGCCACCATCAACGCCAAGGGTCGCCTGGCCTGCGACATCACCGTGGAGAGGGGACGGGGCTATGTCTCGGCGGACCGCAACAAGCGGTCCTCGACGATCGGCGTCATCCCCGTCGACTCGATCTTCTCGCCCCTGCGCCTGGTGTCGTTCTCCGTGGAGCCGGCCCGGGTGGAGCAGTCCACCAACTACGACCGCCTGGTCCTCGACATCACCACCGACGGTTCGATAACGCCCCGCGAGGCTCTGGCGTCGGCCGGGAGCACAATGCGGTCGCTGTTCGGCCTGGTCGCCGACATGAGCGAATCGCCGCAAGGCCTTGTATTGGGCGAGGTGACCGGTGCCGGCACCGGCTCACCGGATCTCGACCTGCCCATCGAAGAGCTGGATCTCTCCGAGCGCCCTCGTAACTGCTTGAAGAGGGCCCAGATCAATACGGTGGGAGAGCTTGTGTCCAAGACCGAAGACGACCTTTTGGCTATCACCAACTTCGGCCAGAAGTCGCTCGATGAGGTCCTCCAGAAACTGGACGAGAGAGGTCTCTCGCTCCGTGGCAAGCAGGGGCAATAACTGTGGCTGGTATACCTGGTCGTCCGAAGAAAGGCCGCCGCTTCGGCGGCGACGCCGCCCACCAGAAGGCGATGATGGGCAACCTCGTGGCCTCTCTCATCGCGGCCGAGGGCCTCATCACCACCGAAGCCAAGGCCAAGGCCTTGCGACCGGCGTTCGAGAAGTGCCTGACCAAGGCCAAGAAGGGTGGCGTGGAGCACCACCGCCAGGTGGTGGCGTTCATCCGTGACAAAGACATGGCCCACAAGCTCTTCGCCGAGATAGCGCCCCGTTACGCCGAGCGGCCCGGGGGCTATACCCGGATCCTAAAACTCGGGCCTCGGCACGGTGACAACGCCCCCATGGCCCGCATCGAGCTCGTCTGACCCGCCGGGGTCAGCCACGCCTACAACAGGTCTGAGCCCTTCCCCGTCGGGCGGCACCGTAGCCGGCACGCTGTTCCCGGTTGACATCCCGGCTGGTGGTACCTCCGTCCCGGCAGTGGTAGCGACGGGGGCCGTTACCGGGCCCTTGGCGGCGCGTCGGGTGCGTCTGCTCGTCGCCTACCTGGGGACCTCTTTTCACGGCTTCGCCGCCCAGCGCGGTGTGTACACGGTCGCCGGTGCCCTCGGCGGTGCCCTGGAGCGGGCCCTGCGGCACCCCGTAGTGCTGACCTGCGCCGGACGTACCGACGCCGGGGTGCATGCCTGGGGACAGGTGGTGACCACCGACATTGACGCCGGTGCCGACCTCGACCGGGCCCAGCGGTCCGTCAACAAGATGCTGGCGCCCAACGTTTCGGTGCGCGTGGCGGAGTGGGCCTCTGCGGGCTTTGACGCCCGGCGTTCGGCCCTGTCCCGCACCTACCGTTACAGTCTCTCCGGCGCTCCGTGGCCGGACCCGTTCACGGTTCTCACCTCTTGGCATGTGGGGGTGCCTCTCGACCTGCGCGCCATGCAGGCCGCCTGCGATGCCATTTTGGGCGTTCATGACTTTTCATCGTTCTGCCACGCCGTACGAGGCCGGCCGGGCCCGATCGTGCGCCGGGTCTTGCGGGCCGAGTGGTCTGACCTGGGAGAAGGTCGCTACCAGTTTGAGATCGAGGCGGCCTCGTTTGGCCACCAGATGGTGCGCTCAATAGTCGGGACTCTCGTCGAGGTGGGCACCGGCCGGCGCAAGGCCGGTGAGACAGCCTCTGTCCTGGCGGCCCGGGCCAGAGCCGCGGCCGGGCCGGTGGCCCCTCCCCACGGTCTGTGCCTGTGGGAGGTCAAGTACCGGGTGCCCTAGGGGATCCCCAGGTACTTGTGCGTTTGTAGGCTGAGGCGCCACTGCGGGTGGGCCAGGCAGTACCCGATGGCCATCGCCGTGTTCCTCTCCCGTGCCGGGCCGTCCATCGGCTGGAGCGAGAACCGCTCGAAGCTCATGTCCTCGAACGCCTCGGGCGGCGCCGCCTGCTGCGGGTAGACAAGTTTGAGCTCATGGCCGTGGTCGAGCTTCAATGCCGCCCCCGCTTTGGGGCTGACGCAGACCCAGTCCAGCCCGGGCGGGGGCTCCCGGGTCCCGTTGGTCTCCACGCCGACGCTGAACCCGGCCCGGTGGAAGGCGTCGACGGCCGGAGCGTCTAGTTGCAACAGCGGCTCGCCCCCCGTGCACACGACGTACGGTTCGGCCCGGGCGTGGCGCGGGGCGCCCCAGGCCGCCGCCACCGCCCCCGCCAGCTCCTCAGGGGACCTGAACCGGCCACCCCCGGGGCCGTCCGTGCCGACGAAGTCGGTGTCGCAGAACTGGCACACCGCTCGGGAGCGGTGCTCCTCGTGCCCGGTCCACAGGTTGCAGCCGGTAAAGCGGCAGAACACGGCGGGACGGCCGGCATGAGCCCCCTCGCCTTGGAGCGTGTAAAAGATCTCTTTGACCAGGTAGAGCATCAACCGCGCTCGTACGTGGCCGCCTGAGCCAGCAACGAGAGGCACCGGTGCTCTTCGCCCTCGTCCAGGTCGCGGGCGCTCCTGACGGCGAGCGGCCGTATGGCAATGCCGCCGCGAGGGTTGAAGTCCCCGTAGACACGGAGGTACCGGGGCGAGATCCTGCCGCACAAGTCGTCTGCCACCCTGTTCACACAGTCTTCATGGAAGGCGCCGTGGTTGCGGTAGCGCATCAGGTACAGCTTCAGGCTCTTGCTCTCGACGCAGAGACGACCTGGTACGTAGCCGATGTGCAGGCGCCCGTAATCGGGTTGGCCGGTCACCGGGCACAGGCAGGTGAACTCGCTGCATAGCAGGCAGACGGCCCAGGTAGCGGCCGGGTGCGGGTTGTCGAAGACCTCCAGGACGGCGGCGTCAGGGTTGTCGTACCGGTATGTCGTCACACCGCCGAGCGCTGTGAGTCGGGGCTCCGTGGGCACCGGCCCACAGTAGGGCGTGCTCCGGGGCGTCCGGTGCGGGGGGCGCCGGGCAGGCCTCACTTCGGCTGCCCGAACGTCGGAGGTTAGGTGATTGGGACTACACCCTCGGCTTTGTGTAGAAAGTAGGGGTCATGTCGATTAGCACAACGGCCGCCCCGCCCGTGAGCCCGGCCAAGCCGATAAGCCCTGCGGACTACCGACCGGCGTTGGTCAACGTCGGCACCATCGTCTGGCTCGCCTCCGAGCTGATGTTCTTCAGCGGCCTGTTCGCCGCCTACCTGACGCTCCGGGCCGCCACCCCCGTGTGGCCACCGTTCCACGATGTCGTCGACCCGAAGACCGTCGGTGTGGCGACCGTCGTACTCGTACTGTCCTCGGGGACCATGCAGCTCGCTGTCCGGGAGGTCCACCGCAACAACCTGGCCGGCTTCCGGGTCTGGTTGGCCTTTACATGGGCCCTGGGCGCCATCTTCGAGTTCATGCAGGTCGTCGACTATGCGACGCGCAACTTCTCGCTCCAGCAGAGCGCGTACAGTGGGGCGTTCTATCTCTTAACCGGCATCCACTTCCTCCACGTCCTCGGCGGCTTGGCCGCCATGGTCTTCATGTACCTGCGGTCTCTCAACCCGCGGATCCGCTTCGGGGGGCACCGCAGCGCCCCGCACGTAGAAATGCTCTCCTACTACTGGCACTTCGTAGACGTCGTCTGGGTTGCCCTGTACGCGATGATCTTCTTGCTCCCATCGACCAAATGACCGCTCCCAGCGACCAGGGAAAAAGACGGCGCCGGACGCTGCTGGGACCGGGCGCGCTAGTAGGTGCGGCGATGGTGGTCTTCGCTGTGCTGGTGTGGACTGGCTCGGCCCCCGCCCAGACCAAGCCGGTCAGCACCGGCCCGGTCGACATCCAGGCAGGCCAGATCCTCTACAACGGTCACTGCGCTTCTTGCCACGGGATCGGCGGTGTCGGGTCCAAAGGGCCGGAGCTACTGAACGTCGGCCCTGCGGCGGTCGATTTCTTCCTTTCCACCGGGCGCATGCCCCTCGCCTCTCCCAACCTAGAGCCACAGCCGCATACGCCCTACTTCAACCCGGCCCAGATCGCCGACATTGTCGCCTACATCAACGCCCTGGACGTCGAGCACGGTACGCCTGGGCCCGGGATCCTTGATGTCACTCCGGCGTGCAGCAACCAAACGAGCGATTGCCCCACCCTCTCAGAGGGCGACCAGCTGTTCCTTCTGAACTGCGCCCAGTGCCACGACGCCTCGGGGGCAGGCGGGATGCTGAGCCATGGCTACGTGGTGCCCAGCGTGCGCCAGGCGACGGAGACTCAGATAGCCGAGGCCATTAGGGTCGGTCCCCGTCCCATGCCCAACTTCGGCCCGGGCCAGCTCACCAACCAGCAGGTGTCCGCCATCGCCGACTATGTGTACAACTTGAGCCACACAAAGGATCCCGGCGGCCTGGGGATCGCCAACTTCGGCCCCGTCCCAGAAGGGTTCGTGGGCGTCATCTTCGGGCTGGGCGTCCTGCTGCTAGTGGCCCGGCTGATCGGGAACAGGGGATAGCCCGATGGCAGAAAACCGGATAGCCGAGGGCCCGATGGCAGAAACCGGGACCGCAGCAGAACAGTTGCCGAGGGTCTTCACCGGCACCCACGACAACCTTGACGGAGCCGACGGGCACACGGCGTGGCCCAATGACGTGCCCCCGGGCCAGGACGACACCTGGTTCCCGCTGCGCGACGACCCCTGGAAAGCCCGGCGGATGGAGTACATCATCGCCGCCTTCTGGGGCATTACGGCGGTGTGCGGGATCGGCCTTATGATCGTCTACTGGACCGGTGGCCAAGCTCAGTACGAGGGGGCGTTGTTGCTCCTCGCCTTCGCCAGCCTGGGGACGGGCCTGGTGCTGTGGGCGCGTTTTTTGCTGCCAGGTCATGACATTACGGCCAGCCGGGGCGGGCACGTCTCCGACCCAGAGGAGAGGGCCGCCATCGTCGAGTCGCTGTCGCGGGGGACCGAGGCGATGCTGTCCCGGCGGGGCTTCTTGCTAAAGAAGGTCCTGGTGCCGGTGGGAGGGATCTTCGGCATCGCCGCCATATGGCCGCTCGCCTCACTCGGCATCCGTCCGGGCGACGCTCTCTACCACACGAAGTGGTACCCGGGGGCGCGCTTGGTCACCGAGGACGGCAACGCGCTGCACGTTGACGACGTCATGGTGGACGGGCTCCTCACGGTGTTCCCGGAGGGTTACATAGACGACGCCAGTTCGGGAGCGGTCGTCCTCAACATCGGAGGAGCGCCCATCCAGGCCCGCCGCGGCCAGGCCGATTTCGAGGTGGTCTCGGGGGCTAACGGCATCGTTTGCTTCTCCAAGATCTGTACTCATGCCGGCTGCGCTGTGAGCCTGTTCAACGTCCTCACCATGCAGCTCATCTGTCCTTGCCACCAGTCGACTTTCAACATCCTCCAGGACTGCTCACCGGTGTTCGGCCCGGCCTCCCGGCCCCTGCCCCAGCTTCCCCTGCTCGTCGACGCCGAGGGTTACCTGATCGCCCGCAGCGACTTCATCGAGCCCGTCGGGCCCGGTTTTTGGAACAGGTCAGGCGACTGAGCATGAGCAACATGGCCGAACGGTCGGCGGCCCGCAAGCGGGCGAAACTCGAGCAGCAGGCGCTGGACTGGGCGGACGACCGCTTGGGGTCGTCAAAATGGCTCCGGTCGGCCCTGGACAAGATCTTCCCGGACCACTGGTCGTTCATGGTCGGCGAGATCGCCATGTACTGCTTCGTCATCCTGCTGGCCACGGGCATCTACCTGGCGCTGTTCTACAACGCCTCCAGTGCCATCGTCGTGTACCACGGGCCCTACAAGGCACTGGACGGCCAGTCCATGACCGAGGCCTACGCCTCGGTCATCAACATCTCGTTCAGCGTGCGCGCCGGGTTGGTGATGCGCCAGGCCCACCACTGGGCGGCCGTCATATTCATGGCCGCCATCACGTTCCACATGGGCCGTATATTCTTCACGGGCGCCTTCCGCCGGCCCCGCGAGATCAACTGGATCATTGGCGTCACGCTGTTGCTGGTGGCCATGCTGGAAGGCTTCTCGGGCTATTCGCTCCCCGATGACCTGCTCTCCGGCTCAGGCTTGCGGGTCGTGTTCTCCATCATCCAGTCCATACCCTTGATCGGCTCGTGGCTGGCCTTCAACCTTTGGGGTGGCGCCTTCCCCGGCTCGGGGGTCTTTTTCGAGAGGCTGTTCCTGATCCACGAGTTTTTGTTCCCCCTTTTGTTAGCGGGCCTGCTCGGCGGGCACCTGGCCATACTCTGGCACCAAAAACACACCGACTTCGCCGGCCCCGGCAAGACCGAGCACAACATCGTGGGCAGCCGGCTTTGGCCCCAGTACGCGATCAAGTCTACGGCGCTGCTCACTTTCGTGGCCGCTGTGATCTTCGGCCTGGGCGGTCTGGTCCAGATCAACCCCATCTGGGTCTTCGGCCCGTACGAGGCGGCACGCTCAAGCGCCGGGACCCAGCCCGACTGGTACGTGGGATGGCTTGACGGCGCCATGCGCCTATGGCCGCACTGGGAGTTCCGCAGCTTTGGCCACGAGATCGCCAACCCCTTCTTCCCCGGCATACTCCTGCCCGGCCTCGTCTTCACCGTCATTTACGCCTGGCCTTGGCTCGACAAGCGCCTGTACGCCGACTACGGAGAGCACAACTTGCTTGACCGCCCCCGCGACAAGCCCTTGCGTACCTCGCTGGGGGTGGCGGCCCTCCTGTTCTTCGTCGACTTGACGCTGGCCAGCGCCACCGACGTTATTGGCAACGGCCTGCAAATCTCCTTCGAGCGGCTGATCGAGATCCTCCAGTACGGCTCTTTCATCGGGCCGATCGTGGGAGGCCTGGTGGCCTATCGGGTCTGCATACTGCTCCAGGGCGGAAAGGTCCACCCGATCCAGCGGCCGGTCGGCGGGATCATCACCCGCGACGCGCACGGCGCTTACCATACGTTGGGCGCCGACCACGGTGGCAATGGCCACGACGGCAATGGGCACGACGGCCACGGTGAGGACGAGCCATTAGAGCGGGTGGCAGTTGGCCATGGTGACCCCGGGGGCGGAGACGGGGCGTCGGCCGCCCTGGGCGGCGACCGCCTCGGTAGCCCCGGCACGTTCGGTACCGGTACCCTCGGTGGGGCCACGAGTGGCGGCGGGGGTGACCCTGCGCCGGCTGAGTAGGCGCGGTTTTAGCGGCTGCTCAAGCTGCTAGAAAGTCCGTGCTGAACGCACATGGGCCGTTCTGGCACAAGTAGCGTAGGACCGTGCCGCGCGTCCTATCGATGGTCCTGGCCGGGGGTGAGGGCAAGCGCCTCCTGCCTCTGACCCTGGACCGTGCCAAGCCCGCCGTCCCCTTTGGGGGCCACTACCGCTTGATCGATTTCGCCCTATCAAACCTGGCCAATGCGGGCTTCCTGCGGGTCGTGGTGCTGACCCAGTACAAGAGCCACAGTCTTGACCTGCACATCTCCCGCACCTGGAGGCTCTCCACCCTCCTCGGCAACTATGTGACAACCGTCCCGGCCCAGATGCGCCGCGGCCCCTGGTGGTTTGCCGGCTCGGCCGACGCCATCTACCAGAACCTGAACATCGTGGGCGATGAGCGACCGGACTACATCCTGGTTTTTGGAGCCGACCACATATACCGGATGGACCCGAGCCAAATGCTGCGCCAGCACATCGAGAGCGGGGCGGCGGCGACGGTGGCGGCCATAGCGGTGCCCGCCGCCGAGGCGCACGGTTTCGGCATAGTCGAACCCGGCCGAGGGACGGTCATCGACCGTTTTGTCGAAAAGCCCCAAGACCCCCTTGAGCTAGCGGCAGGCAGGAAGCACCTTTACGCTTCGATGGGTAACTACGTCTTCAACGCCGCCGCTCTGGTGGACGCCTTGCGGGAGGACGCGCAGGACTCGAACAGCCGCCATGACATGGGCGGCGATATCGTCCCGCGTTTCGTGGAGAGCGGCGAGGCCCATTTTTACGATTTCAATACCAACGACGTCCGCGGGTGCACAGGGGTCGAACGGGGTTATTGGCGTGACGTCGGCACGCTCGACAGCTACTACGACGCCAGCATGGACCTGGTCGCCGTGCAGCCGGCGTTCAACTTGTACAACACCGACTGGCCCATCTTCACGAGCCCTCCCCAACTGCCTCCGGCCAAGTTCGTCTTCGAGGACGACGGTCGAGTCGGCCAGGCGTTCGACTCCATCGTGTCGGCCGGCTCGATCATCTCCGGCGGCACCGTGAGGCGTTCGATCATCTCCCCGGGCGTCAAGGTCGACCAACGGGCGCTCGTCGAAGACTCGGTGATCATGGACAACGTCCGCATAGGCGAGGGAGCCGTGGTGCGCCGCGCCATCATCGACAAAAACGTGGTCGTCGCTCCGGGAGTGCACGTGGGCACCGATCCTGAGCTCGATGCCAGCCATTTCACCATCTCGGGCCGCGGCATCGTGGTTATAGGTAAGGGCGAAAAGGTCGTCGTGTGAGCCGTGTCGCCCTGCTCACCAAGGAGTACCCCCCCGAGGTGTACGGAGGAGCGGGCGTGCATGTCGAGTACCTGGCGCGCCATCTCGCCGGCCTGGTCGACGTGGGTGTTTACTGCTTCGGTGCCCCGCGCCAGGACGCTTTGGTGGCGGGGGCCTACGAGCCGTGGGAAGCCCTGGCCAAGGACGGGAAGGGGACGGCTCTGCGCAGTCTTTCAGCCGACTTGCGCATGGCTGGCGATGTCGCCGGTGCCGACCTGGTCCACAGCCACACCTGGTATGCCAATTTTGCCGGCTACCTGGCGCGGGTGCTCTACCAAGTCCCCCACGTTATGACGACCCACAGCCTGGAGCCGCTGCGACCATGGAAGGCGGAGCAGCTGGGCGCCGGCTACCGCCTGTCGTGCTGGGTCGAACGCACTGCCGTCGAGAGCGCCGATGCCGTAATAGCGGTGAGCCAGTCCATGCGCGACGACGTCCTCAGCGTTTACCCGGCCGTAGCTCCCGAGAGGGTGAAGGTCGTTCACAACGGCATCGACCCCGATGAGTTCTTCCCCGATCCGGCCACGGGGAGCCTCAAGCGCCACGGTCTCGATCCCGGGACGCCGTACGTACTGTTCGTGGGCCGGGTGACGCGTCAGAAGGGCATCACGTACCTCCTTCAAGCGGCCAAGACGATCGACGCCGCCGCCCCGGTGGTGTTCTGCGCCGGCGCTGCGGACACGCCCGAGATCGAGAGCGAGGTGCGGGCACAGCTGGACGAGCTGGGCGGGGTGCGCAAGGGTGTCGTATGGGTCGACGAGATGCTTCCTCGGTCCGAGCTGGTCCAGCTGATGAGCCATGCCGCCGTTTTCGTGTGCCCCTCCATTTACGAGCCTTTCGGTCTGATCAACGTCGAGGCCATGGCGTGCGCCGTGCCTGTCGTGGCCACGGCGGTGGGGGGGATACCCGAGATCGTGGTGGACGGGGAGACCGGCATCCTGGTGCCTTTCGAGACCGGCGGGGACGAGTTCGGCAGCCCCAAGGACCCCGAGGCCTTCTCCCGTGGCATCGCCGAGCGGGTCAACCAGCTCCTGGCCGAGCCTGAGCTAGCAAGGCGAATGGGCGCCGCCGGACGCCGGCGGGCGCTGGACGAGTTCACTTGGGAGGCCGTCGCCAAGAAGACTGTCCAGGTATATGAGCAGGTCATGGGGTCTTTCCGCGCCGCTTGAGTGTAACCGGAGGCCGTGAGAGCTATGCTCAGTGCAGTGCCGGTCCCGAGTTCTCGTGCCGGCGGCCGAGGGACATGATCCGTTTTAATCACGTCACCAAGACGTACAAGGGCCCCATCGCCGCCCTGCGGGACGTCACAGTGGACATCCCGAGGGGTGAGTTCGTGTTCATCGTCGGGCCGTCAGGCTCTGGCAAGACGACGTTCTTGCGCCTTGTCACGAAAGAGGAACGGACCGACGAAGGTGAGATCTGGGTGGCCGGCAAAGAGGTAGGCACGCTTGCCCCGTGGAAGGTCCCCTACCTGCGGCGGAACATCGGCTGCATTTTCCAGGATTACCGTCTGTTGCCCGAGCGGACCGTGTACGAGAACGTCGCCTTCGCCCTGGAGGTCATAGGTCGGTCGCGGCACTTCGTCCGCTCGCAGGTGCCCCAGATCCTCGAGCTGGTCGGGTTGGGCGAGAAGATGGACCGGCGCCCCAACGAGCTCTCGGGTGGCGAGCAGCAACGGGTAGCCGTGGCTAGGGCCTTCGTCAACCGGCCACTCATCCTGTTGGCCGACGAGCCCACGGGCAACCTCGACCCGGGTACCACGGCCGGGATCATGCGCCTCTTGGAACGCATAAACCAGTACGGCACCACCGTCGTGATGGCCACGCACCAGCAGGACGTCGTGGACGCCATGCGCAAGCGGGTCATCGAGCTCGATCAAGGGCAAGTGGTCCGGGACCAGGCCAGAGGCGTCTACGGTATGGTAGACGCGTAGGCGGCCGGCGGCTTACACAGAAAAACCGGGGAGCACGAGTGTCGTTCGCAAGCCCGTACGTACTGCGCGAAACGGGGGGCAACCTGGTCCGTAACATTGTCATGACGGTCGCCGCCGTCGTAACAATGGCTGTTTCCCTCACGGCGCTGGGCGGCGTGCTGATAATGCGCCAGGCGATAAACCAGGCCACGGTCCAGTACCAGGGCGGGGTTGAGCTCGTCGTCTTCATAAACGCCGGCGCCAGCGCCCAGGAGATCACCGGGTTGCGCCAGCAGCTGGCTGGGATGGTGCCGGAGGAGATCAGGTCGTGCCACTTCGTCGACCAGGCGGCGGCCTACGCCGAGTTCAAGTCGATGTTCAGCGGCCAGCCCGACATGTTGAAGGTCATGACGGTACAGAAGATGCCGCCTTCCTTCCGTTGCGTCCCCGCCAAAGCTCAGAACGTCGCCCAGCTCGCGAGCCAACTCAACAAACAGCCCGGTGTCCTCAACGTCGGGTACCCGGGCCAGGCCATCAAGGAGGAGCTGGCCCGCTTCGCCACCCTGCGCAACGTGGCGCTGGTGGTGGCCGGGGGCGTCATGCTGGGGGCGATAGCCCTCGTCGTCAATACGATCCAGCTGGCCATCTTCGCCCGCCGGCGTGAGGTGGCGGTGATGAAGCTGGTTGGGGCTACCAACTGGTTCATCCGGGTGCCGTTCATGCTCGAGGGCCTGGTGGAGGGGCTGGTGGGCGCGCTCATCGCCTTCTTCATCACCTACCTGGCCCGCGACACACTGGCCTCGTTTACGGGCAGCAACCCATTGGTCCCGGACCAACCGCTGTACGTCAGCTCGCACGAGGCTTTGTTGACCGGGATCTTCGTGGTCGCCCTGGGTACGCTTGTGGGCGCCGGCGGCTCGGGTTTTGCCGTGCGCCGGTTTTTGTCCGTCTGACGCCTCCTATGCTGGCCCCGCGTGAGCCAGCGGATCGAAGACTATGCCCTGATCGGTGACACCCATACGGCGGCACTGGTGGGGCGGGACGGTTCGCTGGACTGGCTGTGCGTGCCGCGCTTCGACTCCGCCGCCTGCTTCGCCGCCCTGCTCGGCTCACCGGACCACGGTCGCTGGTTGGTGGCGCCCAAGGGGGCCGGTCCGGCCACCCGCCGCTCCTACCGCAAGGGCACCCTGGTCCTGGTGCAGGAATGGGACACGCCGTCCGGCACCGTACGAGTCACGGACTTCATGCCCCCCAGGCACCACCGGCCCCGCGTGTACCGCAGGGTCGAAGGTGTGCACGGTTCCGTGGAGATGGTCACCGAGCTCATCATCCGCTTCGAGTACGGCTCACAGGTCCCCTGGGTCCTCCAAGACGGCAACGTGATAAGGGGGGTTGCCGGCCCGGACGCCATCGAAGTGGAGTCCCCTTTTCCTCTTCGCGGCGAGCATATGCGCCACGATGCGGAGTTCGTCGTCAACGAGGGCGACCGCCTCGACTTCCGCCTGCACTGGGCCTTGTCTTACGAGGAGCAGGGTAGGGACGTCGACAGCGAGGGCGCTTTGGCCGACACCCTGGCTTTTTGGGAGTCCTGGTCGGCAGGGCTGGTCGAGGTGCACGGGCAATGGGAGGCCCTCGTGCAGAGGTCGTTGCTGACGCTTAAGGCTCTTACGTACGCCCCCACCGGCGGGATAGTGGCGGCGCCTACGACATCGCTCCCCGAAGCCCTGGGGGGCACCCGCAACTGGGACTACCGGTACTGCTGGGTACGAGACGCCACTCTGACCATAGACGGCCTGGTTGAGGCGGGGTGCCGGGATGAGGCGGAGGCTTGGTTGTGGTGGCTTGTCCGGGCCGTCGCCGGGAGCCCTGAGCAGATGCAGATCATGTACGGCGTCGCCGGGGAGCGGCGCCTGCCCGAACTGGAGATGGACTGGCTGCCCGGGTATGAGGGGTCTAGCCCGGTACGGGTCGGCAACGCGGCATCCTTGCAGTTCCAGTTGGACATCTACGGCGAGCTGATGGTGGCCATAGACGTCGCCCGTTCTCAGGGTGTCGGCAGCGCCGGTGCCATATGGGACCTGCAGCGCGCTCTGCTCGAGTTCGTCGAAGAGCACTGGGACGAGCCGGACCAGGGCATCTGGGAGCTGAGGGGCCCCCCTCAACCGCTCGTCTACTCGCGGGTCATGGCCTGGTCGGCCATGGACCGGGGGGTAAGGGCCGTCGAGCACGACGGCCTGGAGGGGCCCGTCAAGCGCTGGCGCGAGGTGCGCGACCTCATCCACGCCCAGGTGTGCTCGCGAGGCTTCAACGAAGAAGTGGGTGCTTTCACCCAGGCCTACGGCTCTACCGAACTGGACGCCAGCATCCTCCTCGCGCCTCTGATGGGTTTCCTGCCCATCTCCGACACCCGCATCGTAAGCACCATCGAGGCTGTCCAACGCGAGCTCATGGTGAACGGCTTCGTGATCCGCTATCGCAACGACTCCGGTGTGGACGGCCTGCCTGGCCAGGAGGGCACCTTTCTCCCGTGCTCGCTATGGCTAGTTTCCTGCCTGGCTTTGCTCGGTCGGACCGAAGAGGCTTTGGCGATATTTGAACGTGTGAGGGCCGTGGCCAACGACGTCGGGCTGTTCTCAGAGGAGTACGACACGAGCCGTGGCCGCCTGGTTGGCAACTTCCCCCAGGCGTTCACGCACGTGGCGTTCATCAATGCCGCCAGGGTGCTGGCAGCCGCGCTCGAAGGAAAGCCCGTCCTAAGCACCAGCAGCGAATAGGGCGCGTCCCCCTGGTCGTTAGGTTCGACCGGCCAGCCGTCGGATGGCCGATGCGACCGCCCCGGGTTGGAGCTGAGGCAACAGATGGCCACCACCCGGCACCATCTCAAGCCTGGCCTCCGGGATGGCGCCCGCCAGCCGGTGAGCCGCCGCGGCCGGGACGACCCGGTCCATGCTGCCCCCCAGCACGACGGTGGGTGCAGAGATATGAGCGAGGCGGGGTGCCATCGCCGACAGCTCGTGGACCAGAGCGCGCTGTTCGACGGCGAAGCTTGTCCAGGTGGCATGTCTCCGCCACGAACGGGCGAGCTCGGCCAGCTGTTCCTCGGAGCGGCCCCGCATCCGCCAATCGGCGAAGGCGCGGGTGGGGCCCCAGGAGAGCACACCGCCGGCGGTACTGAGCGCTGTAGCGGCCAGGGCCGTGCCTACCAGGGGGACGGCCAGCAGCCTGTCGGTAGCACCCGGCGGGTCTCCGGGTGCCACCGAGCAGACGAGGACCAGGCCGGTAACCGAGCCCGGGTAGTCCAGGGACAGTTCTATAGCGACGCCACCGGCCCAGCTGTGCCCGACGACGACTGCCTCGGCCACGCCGAGCGAGCCTAGGAGCCTGGCCACGGCATTGGCGTTTGCGGCAAAGCCTCCAGCAGGCCCGCCGGTCAGCCCGTAGCCCAGGCGGTCCGGGACGATGACACGGTGGTCCCGAGCAAGGTCACCGGCCACTAGGCCCCAATCGCGGGCCGAGCCGGGCTGGCCGTGCAGGAGAACTACGGCGGGGCCGGCTCCGCGGCTCTCAGCGACCAGGTCCCGCCTCCGTTTGACGCGCCAGAAGTGCAGGGAGGGAGGCCGGCCGACGCGCTCCTCCCGGGTGTACCCGGTCCGGTCGGCTTGAGCGGGAGGAACCTCGACAATCATTGCAGGCTAACTTCTCAAGGCTCAGGCTCGGTCAGGTGCCTCGCTTGTCGATCGGGAGCTGGGCCGGTCCCGGGTGGTCCGGGCCGGGGACCGGGCAGGTCTCACCGTCGTCGAGGTCGAGGGCGTCGTCGCGGGTGTTGACGAGATGGCTGGCCACGGATTTGAAGTAGCTCAGCAGCTGCGTCTCGTCCAGGGCCCCGAGGCCGACCTCTTCCATGGCGGCCGTCATGTGCTGCAACCAGGCGTCGTGCTCTCGGGCGCCGATCCGAAAACCTTCGTGCCTGGCGCGCAGGCGGGGACTGCCCTGCAGCTCTTCGTAGGCGCGGGGACCGCCCCAGAACTGGGCGAGGAACAGGCAGAGCCGTTGGCGGGAGCCATCGAGATCCTCCGGATAGAGAGGGCGGAGCACTTCGTCCGTCGCCACCTTGGCATAGAACCTCTGCGTGAGCGCCTCGAAAAAGCTCATGCCACCCAGGCGTTCGTACATGCTCTTTACGGGCATTGTCCCTGCAGTTCCCCCGAAGCCACCTGTCCCTGGCCCTCCTGATGGATGATAGGCCCCGGCCGGTGGCTATGCGGCCACGTTGCGCGCACCGAAGTACTAGGTCGTATGATGCGGCCTATGCCGTCCCGCCGGCTGGTCGCTGCCATGGTAGCGGCGGTCGTGCTCGCCGGGGGGGGTCTTTTGGACGGTTGCGGCCGACATGCCGTCATCAGTGACCAGTCCGAGAAAGCTTTTCTTGACTCGGTCTACAGCCAGGCTCCCGGCATCGGCGGCTATCGGACCGGGCCCCAGCTGATCAGCTTGGGGCAGGCCATTTGCGGCGACCTCGCCTCTGGGGCGTCCGTAGAGGAGCTGGGAGACCGCTTGCCACTCGTGGAAGGCAACGTCACCCTACCCCCTGGTGACCTCGGGGTTGTCATTGCTGCGGCCGTCGGCGTGATGTGCCCGAAGTTCAAAAAGCTGCTCGGTTAGTAGCTGTCCGGGCTTTCAGCGCCGCTTCAGGTCGGCCAGGCCGACAGGTAGGTGAGGACTCTGCCCCCGCACGATACGTGCGACCCGTTGGCGAGTTCCCGCTGCTCGTTGCGGCCGAGCTTGTCCCATCCCTGGGAGCCCGGCCCTTGCAGCCACGTGCCACCCTCCGCGCCCCGGTCGACCACGAAGGCTGACCAGCCCCGGATCTGGACCTCGGCATGGACCGGCCCCATGGAGTGGTTGGCTCCCGAGCGCATGGAGATGGCCTGAGCCGCGCCCGACTGGACCTCGGCTGCGGTCGCCGGCTCGGTGCCGATCAGGCAGCCACGGGCCAGGCCCCACACCGAACCGTCGTCGGCCAGGAGGGTGCCCACGGACGGTCGAGGGCCGTTGGACGGCGGCGCGCCGAAGGGTATGGGCCGCCCGCAGCGCAGGCAGTTCGTCACCTTCGGATGGTTGAAATGACCTTTCTCACAGCGCACACCAGGCACTTCGGGGCGGTCGCTGCCGGGGATCACGGCGTTTGAGGCGAGCCGCAGGGGAGGTTTGCCCGACAAGGCAACGAAACGCAGGTCGACCGGCGCCCCTGCGTCAGGGCCCGGGGCACGGGGCAGCGGTGCTGCCGGCGAGGCGACCGGCGAACTCTGGGCAAAGGACGCCAGGTTGCCAGAGACGGGGCCGCCAGGGACGGGGCCGCCGCCAGGGACGGGNNGGGACGGGGCCGCCAGGGACGGGTTGCCACGAAGGTGGGGTGCCGGCGACCGGGCCTCCCGTCGTTGGCGCGTAGAGGCCGGTCTGGGCTGGTTGGCCGGCCTGGGCTAGCTGGCCCGTCTGGGCTGGTTGGCCGGCCTGGGCGGGTTGGCCGGCGCCGACAGTCTGGAAGGCCCCGCCCGTCTGCGGCGTCGCCGAAGGTGGGCGCAAGAGGACGAACCCGGCCCCGGGGACGGCCCCAGTCACCAGGTCGAAAGGATTGCCCTGCTGGCTTTGGGGCGGCGGGTGGGACCCGTAAGGCAGCACGATCAACGGCCACGGCCGGCCGATGGAAGTGACCATCCAGCCGGGCACGGGTTGAGGAGCCAGCCAGCGGCCACTGTCCCAGGCCTGGACCGGTCCATGCAGGAACAGGGTGAGCCCGTTGGCCCCCGGCCCCACCACGGCGAAGGGTGCCTGTGGCTCGGGGTCGCCGCGCTGGAGGATGGCGATGAAGGAGTTTGCCAGCTGGTCGCCGCCAGATGCTGACTGGCTGGCCCTCTGCGCCTCGTTCACCAGGTGTGACTGCAACAACGGCGTTGCTTGCGGGCCGGCCCAGATCTCCACGTCGCCAAAGCGCGCCACCAGGCCAGGGCCCGGCACAACCTCGAGTTTGTCAGCCACGCAGCGTTACCTCCAGGGGTACGTCAAGCGACGATTGGGTTCGTATCAGGGGCAGTTGTTTCACCAGTTGGTCGGCCTCACCAGTTGGCGGCCGCCTCTTCGAGGTGCCTGGCCACTTCCTCGGCCGTCGCGGGGCGGTCCGCGGGGTCAGGCGCGAGGCAGCCGGCGACGACAGAAGAGACAGCGGCGGGCACGTCGCGCCGCGCCGGCGCCGTAGCCGTCAGCAACTGGGAGAGAGCCTGCACCACGGGCAGGTCTTCGATGCCCGGGAACGGCGCCGCCCCGGTCAGGGCGTAGTGGGCGGTCGCCCCCAATGCCCAGATGTCCGACCAGCGTCCCCCCTCGCCTCTTAGGAGTTGAGGGTCCACGTAGGCCAAGGGAGGGTAACCGATCTGTGCCAGGGGTTGGTCGCCGTTAGCCAGGGATGGCGGGGAAAGGATAGCCCCGCCCACGGCTGAGCCGGCAGTGGAGAGGACGGCTTGGTCGGGTGCCGTCAGGGCTATGGCCTGAGGGCAGATGGCCGCGTGAAGCTGGCCGTGCTCGTGTAGAGCGTGTGCCCCACGGGCCGCGCTGGCCAAAGCCCGCAGGCGAGACGGCATGTCTAGGTCGGTAGGCGGAGCGGCAAGAGTAGCGACGACCGGCGTGGTGGCGCTGGTCCACACGACCGAGCGCTGGCCATATTCGCCCACGCCGGCCTCGAGCCAGTCGGGCAGGCCCGGTGCTCGCACGGCCGCTAATGCCAGCCTGGCCCGAGCCACCTCCCACGCGGTGCGGGCCAACGGGCCTAGGACCCAGATCGTAACCTGGTCCGGGCCTTCGCCCAGCCGGGCGGGCCGGCGCGCCCGCAGGCACGGGAGCGGCCCGTCATCGGCCACGACGCTCGTGATCTCGTAATCGGCCACCTGGCTAGCCAACCGTGAGCCTCCTCGGGAGCCCTTTGCTGAGGGACGCTACAGGCTTTTGCGGCGTGATGTTAATGAGGCCGACAGTTTTTAGACGAGCATTCAGGAAGCGACGGTCAGGGTCGACAGGACCCTCTCGGCCGTGGCCGAAGAGGGCAGGGCCACGAGCCAGACTTCCGATTCGGTGGTCTTCACCCAAGCCATTGTGCCCAAGCCCTTTTTACCGTCGTCCAGAAGGAACTGGTAGTGCCAGGACAGCGCGGCGCCAGCCAGCCGGAAGGCCTCTACCGACACCACACGGTAATGCCCCCCGAGGAACGTCCCCACGATCTGGGGCAGGGCGCCGCGGGGCGAGGGGGGTACGTCGGCCTCGGTCACGGACTCGCCCGCACCGCCGCTTGTTCCTGCGTAGTACACGTCCCCGGCGGCGTCGCTCATGAACTGCTGGAGCGACCAGCTATGGGGTACAGAGAAGCTGGCATACACGCCGGCTACGGACTGCCAACCCCGGGGGACGGGGGGGGCTACGGTCGGGTAGTTGCCGTTCAGCCCGATGGCGGCCCAGAGCACGACCCCGATGCAGATCGGTGTCAATGTGAGCAACGCCAACCATGCCAGCAACCGGCGCCGGTCCCGCTTGGTGGGAGGGTCGACGCGGGGGTCGTGGCGGGGAGGCCGAGCCGCGCCAGAACTCGCCTGAGGCGGCGGCACGGTCTGGCGGCTTTCAGTCGCAGCCCTCACGGGACAGACCCTACCGCGCCAGAGGAGCGGTCCGAGGTGCCGGGGCCCCGGTCGGTGGGAAGATCGTTGAGCTTATGAGACAGGCCGCTTTCGTCATCAACCCGGTCCGGGCCCGCCATGTCGAGCTCCTCAAGGCCCGGTGCCGGCAGGCTGCGGCACGCCATGGGTGGGAGGCACTGTTCATGGGGACCGAGGCCGGCGAGACCGGTCCGGAGCTGAGCAGCCATCTCGAGGTCTATGCGGGCCAGCCAGGCGACAAGCTGGTGTTCGCCGTCGGGGGCGACGGCACCGTCAGGGCCTGTGCCCATGCCCTAGCCGGTAGCGGCATCGCCCTGGCCATCGTCCCGCGCGGGACCGCGAACTTGTTCGCCCGGGCCCTCGGAGTGCCATCCGACCTGGCCGGCGCGTTGTTCACTGGTTTTTGTGGCCTGGACTTGGACGTAGATGTGCCTGACGCCGACGGTCAGACGTTCGTGGCGATGGCCGGGTTGGGCATCGACGCGGCCGTGGTCGAAGGCACACCAAAGCTCTTGAAGGACTACCTCGGCTGGCTCGCCTACGCGCTGGCCGCAGTACCGCACCTCGCCGGTCCGGTCCACGAGATCACCGTTGAGGTCGACGGCGCCGCACCTATGGTGCGCGACGCTCATTGTGTCGTGGTTGGCAACGTCGGTTTGCTGCCCGGCGGTTTCAACCTCCTCAAGGGTGCCCGCGTCGACGACGGCCTCCTCGACGTGGGAGTTTTGTCCCCCCACGGCGTCGTTGGTTGGCTTGTCCTCGCCCGGCGCACCGTGGGTGGTCGTAATCGCACCGGGCCGGAACTGGAGCACTTCCAAGGATCCCGTATAGAAGTGAGCTCGACCACCGAACTGTGCCGCCAGCTCGACGGTGATGTCATTGCGCCCGGACGCTCGCTTTCGGTCCGCCTTCGCGCCAGAGCTCTGCGGGTGCGTGTCCCCGAGCGTCATAGGATCGGCGAGTGAACGTGCAAAGGGTTGTGGCGGCGTTGGCTACCGCTTGTCTATCGGCGGCTTGTCTATCGGCGGCCTGTCTGGTGGGCGGTCCCTGGGCCGTCCCAGCCCAAGCGGCGCCGACCACGACCACGACGACGGCGTCGGCGCCGACCACGACGACGTCGTCGACGCCGCTTACCTCGACGCCGCTTACGTCGACGCCCACGACGACGTCGGGCCTCTCGCCCGCCCAGTTGCTCGCCTCAGCCATCTCGGCGGTCGCGGGGCAGCGGGCGCTCGATTGGAGGCAGACCATGACCCAGGGCGTGGACTCCTACACCCAGGTCACTCAGGCCGGGCGGCTCGACGGCACGAGCTCGATCACGGTGCACGCCGGCAAGATCACCCTCAAATTGGACTGGACCTTGATCGGCAAGACGGTTTATTTCAAGGGCAACATCAACGCCCTCAGCGGGTCACTCGGCTTTACAACGGCGGCCGCGAAACAGGAGGCCGGGAAGTGGATCTCCGCCACCGCCGGCTCCGGTGCTCTTTTTCAGAACTTGTCCTCTTACCTCACAGTCGCGTCGGCCACTACGATCCTGGACATGGTCGGCGAAATGAGCTTTCTCCCAGCTACGACGGTGCGGGGCCAGGCCGTGCTTGGCATCCAAGGTGTACGTTTATCCGAGGAGGAGAAGGTCATCGAAACGATCTACGTCAAGTCTGCGCCAGCGCCCCTGCCGGTCGAGCTGAGCCAAATCGGACAGGGAAGTACCCTTTATACGTACTTCGGGCCCTGGGGGCAGCCTCCTGTAGCCAAGGTGCCGCAGAGCGTGCTGAGATTGTCCAAGGCATGGTTGGCTAGTTCATAGAAAAGGAGCCGGTCCTGTGTTGAAGGGTTTCAAAGAGTTCATCATGCGTGGCAACGTCGTGGACCTTGCCATTGCCGTCGTGATAGGCACGGCCTTTGCCGCTCTGGTGAAGGCGTTCGTGACCGACATCCTGACGCCGATCATTGCCGCCATCGTCGGCCAACCCAATTTCGGCACGCTGACGTTCACCATCAACCACAGTCAGTTCTTTTACGGGGACCTTATTAACTCCCTCATCACGTTCGTCGCCGTCGCCGCCGCCGTCTACTATTTCGTGGTGGTCCCGCTCAATGCCTTGGCGGCGCGGCGCGCCCGGGGCCAGGCCCCCCCGGCCGATGAGGTCCCTCCCGACATCGCCCTGCTGACGGAGATCAGGGACCTTCTGGCCAGCCAGGAAGGGCCGTCAAAGACGGCTTGAGGACACGCGGCAGCAGGCGGCAGAAGGATCTCTGGGCTTGGACCACTTAGAACACTGCGACCTGCTCGCCGTCGAGGTCGAGCGTTTCGCCGGACTGATCGATAGCGGGCCCGACGGCTCAGGTCCGTTCGAGGTGCCCGTGGCGACCTGCCCGGGATGGTCGATCGGTGACCTCACCGTGCACCTCGGTACGGTGCACCGCTGGGCCGAGCACCTCGTGCGCGTCCGCGCTCATGAGCGGGTCCCGTCGAGCGAAATGGGCTTGGGGGAGGCGCAACCGACCGCTGAGTGGTTGCGGGTCGGCGGCGATGTCCTGGTCCAGACCCTTCGCGCCGCCGACCCGGACGCCCCCATGTGGGCCTGGGGAGCCGATCAGCGCGTCCGGTTCTGGTCTCGCCGGCAGCTGCACGAGACTCTTGTGCACCGCATCGACGTCGAACTGGCCCTGGGCCTGGTGCCGGCGGCATCGCCCGCCGTGGCCGCCGACGCCATCGATGAGTTCCTGGTCAACCTGAGTGGTGCCGCCTATTTCTCGTCCCGCGTGAAGGACCTGCGGGGGGACGGCGAGCGGTTGTCCTTTCAGGCCACCGACCAGGGCCGGGAGTGGTCGGTCAGTTTGCTGCCCGAGGGTTTCGAGGTCGGTGGCCCGGCGGGATCCCCCAGTGCCACCGTGGCCGGACCGGCACTCGCTCTGCTCCTGGTGCTCTACCGCCGTCTGCCGCTCGACGAGGGAGGTGTGCTGACCACGGGGGAACGCTCGTTGATCGAGCTGTGGTGGGCCAACTCCGCCTTGGAGTAAGCGCCGATGGTCGACCCGCTGCCCAATACCTCGCTCGTCAAGCCCGGCGACAGCAGTGCCCCTGCGCCCGTGAAGCCGCGTCTGCGGGGTGTGTCGCACCAGGCCGCGGCGTGGGTGTTCCCACTTCTAGGGTTGGCGGCCGTGCTGGCGGCCAAGTCGGCGGGGGACAGGGTGGCCGTCGCCGTCTACACCGCCGGGGTCACCGGGATGTATGCCACGAGCGCCTGCTACCACCGGGGCCACTGGGCCGCTCCGGCCAAGCGCCGCATGCGTCGTCTGGACCACTCGATGATCCTGGTGGCCATTGCTTCGACCTACACTCCCGTGGCTGTGATCGGGCTGTCTTCGACCACCGCCTGGGCCCTGCTGAGCGTGGTCTGGGGCCTGGCCGTGGCCGGGGCCGTCGTCCGCAATGTCTGGCTCGAAGCTCCCCATTGGCTCACCGCGGCCGTCTATGTCGGCGTCGGTTGGGCAGCCCTCGCTGTCCTGCCTAGGTTGTGGACGCAGCTCGGGGTGGCGACTTTCGTCCTGCTGATGGTGGGTGGTTTGCTCTATTCCATTGGGGCCGTGGTCTACAGCTTTCATAAGCCCGATCCCTGGCCCGCCGTGTTCGGCTACCACGAGGTGTTCCACGCCTTGGTGGTCGCGGCCGGTCTGGTGTTTTACGCCGCCGTCCTTGGCATCGTGCTCCGGGCCTGAGCTTGGCCGCGGCCACCCATGGCCTGGGACCGGCGCGTCATTGATCGTGGGGCAGGCCCCGGATCGTTGACAACCACGGGATGCTGCGCTGGTCGGTAACCCCGGAGATGGCCTGCAGCATGTCGGAGTAAGCGGCCTCCGGGCCGTTGGTGCCGCGGCCTTCGGTCAGGACCCCGAATATAGTCATCACCTCGCGGCGCCGGGCTTTGGCATAGCTCAGCAGTGCGCCCCAATCCGCGGCCTCCGAGGCGTAATAGACCTGGGGCATCGGGACGTCGGGCCGAAAACCGTAGGCCACCTGCAGGAGCTGGTGTTCCGTCCAGTAACTCGCCTCCGCCGAACCGTAGTCGACCATGGCCGGGAAGGAGCCGCCGACGGCCCGGGCATAGCCCTCCAGGAGGTCGTAGGTATTGGTGTAGCCGGGGTCGTACGCCGGCTCGGCGTCATCGGCAGCGACGACCCTGACGTTGTCCGTGTAGCCGTCGCGGGCTTTCAGATCCGTGGCCCAGGCGCCGATCTTCATTACCGTCAGGGCAAGTTGCGACCCCCAGAAGGCGTAATCGGGGGGCTCGTCCGGGCACCCGCATATGTCCGTCCCCTCACCGCAGGGCTGGCCGGTGCCACAACTGTTGTTAGTGCCGACGGCCACGTCAAGGGTTGTGGAACTGGGCGCGGAGCGGTAGTAGCCCCTTATGTAATTTTCAACGCCCCGGGCGATCGAGGTGAAAGGTATGAAGGGGCCGGCGAAGCCCATGGTCCCATAGGACACGCCATTATCTGCGGGTCGCCCGAAATCCAGGATCACGATACCTTGGGCATCGCTCCTGCCTGCCTCTTCGCCCTGCCGATAAAGGACGAGGGGGTTGGCACTGCGCTCGTAGTAAGAGCTTGTCCGCGGCGGTGGCGTAGCGGCATAGGCGGCACTAGATGTTGCCGGCACGGCGAGAGAGGCAACGACAGCAAGCGCGACAACGACAGCAAGCGCGACAACCAGGTGGTATCGCCGGCTAATGCGCCGGCGACATGCGAACAAAAGGTGGGCGCCACTCCACGTCATGCGGGACAAGTGTCGCGCATTTTAGAGCGCTAGTGGCGCACCCAGGTACGCTCCGCTCAGGTGTAGAGGTCTCCCTCCGGGATGCCAAGGTCCTTGGCGAACGCACCCACCAGGGGGAGATCTTTGGTGTCCAGAGCGCTGAAACCGGTCTCGAACGCTTTGAGGCTGTGTATCGAGCTCATGAGCACGATCAACTGCTTATTGTTGCCGACTATGGCCGCCGCGTCCGCCGCCGTCTTGCCTGTAAACCCCACTTTCAGCAGCCCGGTGTCGAAGGCCTTCAGAGCCGGGATGAAGGCGAGGCAGGGCTTGGAGACTTGAGCAACCGTCGCCTTCGCGCCGAGCGCTTCGAGGGCGTTGCTCCATTTGGCCTGCGGCCCGAAGAAGGCGACCTCGAGCGCATGGAACCGGGTCATCTGTTGGGGCGGGACCTTTGCCGACGCCGCTTGTGCGCCGACGGCCACAAGGGCGGTAGAAGCCGCTACGACTGTGAACCACCTGAAGCGCACTCTTAGCCTCCTGGTCTGGGGACGGTTTGAAAGCTGGCGACAACTTGGATGCGGAGCCTACTAGCTGACGCGCCCCAGGGAAACGGACCCGACGACCTCCGCAGCAACGTCGCGGAGCTTGCGCCCGTTGCCTTGGGACGCCTGGCGCAGGTCTTCAAAAGCCTGGTCGGCGCTGACACCATGGCGAGCCATCAGGATGCCCTTGGCCTGGCCGATCACGTCCCTGCTCTCCAGAGCGTCACGAAGGTGGCGGTTGGACAGCTCGGCGCTCATGAGCCAGGAGGCGTTGGCCAGTACGACGGCGGCCTGGCCGGCCAGCGCCCGGGCCGCCGACCTGGCCGCCGACCNNCCGACTGGGCCGCCGACTGGGCCTCGTCGTCGTTGTGGTGCCCTGTACAGGAGTAGAGGTTGAGCGCGCCGAGCGTCCTATGGCGCAGCGAGAGCGGGAAGGCCCAGACCGAGCAGAAGCCGAGGTCGGCGGCGACGGCCGAGAAGGCCGCCCATCGAGGTACCGGGAGCGATACCTCCACCTCGGAGCCGGTCCTGATGGCTTCGACAGACGGTCCGCCCGCGGGCCGGTACTGGGCCTCATCGGCGACCCTCACGCCGGCCGAGGTGGCGCTGGCCGTTCCCAGCCGCTTGCCGTCGTGCGCCACCAGGGACACGCTGGCCGCGTCAGCCTCTGGAACGGTCGTCACCGCCAGGTTGACGATGATGTCCAGCAGGCCGGCACCGTAGGTCTCGAGAGCACCTAGCAGGGCCAGGTTGGCCCTCAGGGCGGCCGCCGTTGCCGCGCTGCCAGGCCCGTTCATAGCGTTGGCCGACCAAAGACGCGGCAACGTACCGTCTCGCTCATTGGAGGCACCTCCGGCGCTAAATACACGAAGAGGCGACGAAAGTTGGCCCAGAGCAACGGAGAAAACCGCAACCGCCCACACCGGGACCGCATCCCCTCAGCGCAAATTTTACCAGGGGCGCTTCCCGTGGGGTTCCTTTTCTTTTTCCCCAGCACGATTTACGACTTGTGAGAAATGGCGGAACAAGTGTCCACCGGTCGGTGCCCGCCAACCGCTACCCTCGACTCGCGTGCTGACGTCCGAAGACGGTCCCGGTCAGACCGTACCGCGGCTACGCCTCGACCAGCTCGACCGGGCCCCCGTCGAGTGGCGCCCCGTCCCCGACCCGAGAACGTTGTCCGTGGGCATCGTCCATCTCGGTACCGGCGCGTTCCACCGGGCGCACCAGGCCGTCTATACCCAGCAGGCCATGGCCGTAAGCGGGGAGACGTCATGGGGTATTTGCGGGGTGACACAGCGAAGCCCTGCGGTGGCCGAAGCGCTCCTGCCCCAGGATTGCCTCTACAGCGTGCTGGAGCGTAGCGCCGAGGGCACGAAGATCCGTGTTATTGGCGCCATCCGGGACATTCTCGTTGCGCAAGAGCAACCGGAGAAGGTGACGGACCGGCTGGCCCGCCCGGAGACCCGCGTCGTGACGCTGACGGTCACCGAGAAGGGCTACCGTTCCGACCCTTCCAACGGCCGTCTCCGCGCCGACGACCCCGAGGTGTTGGCTGACGCCGGCGGCCGCCCGCCCCGGACCGTCATCGGTCAACTGGTGAGGGGCCTGGAGGCCCGGTGGCGCAGTCGCGCACCCTCGCTAACGGTTTTGTGCTGTGACAACCTGCCCCACAACGGGGACACGCTGAGGGACCTGGTAGAAGATTTCTGTGGCTTGAGCCTCGGCTCAGACGCGGTCCGTCTGGCGTCATGGGCCAAAGACAACGTGACCTTCCCCAACACCATGGTGGACCGTATTGTGCCCGCGGCTACTGATGAGGACCGCCGCGATGCGGCTGCACTGCTCGGTCTCGAGGACCGGGCCGTGGTGGTGACCGAACCCTTTTCGCAATGGGTGATCGAAGACCGCTTTGCCGGGCCGCGGCCTGCATGGGAAGAGGTCGGGGCGACGCTCGTCGGCGACGTGGCCCCGTACGAGGAGATGAAGCTGCGCCTGCTCAACGGTAGCCATTCCGCTCTGGCCTACCTAGGCGCCCTCGCCGGTTGCGAGTTCATTGCCGACGCCGTCGCCTCGCCCGACTTCGCCTTTTTCACCCGGGCCTTCATGGACGTCGACGTCACGCCGACGTTGACTGTCCCTCACGGCTTCGACCTGGTCTCGTACAAAGAGGCGCTGATGGGGCGTTTCGCCGACCGGGCGTTACGCCACCGGACCATCCAGATCGCCATGGACGGCAGTCAGAAGCTCCCGTACCGCCTGCTAGGAACGATCGCTTCGCGCCTGGGAGCCGGTCACGTGCCCCGTCACGCCTGCCTGGCCGTGGCCGCCTGGATGCGGTTCGTCACCGTCGGGAGAAGCGACGATGGCGCCGTCCTCCCCCTGGACGACCCCATGGCGGTACGCCTCCGCGCCGTGGCGGCCGGGCAGTCGACGGCCGAGGTCACGGTGGCGGCGTTGCTGAGCCTTAGGGAGGTCTTCCCGGCCGACCTGGCCGCCAACCCCACCTTCCGAGCCCTGCTCATCGAGGCCGTAGAGGATCTCTCTCGACTGGGGGCGGCCGGCGCGGTCGCCTCTATCGGCCGCCATCCCCCGTCGCGGCCGGCATGAGGTCCCGGGGGCGGGGCCGTCGCGGTGAGAGGGGCCCCATGATCGTTTTTTGTGCGTCCCCCGTACCCCCGTTATCGCCCAGAAAGCAGAGGAAGCCATGAACGCACGACGAAGCGGGGCGCTACTGGTCGCCCATGCCCGCCGTCGCCTTCTTGGGCGGCGACTTCCGGTGTTGGTCGGGACGGCCCTGGTGGCTGGGACGATTGCCCTGGCTGCCGGCCCGGTCCTGGCGGCACGGCCTGCCAACATCAGGCCGCCGACGACGATCGTTGTCGAGAAGACGAGTAGCTGGGGCGCGATCCTCGCCCTCTCGAGCGGTTGGACGGTCTACCGTTTTGCCCGCGACCCGATGGACAAAAGCACGTGCGTGGGCGAGTGCGCGAGGTACTGGCCCCCCGTCCTGCTGGCCCCGGGCCAGAAGAGCCCGGTCGGCAGGGGCATTGGCCACCTCGGGACCATTACCCGGGCGGGTGGTGCCCGCCAGGTCACCTATAAGGGCATCCCGCTCTACCGGTTTGCCGGCGACACCGGGGTGGGCCAGGTGAAGGGCAACATAAAGGACTCTTTCGGCCATTGGTGGGTGGTCGACCCGGCTCATCCGGCGTCGGTCCCGGAACAGGTCGGAGGCACTGCGCCCACGACTTCCACGACCTTCCCATTTTCCGGCGTCGCGTACTGAACAGATGCAAACAACCGTCACGCGCCCGGTCTTGGCGCCAGCCGGCGCGCGTACTGCCGTCTGGGCCGCCGTCTTGTCGGTGGCCGGGCTTACGGCCTGGTTGGCGACCGTCGGGCTTACCGACCTGCTTTCCGCCCGGGACCTCTGGGGAGTAATCGACGCCTCCCGGAGCCGGCTGGCCGGACCTGCCCTCGTCGTGGTCGTGGTGCTGCTCCTGGTCGCCGAGCAGCGCTGGCCGGCCGTGCGAAGACCGCTGCTCGCCCGGGCACAGTTGGTGGACGCCAGTTATTTCGTACTTTTCGCCGTCGCCGTGGTGCCGCTGCTCACTCTCGTGGAGACAGGTTTTTCCATCGAGATCGAGAGGCACGTCTCGTTCCTCGTCCTCGGGCGCCTCTCGCTGGTGCCGCGGACCGTCGTCGTGGCCGTCACCCTGGTGGCCATCGATGGCATGAACTGGTGCGGGCATATCGCCAATCACCGGTTCGCCACGCTCTGGCGCCTCCACGCGCTTCACCATTCCCAGGAGGACATGAGCGTCCTCACCACGTTCCGTACCCACCCGCTGGCCCACGCCACCTATGTCCCGGCGGTGCTGCCCGCCCTCATGCTCGGTGCCAGCGGTGCCGTGCCGGCGGGGGCGATTATTGTGTACGGCTGTCTCGTCACCCTTCCGCACGCCAACCTCAACTGGCGCCTCGGCCCGCTCGGCCGCGTCATCGTGAGCCCCGCCTACCATCGCCTGCACCACGCTCGCGACCTCGGCGAACGGGGCACGGTGAACTTCGGCTTCGTGCTCGTCGTCTGGGACCAGCTCGCCCGACGGGCGGAGTTCCCCCTGGGCGGTCCGCCCGTTCTCACCGGGATCGCCGGCCGCCCGGTCCCGGTCGAGCAGGCTGGCCGTATGCCCCACCTCGCCCGTGTCGTCGTCGCCCAGCTCGCCCAGCCCTTCCGCCGTTGCTCGACATTGGACGGTCTATTGACGACGGAGGGCCGAAGGTGATGACGCCGCGGGAGGCTCTGGCCCGCCTGGAGAAGCTACGCCGGGCCCCGGCGGTCGCCGACGCCGCGCTGGTGGCCGCTCGCGTCGCC
This sequence comes from Acidimicrobiaceae bacterium, assembly GCA_003166025.1. Lineage (GTDB taxonomy): Bacteria > Actinomycetota > Acidimicrobiia > Acidimicrobiales > Palsa-688 > Fen-671. The sequence continues at coordinate 513 of PMWT01000066.1, read as the reverse complement.
CTGGCGTGGCTGTTCGTTTATCACGGCGCCGGTACTCTCTTCGGTGCCTTCCATGGCGCCGGCATCAACCGGATGGCCCTGTTTTTCTCGACCACCGCCCACCTTCACCCCGGGACCTTCTTTGCCGTGCTCAACGGCATCACCGAGTTTTTCGGGGGCATCGCCGTCGGTGTCGGCCTGCTGAGCCGGTTGGCCGCCGTCGGCCTGTTCTTCGACATGGTGGTGGCCATGGTCACCGTGAGCTTTCGCAACGGCGTCGTCTCCGGTCCTGGCGGTTCGGGTTACGAGATCAACGTGGCACTGGCCGGCCTGGCCCTGGTCGTGGTGCTTCTCGGCGCCGGGCGGCTGAGCGTGGACGCCTGGGTTGGCAAGGTCTTCACCAAGCGGGCGTCTCTGCCCGTCGAACCGCACCGTTCCTAGACAGCGAGCAGGAGTGAGCCCTGCACACCGGGTGGCCCCGAACGGTCTTGGGCCACCTGGTCCCCGGCACTTCTGGTCGGCACTGTGGTCTTA
>PMWT01000062.1 GCA_003166025.1 Acidimicrobiaceae bacterium | reverse complement strand
GCCTCGGTGGCGAGGTCGAGGTTGGAGGTAGCTTCGTCGAGCAGCAGGATCGCGGGATCGACAAGTTCGGCTCGGGCAAGGGCCAGTAGTTGACGCTGTCCGGCTGAGAGCGAGCGGCCTCGCTCGGAGAGTTCGTGGAGGTAGCCGCCGGGCAGCGCGGCGACGAAGTCGTGGGCACCGACCGCGCGGGCGGCCCGTTCGATGTCAGCATCCGTAGCGTCAGGGCGCCCGTAGGCGATGTTGTCGCGAACGCTCGCGCTGAAGAGGAATGCTTCTTGCGGCACGTAGCCGAGTTGGGAGCGGAAGTCGTGGAGGTCGAGGGTGCGCAGGTCTTGTCCGTCGACTCGTACAGCGCCGGAGTCGGGGTCGTAGAAGCGAGCCAGGAGTTTCATAAAAGTTGACTTGCCGGCTCCGGTCTCGCCCACCAGGGCAACGGTCTCCCCGGCGGCGATGTGCAGGTCGATGCCGCGGATCGCTTGGGGGAGCTTTTGCAGAAGTGCGTCGGCAGCACGCAAGTCGCGGGCGTCCTTGGGGCCGCGCCTGCTCGATGCTTCGCCGGCGCGCCGAGCCTGCAACGGGGATGGTCGGTAGGAGAAGCGAACATTGTCCAAAGTCAGCTGCCCGCGCAGTCGCCGGGCCGCGACCGGCTCGTCGGCCTCTGGCGTCAGCGTGTCGAGTTGCATTAGGTCGCTGATTCGGCTGACGGAGACCGTCGTTTGTTGCCAGGCGTCGAAGACCTGGGACAGCTGCTGGATCGGGGAGAAGAACATGTCGATGTAGAGGATGAATGCGATCAGCGTCCCGGTGGTGAGGTGCCCGTGGGCGATGAGGTCGGCGCCGGCTCCGAGCACGATGGCGTCGGCCACGGCGGAGAGGAACTGGACGAACGGGAAGTAGACGGCGACCAGGCGTTGAGCCGCGATCCGGGAGTCGAAGTAGTTCTGGCCGAGGGCGTGGAAGCGGGCCGCGGTCTCGGATTCGTGGACGAAGGCCTGCGCGACACGCACCCCGGAGATAGCCTCCTGGAAGGCGGAGTTGACGATCGCGATGCGTTCCCGGGCGGCGTCGTACAGGCGGGCGGCGCGTCGACGGAACGCGACAGTTGCGACGGCGAGCGGAAGCACCACGGTCAGGGTGAGCAGTCCGAGCTCGGCGTTGATCAAGATGAGGGCGACGCCGACGCCGACGAACGTGACCATTGAGACCAGTGCGGTCAGGACACCTTCTTCGATCAGCGACTCGAACTGGTCGACGTCGGTGGTCATCCGGGTCATGACCCGACCGGCCATCTCGCTTTCGTAGAAGTCCAGCGACAGCCGCTGCAGGTGACCCGTTGCCCCGGNNCGTAGCCAGGTAGTGCTGCAGCGTCAAGGTCACGACCACCAGTTTGGCAGTACGGGCGTTGCCCTGGGGGCCCCAATGAGCCGCGGCCCAAAAAACAGGCTCTCAAGACCTCTCGTGGCGGTCCCGTGATGGCTCGGGCCGCTGCGCCGACGACAACCCGGCGACGACCAGGAAGGACGACGTCGGGGCGTCAGCCGGCCGCAGGCCGGTGCCTTTGGCCAGGATGGCGCTGCTTGTCTTCATCTGGCCCGTAGGCCGAGTGAAATGTGTGGCAGCCCCAGATGGCCTGGGCGCCTATCCTGCTAACCGGTTCGTGGTGAACGTGGGAACCGTCCGTCGAAGTCTTGGTCGGTGGCCCCGTAGAGGTTTCAGTACCACCGTCCCTATTCGCGCGGAGGAAGCTTAGGGAACAGCCGAGACATTACCCGGGACTGGAACATTGGTTTGAACACCTTGTGGACCGTTGTCGTTCCTTTCACTGCGGCCAAGAGGATCGCTATCACCACTAGTCCCACGATCCAAATCAAGAAGAAGGCGAGCAAGCCCCAACCGAGGCTCCTTGTCAAGAGCCCGACAACAATGCTCGGCGCCAACATGACGAAGCTTGTTAGCGCCATGACGACTGCGAGGAGCCGGCGCCGTTCGTTGGGGATTCTCGACGGCACTAGAACCCCGACGGGTCCACGGAGCTGAGGGAGGCAAAGGGGGCAAGCATGACTAGGCACCCAGTTGCGACGACCAGTCCGCCCACCACCATCAGGGTGCCTCCTGCGAACCCAGCGGCCACAACCAAAGTGCTGTCACTGCCTGCTGTCCCCAGTATCACGGCCGCACCGCCTCCAGCCATCTCCAGCCCACCAGCGATTCCGAGGGCGTATGCCATTCTTCCCAAAGACTGCGATTGCGCAGCGAACCCTGACGTCGTGTTCGTCGTCGGCTGAGAGGGGACAGTGGTCCCACTGGTTGGAGTCGGTGTAACGCTTGCTGGTGGAGCAGTCGGACGACTTGGAGGTGCAGTCGTCGTCGTGGTCGTGCCGGTTGGAGTTTTCGTTGTGGTCGTCTTCTGAACAGGTACGACGGTTATTACGGTCGTTTCCAAACCCTTCGTTGTTGTCGTCATGGTAATGGTGGTTGTCCCAGTGGCCGTCTTGATGGTGGTGGCCGTCGTTGTGCCCGTCTTCGTTGTGATCTTTGTGGTGGTCGTCGTCCCCGTTGCCGTCTTCTTCGTCGTGGTAGTCGATGCAAGCCCCGAGGGGTCCGTCCCGTCCAGAGGGTTCTCGTCGGCGTACCCGTAGGCGTCCAGCGTTGCGTTGAACTCCGGGTCGACAGAGAGGAACTGTCCCGTCACCGGGTCATACCAGCGGGCAACACAGACCTCGCGTGCGCTCCCACGTACTTTGGCGGTGCACGGCTGCTCTGAGCTGGACCGGTGCGGGACGGGAGCAGGAAATCCAGGTACGTCCGCAGGAGTTTGCGGGGTCGCGCGTCGTCGGCAGGACAACCGAGCGCGGTGGCAACGCGTGGCGCACAGGCTCACGTTGTCATCTTCTCACGACCCAAGAGACGGCGCAGACGCAGCCTTGCCCGGCCAGCTCAAGGCGGAGGTGCGGAAGCCGAGGCTGCGTGGTCTATGGTCGGTCGAGCGACACTACCCAACGGGTGAAGAACGGATCGGTGAGGTACCAAGTGCCCTCGGTAGCGACCACCCAATCATCTTGTGAGAGCGCTTCAATGGCACGCTGCACCGAGGACGGTGCCAGGCCCGTACGTCGGGCGAAACTGCCCCCGAAGGGCTCCGGCGTGGCTTCGCGGGCCAGAGCTGCGAGCACTCTACGTTGCACAGCGGAGCGTTGGTGCCAAGCGTCCGCATAAGTGGCGGCGTTGAGGGCAACGGCCTGGGCCATGCCGGCGTCGATATCTTCGAGGGCAATGACGTCTCCCGCTACGACGAAGGTCTCAAAGGCAAGGTGCTGGATATCGTTGGGGACAGGGCCGGCCCGCTCCACGATGGCGTTGGCCACCGCGACCGGCATCTTCTTGCCGGCGCTGGCTGCCCGCCGGACCAGGTGGCGGGCCATCGTCGGGGCGTCTATAGGCCCGAGCGCGATCGGCTGGGTCATGCCGTACAAGGGGGCACCGTGCACATGCACGAGGCGCTCCATCATGCGCCGGCGGCTACCAGCGACGACCAGTGAAAGGCGCGGGTACGTGTCTGCCAGGCCTTTTAGCACGTCCGCTGCCCTTGGCTCGATGTCGACGATGCTGTCGAACTCGTCAAGCACCAGCACCGGCGGGCGGTCGCCTTCGGCCAGTAGCCGGTAGACGTCCTCCAGTACGCTGATGGCGTCGGGTTCGGCCAGCGACGGGGCGAAGCTCAGCTTGGGCCGGCCGTCGTCGCCGACCTCGAAAATGGGCGCGATGCGGAACCGCCCCCGTAGTTCCGCGATGGCGGCGGCACCGCGCTGCAAGAGGTGGTGGCGGGTGCGGGCATAGCCCGTGGCCAAGGCGCTGGCGAAGCGGCCCGGCGCAGGCTGGGCAAGCACGTTCACATGCACGATGGCCACGCCGGCCCGGCCCGCTGTCGCCTCGGCGGCCAGCAGCAGAGAGGTCTTGCCGTAGCGCCGGGGGGACACGACCGAGACGTTGATGCCTTGGGTGACCCGTTCAATAAGCGCCTGGAGCTCGATCTTGCGGCCGGCAAAGTTGTCCCCTGTGACCGGCGACCCGTACCGGAAGGGGTTTGGCACCACGGGCATATCCGCTATCTTACGCGAACCCGCGTTACGCGCGGTCGCGTAGCCAGCCGGAGCGGTGACGCTCCCGAGCGCGCCGGCGCCCTTTTCGTCCCAAAGCTGGGAGGGTTACTTCCCGGCCGGGTGCGTGGCCCGGTGCACGGCTCGGAGTTTTTCGACCGAAACGCGAGTGTAGATCTTGGTCGATTCAAGGTTCTCATGTCCCAAGTATTCAGCCACGTAGCGCACGTCGGCCCCACCGTCGAGCATGAGGGTGGCCGCTGAGTGCCTAAAAGATGGCAGCTACCTTTCTTGGCCGGGGCACCCGCTTTCACGTAAGCCCGTACGGTGCGCGTCAGCCACTCGGCGCACATTGGCTCCCCGCTGGCCGAGAGGAACAGCACGCCGGCATCTGGGTACTTGGCTAGGCGGGGCCTCACTTCTTCGACATAACGCCGGGCCCAAGCCACGGCCCGTTCCCCGATGGGGACGTAACGGTCCCTGGCCCCCTTGCCCTGGCGGACGAACACCGTGCCCCGGGCGCCGTCGATGTCGGCCAGGCGGAGCCGTATCAGCTCGGAACGGCGCAGGGCGCTCGAATAGAAGACCTCGAGCAAGACCCGGTCCCGTAGCCCGAGCGGTGTGGTCACGTCGGGGCCGGCCAGCACCGCTTCGGCCTCCTCGGCCGACAGGGTCGCTTCGGGCAGGCGCCGCTCCACTTTGGGCAGCTCGATGGCGGCCGCCGGGTCGAAGCCGAGCCGTCCCTGGCGCACCAACCAGGAGAAGAGCAACTTGACCGCCACCAAGCGGTGGGACTGGGTGCGGAAGCTGAGCGGGGTCCCGTCAGCTTTGCGGTGGTGGTACTGGTGGCGCTGGTAGGACTCCAGGGCCGAGAAGCTGACCTTGGGCACGTCGGCGATACCGAGCTCGGCCAGGAACGCAGTGAGGTTGCGCAACTCGAAGCGCCGTATGCGCACGGTGGCGGGCGAAATAGCCGTGGGCCAGGAGCCAGGCCAGGTCGTCCTCCACCGCGTCAGCCAGGTCGTAGCCGGGCCGGGCGGCGGCGGCGCTCACCGCTGGGCCTCGACCAGGTCGCCTTGGTGTACATCACCTTTGGCTACGTGCGAGACGGGCCCGTTACTAATTCGTCCAACTGTCGCGGGGTTGCCCGTTCGCCCTGGTGAAGTGACCAAAGCAACCCGCGAGGGCGGCTCGCGCACTTCGCGCGGGCCGTCGCGCGGTCCCGCGCTGTCATCGTCCGCCAATAAGTAGGTATGACGGCGTCCCGGACGGTCACGCTGTTCGGCAACGTACTCCAAAGTCACCAGACGGCCGAGGCCGACCCGTACCTGGTGCTCGGACCAGCCCGTCAGTTCCCGTAGCTCCCGGCGGGTGAAGCGCACCGGCACAGTGCCGGCGTGTTGGCTCGTCCGGCTCTGCATGACCGAAAGGAGCCGGCGGGCCGGGGGCGACAGCTCGTCGGCCGCCCGCACGAGCACTTCTTGGCACAGCTGTACACCGAGGGCGACGTCGTCGGCGCTCGCTTCTACGTAGCGCACGGTGGTGCCGGCCACATCCAGCGTGCCCTGGGGGCGCTGGTGCTGGTGCAGCAGGGCGATGGAAGCGATGACCGACAGCAGCTTTTGGTGGTCCCGGCGGTGGCGGGTGGACGAGTCGGGGAAGGCCAGCTCCTCGGCACCGGGGACGACGACGGGTAGAGGGTCCAAGAGGCGCTGGGCGTTGCGGTGCAGCCTCACGACGTCGTCTCGGCGTAACCGGGCGACAAGGCCTTCCAGGGTGGCCGCCCGGCGCTGAGCGGCCTGCACGGCCCGAGTCTGGGCCCGGTCCTCGTCGACCCCGAGCACGACCAGGCGGTTGGCCAGTTCGGGGTCGACCTCGGCTGCCGTGGTGGTCATGAGCAAGGAGAGGGGGCCTTCCACGCCGTAACTGCGGGTGCGTAGCCGGCCGGTGTCGGGGTCCTTGCCGGCCCAGGCGATGGCCAGGCGCCCCTCGCTGATGAGCAGCTTTAGGGCATAGGCGGCGCGCGAGGCGCCGTGCTCTTCAGAGACGAACAGGACCTTGCGGGCCAGGTCACCCGCACCCAGGTAGTACACCGCCTGGGCCGTGAGCGCCGACAGGCTGACGAGGTCCTCTTCGGGCACGAAGGCGGCCACGGCATCGGCCAGGGTGGACTTGCCGGCGGCCGAGCTCGACTGCACTACGACACCGAAGGGCCGCTCCGCTTTGCGCGAGATCGTGGCCAGGTAGGCCACGACCAGGTTGGTCTCTTCCCCCACCACCCCGAGCGAGGCCAGGTCGGCACCGATCCTGGCGAGCAGGTCCGGCGACGCCAGCAGCCCCATGGCTGCCGCCCGCTCGCCCTCGGTCATCTCGGATGGGCCAGGAACTTCGTCGCCCTCGCCGGCCTGGGCCCGCTCGACGGCGAAGATCACTTCGGCCAGCTCCTTGCGCAGCGCCTCGACCCCTGTGCGTAGCTCGGCTACCGCGCCGGCCAGGTAGGCGCTGCGGGCCCGGGCGGCGTAGAGGTCGAGCGTGTCCAGGTGGAAGCGGCCCGAGCGCTCATCGGTCACCGACAGCGCCACTCGTAATGAGCCTGGCACCGGGGAACGAGCGCCGCCCCGGGCGCGCCAGCGCCGGTCCCCGAAGCTGACGTACAGCTCGGAGGCATCGCCGGAGACGGTTGGCGCCGCCTCATCTGGCCGCACTGAGCCAGCGGTGACGGGGCCCGGCCGGGGCGCTTGGGCAACCGCTACGTCGGCTTCGGCGAGCACGGCGGCCAGAGCACCGGCCCGGTCCGTCGCCCCTCTCAGCACCTCAGCGATGGGGAGGTGCATGCCGGCCTTCCCCACCACGATCCCCGCCCGCCCGAGCCGCTCGTTGGCCTGTTCAGTTGCCGGGCCCAGCAGGACGACATGGCGCACGCCCCGGCTTGCCAGCTGCTTGGCGTCGTCGCGGGAAAGACCCCCGGGACGGGCGAGCGCCAAAACGTCAGGGTGGCCGGCGCCGATGACGGCGAGGGCCTCGAAAATGTCAGCGGCCATTACCACTTCGGTCGGCAACGGCTCAGTCGCGTTGAACCACCCACCCGGCAGCCCCTCGGCCCACAAGTCGACCGAGCCCCGGTCCAGGCGCCGGCCGCACAGGCCTACGACTTCGCCCTTGGTATTGCTGACCGGGACGACCAGGCAACCGACGAAGTGCTCGTGGCCCGAAGGTCGGAAGACCCCCAGGCGGGTGAGCTGGGAACGCAGTTCAGCACCCTGCTTCCACTGCCGGCCGGGAAGGGCGGGGCCGAGCGAGCGGTCCGAGTAGCCCACCCGAAAAGCCCGAGCCGTCTCCTCGTCGACGCCGAGCCCTGCCAGTGCTCCCCTCGCCTTGTCGCGGCCCGCCAGGGACCGCACGTAGTGCTCGACCACGGCGCCCAGCACATCCTGGTCGCTGGCCCCGGGTGCCAGGTCTTTGGCTACGAAGCTACCGGTGGCTGGTGATCCTTGCAAATAACTTTTCTGCATGATACTATCTATTCTATCAGATATCATGTGGAGTTGCAAGGGCCTGCTACGGTCGCGCAGGTGGAGTTCGGGGAACGCTTGGCTCTGCTTCGCCGCCAGGCCGGGCTCACCCAGGTCTCCCTGGCCGAGCGGGCCGAGGTGCACGTCACCCAGCTGCGCCGCTACGAGGCCGGCACCACCGAGCCCACGCTGGGGGCATTGCGGCGCCTGGCCGTCGCCCTCTCGGTGAGCGCCGACGCGCTGGTGTTCGGCGACGACGAACGCCTCCCCGCCGACGAGGCCCTGCGGCTGCTCTTCGAGGCCACGGTGTTCTTGGACGAGGCCGAGCAGGACCACGTGCGCGCCCTGCTCCAGGCCTTCCTGGCCCGTCACGAAGCTGTACGGGGCGAAGAGGGTGCCCGCAAGCCGCGCCTGCGGGGCCACTGATCCTGCGCCGTCGCACACCGAGACGCCTGCGCCGAGGGTGGCAATGGTGCGCTCGGTTTCTCGCAGCTCACGACGACCGGGCACCGGTGTCCCCTTCTCCGGCCGCCACCAGCGGCCTCTACCCCGGGGCCGAGTGGTGTCCGACCTATGCCCTCCCCTTGGCATTTCCCCACCCGCTGAGCGCGACCATTGGCCCCGATCCTGCACCTTTGAGGGCCGTCGCCAGACGAGCCAGGTGACCAAGCTCACTAACTAACGCTCGGCCCGCTGGTCGCGGCCCGCAGTTCCCCCTCAGCACGAGCCCGTTCGAACCCGCCCCGGCGGACCGGCGACCGCCGAGCCTCATGTGCGGCGCGCCAGTGCTCAGCGGCCCCGGTCAATGCCTCGTTCAGAGCCTCCGTCCCACGACGCCGGACTGGCATGCCCACAGCTCTCGGCAGCCGCCACCGACGACGATGTCGGCCGGCTCGCCACGACGATGCTGGACCGGCTGGCACGCCCGCCCCTCGGGCAAGGAACGGCCACCTTCTCAAGCCCGGATGTGGACCTTACACAGTCGGCATTCGAGGGGCGACCCCGGCATATAGCCACCGTTGGGCAACCACGCTTGCCGCGGCAAGGGTCCCTCTTGAAATCGTGTTCAAGAACCTTGGCTACAGCCTCCGGGGGAGCGATACCTCGGCAGAACAAGCCCGCCCGGACTCCGCCGGCGCGGGGCCAAACCCGTCGTGTTGCCAGGCCCGCCCTTCGTGGCAGGTTGGTCTGGCCCGCATCGCAACCCCCGGCGGGGAGGGCGGCTGGCGGGCACCTTCTCTTACGCACGTTGTGCCCCGTCGTGCCGCTTCTGGTGCCTCGCCAAGAAGCCGTCGCTCAGAAGGCTCAAATAGTAGCCAGCGAAGGCCGCGACCAGTCCTGCAACCACCAATGAACCCGTGAGCGCGAGCACAACCCCAGAGAGGGCGAGGGCCGGCACCAGGAACAGGGCCCGCATAGGCAATCTAGGTGAGCGCGGCCGTCGCCCCTTCCAAGTGAGGGCCACAGGCCACGGGTCGCAACGAGGGCCCGCTGCAGCTACGGCCCGCGCCTCTAGTTGGGAGCGTCGCGCCCTCGGCACCTCGCGCACCAACACGAACGCGGTGCAGGCACCCGCAAACACGGCAAAGATAAGCCACAGCTTCTGGGGCTCATTGGACCTCCCCATGTAGGTCGTCCAATTTGGGAAGGCCACAGCGGTGGCTACGGTCACCAGCCAACTACAGGCCAGGGCCAAGGCGACCGTCACCAGGTCGCGGCGAGACGCTGCGACGGTCTCTGCCGCCTCGATGGCGCAGCGACCGGGCTCGTGAGGGCACGCCGCGTGCAGCGCCTCGCGGCCGGCGATGTCGAGCCGAGCTGCTGCGCGTGCTTCCCTTAGCGTCGGGATTCTCACACCCTTCTCTCCTCGACCACTTGCGCTCGCCGCTGATCGTGGCAGAGCTTGGCGCGCGACCCTGGCTCTCATCTGTCAGAACGACCCGCGACCGCGCCAGGTAACCAAGACGGCTTCAGCCCTAGCGAAGCCAGCAGTCCCGATGTCCGAGGTAAGCGACATACCCTCAGTACCCTGGCGGGGCATCGGCGAGGCTAGAAAGGCAGCCGCCGCCAAAGTCAGCGACGGCCCCCAACCCGCTCGGGTCAGGGTCGTTCCACACGGCTTGTGCCCCGCTCATGAGGCACCCGCCCAGATCGCTGACAAAGTTGAGGAAGCCAGAGTGGTCCGAAGAGGGCGGGGGCGGTGTATTTATGTTATTAGCCAGCTTTAGTGGGTCGGCGCCTTGGCTCTTACCTGGGTCGGTCGTGTTGTAGTAGCCGTTAGGATCGGCGTTACAGATACCCCCGTTCCGGTCGGGGCCCAAGCCGCCGACGCAGGCAACATCGGCATTCGTCTGGGTGGTGCATTGCGTCCCGTAACAGTCCGTGACCGTACCACCAGGAAGGTTGGGATTGGTCACGATCGTCTGACTTCCCGGGGTATTTCGCTGGGTGTTCGTAGCTGGGACCATGGTTGAGCTAGAAGTCACTGTCCTCGTGTAAGTCGGCAGGTTGGATGTCTTGGATGACGTGACCTCTTTGTTGCCCGACCAGCTGGTCGTCGTTTGGGTAATGCTTAGGTGGGCCGTGTAAACTGTCGTGATCTTGCCGTCTGTCACCTTTGCCTTGCTGACGTTTAGCTTGATGTTTATGGTATCTGTGGTCTTGCTTTGGCACGGCCCCTGCTCCTTGCCTGGCAAGCAGCCGTAGAGCCCTGACGGGTCCGTCCCGTCCAACGGGTTCTCGTCGGCGTAACCGTAGGCGTCCAAGGTCGCGTTGAACGCTGGATCCACCGACAAGAACTCCCCAGTGCTCGGGTCATACCAGCGGGCAACACAGACCCCGGGTGCGTTCCGACGTAGTTCGGCGCTGAACGGCCTATTTGAACTGCGCCGTTGCAAGGCGGCGGGCCGAAATGCGCCTACGTTGGCCGAGGTTTGCGCGTACACGCATCGTCGGCAGGACAACGAGGCCTGCATTCGGCCCGTGACGCACTGGCTCACGGTGCCATCTTCTCACCTGGACCCGGCGCGTCTGGGGAGCGCGCCACCGTTGGGCGCTCGGGCCAGCGCTCAGCCCCGGGCGATATCTCGTGGCATTGTCAGGCGGTCCTTTTGTGCAGTAGGTGGCGATGACGCTCGACAGGCCCGGGCAAAGGGCGGACCCGGACAATGTCGCCGTCGACCTCGACGACTTGGGCCACGGCCCGAGCGGCGCCCTCACCGACGACGACCCAGGCTCCTTCGACCATGAGGCTTGGGTCCCGGGCCTCGTCGACGAACGACCAAGGCAGCCCGGACTCGTCCTCGCTGTTCAGGTCGACCACCACGTCCACTTCGTCAAGGTACGCCTCTGTCATGGCTCAGCCGCCTCCTTGGTGGTGCCCGTTGGCCATGGTCTCATGTTGGCACGACAGGAGGCGGGCGACCAGTAGCTCGAGCTCGGTCGCCGCCAGGGTCACGTGGGGAGCCCTGAAGGTCGGGACGACTTCGAT
>PMWT01000073.1 GCA_003166025.1 Acidimicrobiaceae bacterium | reverse complement strand
ATGGTCGAGGACCCGCTCTCGGAAAAGATCCTGGCCAAGGAGTACCGCGTCGGCGACACGATAATCGTGGACGCCGAAAACGGCGTGGTCACCTTCCGGGCCCTGGAGCAATTCGAACCGCCCCCGGTCGAGCTGGCCGGCGCCGCCAGCAGCGACTAGCCCGCCCGCTCCCTCTACTTCTGTGCCGAAACCTGAGAGCAGGGATGACATGGACTTGAACACCCGTCCAGTCCGCTTGGCCATTGTGGGGTGTGGTCGGATATTGCCGGCGCACCTGCGAGGGATCGCCGCTCTACAGTCCGCGGGTCTGAGCCCCGTTCGCATAACCGCCCTTTGCAGTCCCAGGACCGAGGTGGCGGAAATGTTCCGTCGGCGTGGCCAGGGCCCGCCCCCACGACCTCCCGCCTCTTCCAAGGCGGACGACCCACTGGCTGCGCCCCATCTGTACGTGAGCGACATACAGACCGACGTGGTCCCCGAGATCTACGACGACTGGCGCACTATGTTGGACGGCGACGTGGCCGACGCGGTGTTGGTACTGGCGCCGGTGTCCCTCCACCATGAGATCGCGCTGGCGGCACTGAGCGCTGGAAAGCACGTGCTTATAGAGAAGCCCTTCGCCATTTCAGTCAGGGCGGGGCGCGCCATAGAGGCGGAGGCGGAGCGTACGGGCCTGGTGGCGGGCGTAGCCGAGAACCTGAGGTACGAAGTTGGCACGCGTGCGCTGGGATGGGCGGTCGCCGAGGGTTTCATTGGGAAGCCGCAACTGTGGCTGTCCGGAGGAGTCGGCGGGCAGTGGGCCCCCGACCACGTAGTCGCCCACACTCCTTGGCGGCACCGGAAGCTCGAAGCCGGAGGGGGCCCGGCGATCGACATTGGCGTACACATCATGCACCAGATCCGGTACATCATGGGCGCCGTCGAAGAGATCGGGGCGCTCGCTCGCACGCTGGAGCCGACGCGTGTCGAGCGCGAGGGCTCCGGCGCGTCCACCGTGGTCAACAACGAAGTCGAGGACGTCTATCTGGCCCAACTACGTTTTGCCAGCGGTGCCATCGGGACGTCCTTTTCGGGCTGGGCCGGCCGGGGCGAAAGCTGCGCGTTACCCGACAGCCCTGTCATCTACGGGACCACCGGGTGCATAAAGGCAGACACGTTGATTGGTGGCGATGGCGTAAGGACGAAGGCGACCGATCTCTTGGCCGAGCACGCCACGGACGAAGTGAAAGAGCACTATTTTCCGCACGGCGTCCGCGACGCGTTCGGTCTAGAGTTGCTCGACTTTGTCACGGCCATCACGACGGGGACCAATATGGAAGCCTCCGCCACTGAGGGAGTAATGGACTTGGCCATGGCCTACGCCATCCTCGAATCGTCGTTCGCGGCGGCCCCGGTGCGAGTGGCCGACGTACTCAGCGGCGCCGTAAACGGGTACCAGGCCGAGATCGACGCCCATTTCAAACTCTCCTAAGCCCGGGGTAGTCCACCTTGCTCGGGGAGCTCCTCGGGAGCCCTCGAGCGCCTGAAGATCTTCCCGCCGTGGCGCCCTCCGACGCGGATGTCCTCGCCGTCGACGTCGAGCCAGGCCCCCTCCCGGAGGCCCACCACAACGCTGTCGTTTTCTTCGAGGAACTGCTCTAGGCGCTCGTCCCGAGTCTCGCCCATGAACTGGCGCGGACCGGCAGGTGTGTCGAAGTAGTGGCAATTGAGGTGGAAGGGCACCAACCCGAGGGCGCTCAACGTCCTTGGTTCGACGATGGGCATGTCGTTAGTCGTACGTACCGAGGGCCCGGCGATGCAAGTCCCTGCACTTGCCCCGATGTAAGGGACGCCTCGGGCGGCACGCGCCCGGATGATATCGGCCAAGCCGTCGTCCTGTAGGCGCTTCAGGAGCCGGAACGTGTTGCCCCCTCCAACGAAATAGGCGGGGGCAGTTTTGATCTCGGCCAGGCTAAGCGTGTGAGCACCGACCACATCGACCAGAGGGGACAGCGCCTGGCGGACCTCTTCGGTGTACCCGTCATGATCAGAAAGGGCGAAGGGTACGAAAACCAGACGGCTCACCCCGACCAACAGCTCGCGCAACGGGCCCTGGGCATGTTCCAAGAGCCGCCCCCCGGCGTTGGTGGAGTTGCTCATCAACAAAGCACGCATTTGTTACCTCCGGTTGGCCTGGCTATCGGGCTACGAGATCGACGGAGAGCGTAGGGTCGCCTACGCGGCCGGGATGAGCTCACCGGGCTCCAGGACGGGAGCATCGACGGGGACAGTACCGGGGTTCTTGAGACCCGAGCCCGTGTTGAGGACAACGGTCACATCGTCGCGTCCCAGCCAGCCTGCGTCACGCAGCAGGCGTACGGCACTGATGGCGGCCGCTCCTTCGGGGCAGATGAACAAGCCCTCGAGCTCGGCGCACAGCCGCTGGTCGGCGAGCAACGCACCGTCGGAGACAGCCACAGCCGTGCCTTCGGTGGCGTACAGCGCATCGAGCACCAAAAAGTCGCCGAGGGCCTTGGGGACGGTGATCCCGAAGGCGACCGTGTGGGGGTTGCCCCAGGGCTCGCTGGTCGCCGCCCCGGCTTCGAACGCTCGCACGAGGGGGGCACACCCGGTGGCCTGCACCGCCACCAGGCGCGGGAACGCCCCTTTGACCCATCCGAGTTCTCGCATCTCGACCAGGGCCTTGTAGATGCCGATCAAGCCCACCCCGCCCCCAGTCGGGTAAACGATCGCGTCGGGCATCTCCCAGCCCATCTGCTCGACGATCTCATAACCCATGGTCTTTTTGCCCTCGATCCGGTACGGCTCCTTGAGCGTCGAGGCGTCAAAGACGTCGGGGCGCCGGGACAAGAAGTCGGCGACTATCCGCCCGGCGTCGCCGATATGGCCCCGCACCAGGTAGAGCTCGGCCCCGGCCACCGAGCACTCGGCCCTGTTGATGGCGGGGGCGCCCTCGGGCATGACGATCGTGCTTGTCATCCCGGCCCGGGCCGCGTATGCCGCCCAGGCCGCACCGGCGTTCCCATTGGTCGGCATGGCGATGGCCTTCACACCGAGCTCGTGGGCGCGCGCCACCCCGACTGCCGCCCCACGTGCCTTGAATGTGCCGGTGGGTACCAGACCCTCGTCCTTCATGTGCAGGGCGGTCAGGTCGAGGGCCAGACCGAGCGCGGGCAGGGCCGTCAGGGGCGTCATGCCTTCGCCCAGAGTGACGACGTTGGCCGGGTCGCGTACGGGTAGCACCTCGTGGTAGCGCCAGAGCGACGGCGGCCTGGTCGCGATGACCGGGCGTGCCATAGTCCTGGCGACTTGTCCGAGGTCGTAGCGGGCCAACAGTGGAGAGCCGCAGGCGCATAAGCCGGTCACGACGTCGGCGTTGTGGATGGCGCCACAGCGCGGGCATTCCAGGTGGTCCAGAGCTGAAAAGAACTCCATCGGTGCCCGTTCTCCTTCGCACGGCGCCGGGGTCGTCCTGTTGGCGCGCCCGTGACAATACCAATGTCCCGATAGAAATAGTAGAACTATGTCGGGGCGTCGGCCAACGTCAGGTACCGAGGTGGGCGTGGTGGGCGCGCATGAATCTGCTAGCGGCGTAGCCCGTTTGACATATTGGTAACACATCAGTTACCGTAGCAAGGTGGTTACCGAGAGTTCGGAGCGGTAGAGACGATGCCAGCCGAGCAGACGCGCGGGGATCCGTTCGAAGCGCTGGGCGACCCTATGCGGCGGGAGATCCTGCGACTGCTGAGCGCAGGCGAGAAACCGGTGCACGAGATCGCCGTGGCCCTCCCGGTCAGCCGGCCCGCCGTCTCACGCCACCTGCGCTTGCTGAAAGACGCAGGGTTGGTGTCAGAACGCTCCGAGGGAACGCGACGTATCTACCATCTCCAGACAGGGGGCGTCCGCGCCGTGCAGGAGTACCTGGCGGGGATCTGGGGCGATGCGGCGGCGCGCTTTCGCATGCTGGCGGAGAACACCGGGCGCGATGAGGATGAGGCCACCTTCCGGTGACGTCGCCTCTGCGGATCGAATTCGACGTCGACTGCTCCGCGGCGCATGCTTTTGCGACCTGGACGTCGCGCATCGCCGCCTGGTGGCCGCCCGACCACACGGTGAGCGGCGACCCCGAAGCCGTCGTTGTCCTCGAACCCGGGCCCGGCGGCCGGATCTACGAGCGCTCGCCGCTCGGGCTGGAGCACGATTGGGGCACCATCACCGCCTGGGAGCCGCCGTGGCGCCTGGCGTATTCCTGGCACCTCGGCCGCGACCGGCGTGAGGCGACCGACGTCGAGATCCGCTTCGTCAGCCTCGAGCACGGGCGCGCCCGGGTCGAGATCGAGCACCGCGGCTGGGAGCGGCTCGGCGAAAGCGCTAACGGCTGGCGTGACAGGAACCGCAGTGGTTGGCAGAGCCTGCTGCCGCACGTCGTGGCGGCGATGACAGAGGGAGGGACGTGACGGTAAGCGGCACGAAGGACGACCCGTGGGTGCTCAAGACCCCACCGGGCAGCTCGGAGTACACGATGTACCGGGACGAGCCGGCCGATCCCCCAGCGCTCGTCTGCCAGGTCGGCAGCACGAAGCTGACCTACCACCTACGGGCGATCGAGGACCTCCACGAGTGGCTTCGCGAACAGGGCGGCTGGGTGCCCCTCGGTGCCGCCGACGAGCAGAAGGACGCCGCGCCTGGGACCGTCGAGGCCTTCGGGCGCTCGCCCGACAACCCCGTAGGTGGGTGGTACGGACTGCGCCGCGGCTACCGGGGACGGTTCGCGATGTACCTCCCGCCCCTGCTCGAGGAGCTGGGCCTTGCCGAGCTCACGCACGACGCCCGCAACAACCGGATGCGAGCGTCCGAGCTTGGTGCGGACCGTTGAAGTCGAACGAGACCTGGCGGTACATCCATACCGAGCGCAGCCAGCTGGCCGAGACGTTGGCGGGCCTTTCAGCCGAGCAGTGGGCGACGCCGTCGTGGTGTGCCGGCTGGTCGGTGCAGCAGGCAGCCGGCCACGTGGTCGCCGCGGCGGAGCAGACTCCGCTCAACTTCTATAGACAGCTCGCAGCGGCCGGTTTCCGCTTCCACGTCTTCACCGACCGTGACGCCAAGCGCCTCGGAGCGCTCCCACCGTCCGAGCTCGTCTCGCGCCTCCAGGCCCGCACTTCGACGACCAACCACCCGCCCGCGCCGGTGCTGGCGATGCTCGGTGAGGTCATCGTCCACGGCGCCGACATCCGCCGGCCGCTCGGGCTCGCTCACACGCCGCCGGAAGCAGCCCTAGTGGCCATCGCCAGCAGCTGGGCCCGTTCCAACCTGCTCATCGGCGCCAAGCGCCGCATCGCCGGGGTGCGCCTCGTGGCGACTGACAGCGAATGGTCGTACGGCGATGGCCCGGCGGTGTCGGGGCCGCTGCTTGCTCTCGTGCTGGCGATGACCGGGAGGACCGGCGCGCACGACGACCTGAGCGGCGAGGGGCTGGCGGTGCTCGCCAGCCGTCCCTAGCCGGTTAGGGAGCTGCCCGTTCATCACAACCTCCCCTTTCTGTGTAGGATTGTACTTTGGTCGTATTGCATACCAAGAGAGGGCCCGCAACATGTGGTGGGAAGGGCGCTCCCCAGCGCGCTGGTCGACGGTGCCGTGCTCGGTGAGCTGACCTCTCCGGCGACCTCGTCGCGAGGCGACGGTTGACCCCCGTTCCGGCCCCCGGCAACCCCGTGCCTAGCGACGAGCAGTGTTGGCGAAGAGCCACCGGTCGCATTAGACGGCACGGGTACGGGCCCGATGGGCTAATGGAGGTGCTGCAAATCATTCAGGATGCCTTTGGCTATCTCGACGACCAGGCCCTTGCGTACGTCGCCGATCACCTGGGCCTGCCGCTAAACAAAGTGCGCAGCGTAGCCAGCTTCTACTCTCATTTCACGCTCAAACCCCAGGGCCTGCACACCTGCGTCGTATGCATCGGAACGGCCTGTTATGTGAAGGGCGCCGTTGGGCTGCTTGGTGAGCTGGGCGAAACCCTCGGCATTAAGGTGGGGCAAACCACGCCGGACGGTCAAGTGTCCGTTCTCAAGGCTGGTTGCCTGGGTGTCTGTAACTTAGCCCCGGCGGCGGTAATTGACGGGGAAGTGCGCGGGCCCGTCGCCGCTTCAGAGCTGTTGTCGCGGCTGCGGCAGACCTAAAACGTGGCCCGCGGCTGGGCCCCCGGCTATTGACCGTCGTCGTCGGCGAAAGCGTCCAGGACGGCGCGATGGAAGGGACTGAAATCGGGGCCTGGTATGCCATCGGGCGGTGTCGCCGGGTCGCCATAGCCCCCCTGGAACATGTCGTGGTGATAGGTGTAGTAGCCGCCGGCCGCCTCCGTGGCCCGCATATGGGCAATGTGCTGGGCAGGAGCTGTCCCGCCGACAATGCCCCCGAACCGGGTAAGACCGCAACGCGCCGGCTCGTCATCGATGACCGGTTTGTGGAAGCTGGCCCGGAGCTCGCCGATTTGACGGGGCGCATCGACCCAGAACCGGGCCGGCGGCTGGCGCACCGTATGCGGCGTCAGGACGTCGAGCAGTTGGTTATGGCGCTCGCTGCCCAGGTCGTCGGAGAACCCCGGGCAGCTGGTAACCAGTCGCTGAGCGTCGGCGTCCTTGATCAGGTTGTAGAGACCTTCGGTCTCCTCCGCATGCTCGTTCCATATTTGCAGTAACACGTTGCGGTGCGGCACCAGTAGGCGAACGACGTTCACCGCTCCCCTGGCCAGTGCGCTACGGTCCAGGCGGGGCCAGCGTTCCTGGGAAAAAAGGGTGACTTCCAACACCATGCCGAGCTCGGCGGCGGAACCGGCCAACGCCACCAGCCGGTCAGCAAAGCGGTGGGCAAGTTCACCGCTCGGTTTGAAGAGGCTTTGTTCGGGGCCGACATCGGCGAAGACATGGGGAGCTTGGAAGTCCCATTGGCACCAGGTACGCAGCGCCGTTACCCCATTGCGCCGGAACGTCGAAAGCCAAGCTCGGCGACCCAGGTCGTCGCGGTTGAACGAAGGATTGAACAGGGCATTGAAGAAGCTGAGGCCCCGGAAACGGAACGGGATCCCGTCCAGACATAAGCGCGTCCCGGCGACGGTAAGCTCGGCCCGGGCCGGGCCGCCGCCCGCGGTCAACTGTCGAGGACTGGATCGGCCGCCGTTCGCTGCCACCAGTCAAGGCAGCGGTCGTAGGCGTCGGCGAAGGCACTACCCAGTTCTGCCTGCCCCTCCCGCTGCCAAGCGGGACCGAACCTCTCCGCCACCCACTCGAAGCCGTCGCGCAGTGACGTCGTGTACTTGAAACCGAGTTCGTCCCGGGCCCGGCGGCAATCAAAGACGTTGTTGTACTGGTAGTTCTCGACCAGCACGAAGGAATCATCGCCGAACACTCGGGCCAAGACCTCGGTCGGGATGGTAACCGCCCTCAACGGGGCACCCCCGAACGCCTCAGCCGCTATCTCCCAGTACCGCCGCCAGGTGACGACCTCATCGCCGGCAGCAATGTAGTCCCGGTTGCAGGCGCGGCTATTCCCGGTGGCAGCCACGAAAGTAGCACCCACGTCGGGCGCAAAGCACGCGCACCACAGCGAGCTCCCATCGCCGTGAAGTAACACCGGCAACCCGGCGGCGATGCGGGCCAGGTGGTAGCCCCGGTGGCCCAAGGGGTGGTTAGGGCCGTGGTTGGGCCCGCCGTAGGTCTGTGCCGGCCTGATTATGGTAAGTGCGAACGCCCCGTCACGGGCTGCCTGTTCCAGCAGTTCCTCAGAAGCGACCTTGCCTACGGCATAGGGGAAGCTCGGACGCGCCCCCCGAGGTGAGGCCTCTGTGATGGGGTAAGGGCCGCTCCCTTTTACAAAAACATCCGTGGTACTGCAGAAAATGACCTGGGGCACCATCCCCCCCACGGCACCTATGAGGGACCGCGCCTCTGCCGCCGTGTACCCGCACATGTCGATGACGCAATCGGGGCGCCAGCGCGCTATCGCTTCCCGAGCGCCGGAAACCTGATCACGCTGGCCCGTCATCCGCTTCACGCCCGCCGGGAGCTCGACCACCGTGACCCCACGGTTGTAAAGCTGGACCTCGTCGCCACGGTCAACCA
This sequence comes from Acidimicrobiaceae bacterium, assembly GCA_003166025.1. Taxonomy (GTDB): domain Bacteria; phylum Actinomycetota; class Acidimicrobiia; order Acidimicrobiales; family Palsa-688; genus Fen-671. Next base: position 74,711 of record PMWT01000073.1, on the reverse strand, counting down.
GCTGTCGCACAATGGACTGGCTTATCAGCCCCGTGCCCCCCAATATGAGGACCTTCACAACGCACCTCCCATTCGCGGGCCTCCGGGCCGGTCACCAACCACACCTGGGCACTTCATCCCTTGATGGCCCCGCTCAAGCCGCTCACGAACTTGCGCTGGAACAGGATGTACACCACCACGATAGGGATTATGGAAAGGACGACGCCTGCACTGAGCAGCGTGATGTTCATGCTGTACTGCCCGTTCAGGGCGACCAGGCCGGCCTGCACCGGCCTCAGGTTGCTGTTGGTGATGAACAGCTCGGCAAACAGGAACTCGTTCCAGGTCCAAACCGTGTCGAAGATGGCCAAGGCGGCGATAGCGGGCCAGCTCATGGGCACCACGATCCGCCAGAGGATACGCAGGGGCCCGGCACCGTCGACCCGGGCGGCCTCGTGCAGCTCCCGGGGGACGGTGCGGAAGAACCCCCGCAGGAGAAGGGTGCCGAACGGGAGCCCGAAGCCCAGGTAGACCAGGATCAACCCCACCCAGCTGTTGAATATGTGCCAGTCCTGGAGCAGCGAGTGCAGCGGGACAAGCGCGGCCTGGGGCGGGAAGATCATCCCCACCAGCACAAAGCCGAAGATGAACGTCCGCAACCGGCTCTCCCTATAAGCGAGCGAGTAAGCCAACAGCGACTCGATGGTTATGGCCAATGGGACCTTGATCACCGTGATGATGGCGCTGTTGCGCATATAGGTCCCCATGCTGCCCTCGCTCCAGGCCTGCGAGAAGTTGCTCCAGGTGATACTGGTGGGGATAGAGATCAACCCGTGCTTGCTGAACATGGCGTCGGAATTTTTCATCGAGGCCATCACGACGAAAATGACGGGTAACAGCCAGATGACGCACAGCAAGGTCACGGCACCGATACGAAGGTACTTCCAGGCCCAGTGGCCGTTCTTACGAGCCCCGCTCCCCCGCCTCGCCACCGCCACTCGAGGGGTCGTCAGTGCGGCAGCGTCAAGCATAATTATTCCTCGCCGCTCTCCGGATAAAGCTCACGCCGAGGAGGAGGACAATAAGGACAAGCACTCCAGCCACCGCGGAGCCCTGCCCGAACTCACCGAACTGGAAACTGTCGAAGTACGTGAGCGTGCCAAGTACCTGCGTGTAGTCACCGGGGCCGCCCTGGGTCATAACGTAGATGATGTTGAACACGTTGAGCGACATGATTAGCGCCAGGGAGCCAGAGACGATGAAGCTCTCCCGGAGCAAGGGTATGGTCACCAACCTCAGCCGCTGCCAAGTAGTGGCGCCGGCGACTTCGGCCGCCTCGAGCAACTCCTCGGGGATACTCTGCAACCCGGCCAGGAAGATGATCATCATGGCCCCTACGCCCTGCCACAGGAACGCAATCAGCACCGAGTACAGGGCGAGATGGGGACTGGCCAGGAACTCCACGTCCCCCAGGCCGATGTTGCGGGTCAGAGTGTCCATGGCCCCGATAGTGGGGTAGTACATGAAGACCCACATCAGGCCGGCGGCCACGTTGGACAGGACGAAGGGCAGGTAGAACACGACCCTGACGATCGTTCGCCCCCGGAACGGCCGGTTGAGCCACAGGGCCACGAGCAGGCCGAGGGCAAGCACGCTCGGTACAAAGATCACGGTCCACGTCGCCGTGTTCTCGGCGGCCTGGCGGAACGTGGCGTCGTGGAAGAACTCGGTGTAATTGCCCAGGCCCACGAACTGGTGGACCCCCGAGAGGATGTTCCAGTTGAACAGGCTCGTGTAGACCGTATCGATTATCGGGTAGACAATGGCGATCCCGTAGGCAGCAAGGCCGGGCAGAGCAATCAGCCCGATCACCCAGTTGACCTTCCTCAGCCGCTGGCGGTCCCACCACTTGGCACTCCGAGGCCTCGGCGACGACAGCGCTGCCCCCCCGAGCCGGGCACCCGCGACGCCTGTCATTGCGCCCTCCCCCGAAGTCCCTTGCTGGTCCTAATCGCCACTACTCCGTTCTCCCTATTCTCAAAGCACTACAGCTCTGGCCCTGCGAGACAGTAACAAGCCTGTGGTCCCCATGGCGACCCACCTAGTCCACCGTGGACGGGCTCGCCGTGCGCTTGCCTCCGTCCGCCTGGGCCTCCAGGAACCAGGTACCCTTGGCGTCCTCCGCACGAGGCGCTACCTCGCGTCGTCGCCCGCCGCACCGATAAGGCGTTGCGGCGGGCGACGTGAGCATGAAAGACAACTAGCTAGGCCGGGTGAGGCAGGTCGGTCTCATGGCACCGGTTGATTGCCCCAGGGCCAGGCGCCTTTGTAACCTGCGACTGCGCTGGCGAGGAACTGCGCCGCTGCGGTGGGCGTCATGGTGCCCGTGATCACGCCAGCCTGGGCCTTGGAGAAGGAGTTGACCAGGGGCTGCGGCAGGATTTGGTCCGTGGGAAGATAGCCCACGCCCTCCTTGTTGATCAGGGCGGCAATGGCCTGTGCGTGCGGTTGCGACGCCGGCGGCGAGACGCTCAGCAGGGCGTCGGGCTGGGTCAACGTGCTGGCGAACTGCGTCAAGTTCGTTTTGCCGTCGTAGTAGTTCACGAACGTCAGAGCAGCCTGAACGTGCTTGGTATTGGCCGCGATCATTATCCCCTGCGAGAAGGTGCTCAACAGGTTGGGGCTCTCATCGGCCGGGAAGGGGAAGAAACCATAGTCGGCCATCGCCTGTTTGTTGGAGTTGATCGTGGCATCTTCCCACGGGCCCTCTAGCACCATCGTCGCCGATCCCTGGAACCACGGTATGTAGTCGTTGTTGGGGTTGATCGACATGAAACCGGGAGTGAAGTAGTCATCGACGGTCCACTGGTGCAGCGTGGTGAAAGCCTGGATCACCTGCGGGGAGTCCCACGACACCTTGCGGTCAGCAAGCGCGGTGTAGAAGCTGTTCTTGCCGTAATACTGCAGCAGCCCGTCGAAGAACCGCATGGGCATCCAATAGTCCTGGCCACCAAGCGAGATCGGCGTGTAGCCGGCCTTCTTAATTATCCCCAAATCAGTGGTGAATTGAGCGAAGGTGGTAGGCACACCGATGTGCAACTTGGTGAAGATGTCCTTGCGGTACCAGATGCCCATCCCGATGTTGTAGAGCGGCTCTTCCCACCACTTGTTCTTATAGGTGAGCAACTTGATGGCTAACGGAGAGAACTTCTTGGCCCAGTCCCCCTGCACTGCGTAAGGGGTGAGGTTCATGATCAGGCCGGCGTCCTCGTACTCGTGGGCCAGGGTGTCGCCTAGCCCCTCGAAGAACACGTCAGGCAGCGATCTGTTGCTGGCCCCAGTGGCCAAGGCAGCCAGGTAGGTGTCCGTCTGGTACTGAGTGAGCTTGACGGTGATGTTCGGGTATGCCTTCTCGAACGAACTGACGATCTGGGCCTCGACCGGGTTGGTGTCGTTGGTCCAGTACTGGATCGTGACCGGTGCAGTTCCGGCTGACGCCGCAGGGACGCTGGTCACGCCCCCGATCAGGCCACCCGCGGTGACGCCGGCGACCAATACGCTCAACCATTTGTTGCGTATAAGTGATTTCATTCGGTCTCCCTTCTGTGTGCGACTGATGACGTTGTTAGATGAAGCAACTGTCCGTGACGGAAGTGGACATCAACTGCGCTCATGCCTGCCCTCCCTTGCAGGCTTATTTCCAGACGATGACAACATCCCCGCTGGCCGGCCCGGCCGTGACAAGTGTTTCTCGGGGGGCCGAACCCCGGGCGGAGACCTCTGCTGGTGCTCTTGTGCGCAGGTCGATAGCCCGGATGTCGGAGATCTCTGAGGCGGCAACCGGTAGGCGCGCCTCCTGGCCGGGGGCGAGATAAGCCATACCACCGGCCCCTTGTTGGCCGTTGGTGGCGACCATGACGTCGTCTTCGCCCTCACGGTGCGTGTTCACGCCTTGCACCACCGGCACCGGCGTGACCAAGCCGCGCAGGACATTCTCGGTCCCCACCAGGCGCTCCGCTTCCATGACGCCGCGGCACACGGCCATGTCACGTGCTCCCTCGAACGACAGAGCTTCACGCCAGTCGGCGGGCTCGCCGGAGAACTGCGGGTTGGTGAAGGTACTGCCCGTGCGGTGCCATGACCACACGCCATGAGCGGCATACCCGGCGCCGGCCGTGGCTCCGGCGACGACGCTCTGCCACACTACGCGACGAACGTCCTCAGCCCGGTAGCGACGCTTCCGGCCCCCCAAGGCGTGCCCTTCGTAGCAGGGCTCCATGTCGATCGTCGGGCGCGGCGGCGGGCAGGACGAGTAGTACTGAGCCAAACGCCACCCAAGAGACTGCTCCTCGAAGTGGTGCCCCGACTGGTACATGAGCACGTCTACAAGCTTGTCCAGCGCAGCCGGCAGGAGGGCTCGAGGCTGAAGGTGGCAGCCGATCACCGCTCGGGGGTTGACCTTCCTCATCCCCTCGATCAACTCTGCGTAGAAGGGCTCCTCCTCGGGAGCCACGAAACCCGAGTCACCGCTGGCCACCAAGACCACATTGGGACGCAAGAGCAGTTCTTGGCAACGGGCCATGTAGTCGCCCAGCACCTCGTTGGACATGACAAACTGGGGCGACCGGGCCGACGCCCAGGTGCCGGCCACGTATGAGCACCAGACGACAACGAGGGTGCAGATCATTCCTTGTTCGGCCGCCTCATCCACCATCCGGGCCGCCCGGGAGAAGTAGCGGTCGTTGAACTGCCAGCGGGAGTGCTCCTGGACTTGGTCGATATCGAAGGCAGGGTCACTATCCGGGTTCAGTGAGCGATCGTGCAATATGGGTAGGAGCGAAACCTGCACGGCGTTGAACCCCTGGCGACGGCGGTAGTCGAGGTAATAGCTCCACTCGTCCGCTCTGGCGTCGGCAAACGCGCTCCACGCCGTGTCACCCAGGTAGAAGAAGGACTGGCCGTCCATCGACAGGGCTCTTCCAACGGCCCGAATGTCCATGCCTCGTCCCCCCGGAAGCCTTGGCCCGCTCATAGGAGGCGACTGCGCCCGAAGCGAGCCACGCCGTTGCCATTCATCAGAGGCATTCTGGCATTCCATCAGACCGTCTGCAAGCCAGCCGGTCGAATGTAGGACTCGTACAGGGTCGGACCGACGTTGGTGGACGTCATGGCCGGGCCAGGCCGCGCGCCGGGCACCCGGCGCGCTATTGTGCAGGCAGGAGTGACCAGCCGACTTGCTTGAACCCAACGAGCGCAAAGTCCAGTTCACCCGGGTTGAGCGGGATCCCGGGCTGGCTGACCGCGTGGCCAGCCAACTCCTCGAGATGATCGTGTCCCAGCAGTTCCGGCCTGGTGACCGCCTCCCACCCGAGCGTGAGATCGGCCAGGAGCTCGGCGTGTCCAGGACGGTGGTGAGGGAGGCTATTCGCGTCCTGAGCGGCAAGGGCGTGCTGGGGGTCAAGTCGGGCAGCGGTGTGGTAGTCACCCAGATCGGCCAGGAGAACGTAGCCGAGACCATGCGGCTCTTCATCCAGACGCGCGGCGGCCATGACGTAGACGGGCCCTTTTCCTACGAGAAGGTCCACGAGGTCAGGGAGATGCTCGAGGTTCGTGTCGCCGGCGTCGCCGCCGAGCGGGCCACGCCGGAAGATCTCGATGCGCTTCGCACCGCGTTCCAAGAGTTGGCCGATGCCGCCGACTCCGTCGAGCTCTCGTCGGTCAAGGACGTCGAGTTCCATCGGACAATAGCCAAGATCACCCACAACGACATGTACCTGATCATGCTGGACTCGATCCGCCACGTGCTCCTGGAGGTCAGGCGGGAGACCCTGGTGAAAAAGGAACGACGGCGCTTCGTGCTCGAGTTTCACAAGCGCATACTGGACGCCATAGAGCGCGGCGACAGCGACGGGGCGCGGCGGGCGATGTCCGACCACCTCGATGACTCGGCCGACATGTGGCGCTCCATCGGGGCGGCCCGGCGGGCGGCCAGCGGCCGGAGCCGACGGCCGGCACCACCAATCGAGGCAACCCGTCCCTGAGCGAGGGCCGCGCCTAGTGGGCTTCGGCCCGCTCGCCCAAGGTCACCAGCACCTTTTCGGCTTTCTCGGGGTGGTCGCGGAGTAGCTCCATGGCGCGTGGGGCTTCCTCAAAGGGAAAGCGGTGGGTTATGAGCTGCGCCACGCGCTTCGGGCTACGCCGCACCGTCTCCACGGCCTCGGCGAACAGGCCGGCGTTATTGCGCGAGCCGAGGATGTTGAGCTCCTTACGAGTGAAGTCGAGGACGGAGAGGGCCACGTCCTCCATGGATATGCCGACAACGACGACGGTGCCCGAGGGGGCGACGACGTCGGCCGCCTGGCGGATAAGGGCGGGTACACCCGTAGCTTCAACCACCACCGCGGGGCCGTCACCCGAGGTCCAGCTCTTGACCGCCCCTTCGACCGACTCGTGGGACACGTCGACCACGCGGCTGGCACCGAGATGGGAGGCTAGCTCCAGTCGGTTGGCAAGCTTGTCTACCACCATCACCTCAGCGCCCCGGTCAGCGGCACAGATCGTGACGGCCTGCCCGATGGGGCCGGCACCAAGCACGAGCACCTGGTCCCCGGCCGCCGCGCCCGAGCGTACGACCGCCTGGAGCCCGATCGAGACCGGCTCCACCAGGGCGGCGAGCTCAGCGGGCAAGTCCCCCACCGGGTAGCAACAAGAGACAGGCACCACGACTTCCTCCGCCAATGCCCCATCAACATGCGCGCCCATGACCTTGAGCTCCGAACAACAGTTCGGGTGACGGCGCCGGCAGGCGAAACAGGTGCCGCAGGGCAACAAAGGTTCGATGGCGACGAGCTCGCCAGGACGCAGGGCGCCCGTGTAACCGGGCCCGAACGAAAGCACTGTCCCGCAGAACTCGTGGCCCTGCACCAGGGGGTAGGTGGCATAGGGATGTTGCCCCCGGTATATGTGGATGTCCCCTCCGCACAGGCCTACGACGCCGACCGAGACCCGCACCTGCCCAGGACCAGCCTCGGGGGCCGGCAGGTCATAGAGGCCCATCTGCCCCGGCCCCGTTGTCAAGGCTGCTCGCATGACTGCGTCCTCCGTTCTGGCTCCCTCAGGAGCCCTGGTCCGTGCCCACAAGGGCAAGCACAAGAATGATCAAAGCACCCTTGACGATGTCCTGGGTCGCGACGGCGATGTTCATGACGTTCAGAAGGGTCGTGAGCAGGAGCAGGAACAGGGCCCCGCCCCACACTCCGACGACATTGGAGCGGCCGCCGGAAACCAACGAGCCACCGAGCACGACCACGGCGATCGAGTTCAACAGGTAGGGCTGGCCGATCGAGACCGACGGGGACACGTAAGTGGCCAAGAGAAGGCCCGAGATAGCGGCGAGCACCCCGCATACGACGTAAGAGATGATGATGACCCTTGTCACGGGCAGGCCGGCCAGGCTGGCAGCGCGCCGGTTCTGGCCCACGGCCTGCAGCGCTCGCCCGTAGGTCATGCGGTGAAGCGCTCCGCCGGCGACCAGGGCGAGCCCGACACAGGCTATGGCAAGCCAGGAAACGCCCCCGACGCTGCTCACCGTGAAGGCGTGCAACCCCGGGTCGGGTAGGGCCGAGAAACTCTGGGCCTGGAGCGAGGAGGCCGAGTACGCCATAAGGCCAACGCTGAGGGTGGCCACAATGGGCGGGATAGCGAGCACCAGGATGCAAAAGAGATTGGCGGCGGCAACGGCGGTACCTACCCCTATGGCGGCCAGAGCCCCGAGAGCAGCCCGGCCGCTCCCGCCGCTCATAACGCTTATGCCGACAAAACCCGCCAACGGCATTGTGTACTGGACGGAAAGGTCGATATTGCCATTGCCGCTGGTAATCACGAACATCTGGCCGATACCGACGATCACCAGGAAAGGAGCCAGCGCTATGGCCGCCGTCATCGTCCCTAGGAGCCCACGCCCGGAGACGGCTACGATACCGGCCCACATGGCAACGACGGCGAGGAACACCCATATCCAGGGCAACTCGACGGCCAGCGACTTGGCCGTGGCCCAGGCCCTGCGTTTATGCGGGGCGGGCACCCCGAGCTCGGCCGCCGTCATCGCACCCCGATCCGCAACAGCGCTCGCCCGGCCAGGACGGCGACGAGGATCATTCCTTGGGCACCGGCCTGGTAGGCGGACGAGACGTTGAAGAAGACGAGAAGCTGCCCGACGAGGGAGATGGAGAACGCCCCCATAACGGTGCCGACGGGGAGCGCCCGCCCGCCGGCGAACTCGCCCCCGCCCAGGATCACCGAAGCGATGGCGAGCAGGGTGTAGTTGGCCGACGCGTTGGGGTCGCCGGAGGACGTGATCCCCGTCAGGGCGAGCCCGGCGATGATGCCGAACACCGCGGCCAAGCCGTAACAAACGACCCGTACCCGCAGCATCGACCAGCCGTAGCGAGTGACCGCCAGGCGGTTGGAACCGGCGCCGCGCATCACCGTGCCATAGGCCGTGCGATTGGTGATGAGGTACCCGACGGCGGCGATCACCAAGGCGAACACGACTGCGGCCGGAACGAAGGAGGGTTCCCAGCTCATCAAGGACGACAGCCATCCCGGGGAATCCCCTCCGGGTATGGGGAAGATCACCAGAGCCCAACCGAGCCAGATGAACGACGCTCCGAGAGTGACAATTATCGATGGGATCTTGCGGAGATGGATGAGGGCGCCGGCGGCCATGTAGGCAAGCACGACCAAAATTAACAAGCCAACGGCGACCTCCGGGCTCGACTCCAGGAAGCGGGCCGAGATCACGTTGGCCAAGCCCACGAGGTAGCCCGTGCCGAGGTCGATGTCCCCCAGCACGATAACGAACATCTGCGACAGTGACGCGATAACAAGAGGGATAGCCGAGGAAAGGAGCAGCTCCAGGCCGCTCACACTGCGAGCCCCGGGGACGAGGACGAGGGTGCAGACCAGCATCCCGACCAAAGCGAAGGCGGGTAGGGCGTCCGACGTCGTTTGTCGCCAGTCGTCCAGCTCGTGCAGGCGCCGGTGACGCAACCGCTCTCGGGGCGCGGGGACGATCATGACGGTTTCCCCGAACCGAACGAGGCGGCGATCAGCTTGTCCTCGGTGGCCTCGGCGCCGGCTAGCTCGGCCGCGATGCGGCCCCCTCGTAGGACGTAGATCCGGTCACATTCCTCGAACTCAGCGTTCTCGGTCGAAAACCAGACAAAGGCCCGTCCCCGGTCCGCCTCCTCGTGGATCAGGCCGTAAGTGTCGTGCTTGGTGGCCACGTCCACGCCGCGGAACGGGTCATCGAGCAATACCAGGTCGGCCTGGCTGGCCAGCGCCCGGGCTACCAGGACTTTTTGCTGCGTACCGCCGCTGAGCTCGTCGATGCCTGAGGAGCGCTGACCCCGGATAGCCAAGCGGGCGATCCAGCGATCTACAAGCGCGAGCTCTTTGGGCGCGTTCAGGACGCCCAGCGAGCTGATCTCGCTCATGGCCGACGCCGAGGCGTTGCGCTTGAGATCCCAAAGAGAAAAAACACCTGCCCTCTGGCGGTCCCCCGTCACAAACGCCATTTCCCCGCTGCAACGAACGGAGCGGCTGCGCCAGCGCCGTCGGCACCTCCACAGTTCGAGCAGCAGGTCCTGCTGCCCCTGACCGTCGAGACCGGCGATGCCGACCACCTCGCCTCGGCGAACGGAAAACGAAACGTCGAACAGCCGGTGCGTCGACAGCACGCTCACGCTCAGGATCTGCTCGCCGACCGGTCGCAGGCTGCCCTTTGAGGCCTCCGCGGCGTCGACCGGCGCCGCTCCCATCAGGGCCAGCACTTCGTCATAGCTTGTCTCAGCCGATATCCGCTCGCCGACCACGCGGCCGTCACGCATGACGACGGTGCGGTCCGTGTTGTTGAGCACCTCCTGCATGCGATGGGAAATGACTATCGTCGAGACGCCTCCGGCGCGCAGACGGCGGAGGAAGTCGTAGAGTTGCTCGGCCGCCTCGCGGCTGAGGGCCGAGGTCGGTTCGTCGAGGACGAGGAGGCTGACTTCTTCTTCGCCGCCGATCACGGCCTGAGCGATCTCGACCATTTGGCGCTGAGCGAGAGGAAGGCGGCCGATCCCGGCCCGGGCGGAAATACGACTGCCAGGAAAGACGTTCTGAAGACTTTGGACGATCGCCTGGCGAGAGCGACGGCGCCAGCCCCGGCCCCGGAGCGCGGGCCGGGCCACGTAGACGTTCTCGAAAACGCGCAGCGATGGGCACAGGGCGAGCTCTTGGAAGACTATGCGGACGCCCCGGGCGTAGGCCTGGGCCAGTGAGTAGCCCGGGCCGGCGCGCTCGTGGTTGAACTCGATGGTCCCTGAATCGCACCGCGTGATACCGAGCACGACCCGCATGAGCGTGCTCTTCCCGGCTCCGTTGTGACCGACAATACCGAGGATTTCGCCCCGCCTGACCACAAGGTCCACCCCGTCCAAGGCCTGGGTACTGCCATAGCGCTTGGTAATGGCGCTGAGGCAGAGGAGGGAACCGCCCCCACGGGCTTCTCCCTCCTCTGCCTCGGAGGGGCATCGTTTCGCCGTCTGTTTGCTCACGTGCCGCGGCCTCACTTAGCCCTTGTTGTCCCGCCTGTTCAAACGGTCGATGTGGAGATCGGCGGGTAGTAGAGGTGGTGCGCGGCGATCGCCGTTATCTCCTGGTTGAACTGTGCTTCAGTCCACAGCCAGGCGCAAACCTGCTGTGACGGCACGACCTTGATCCACTGGGTGAGCGTGCTCGGCGTGACCTCGATGTTCGGGAAGGTCAGGTTCCTGGCGAAGTGCTTGCCCTGGAGAAGCTGCAAAGCCTCCCAGAACGCCGCTGCCGCCTGCCCGGGCTCGGTGCGGTAGGAGTAGGCGTTGTACCCGTCCTTTTGGTGCTGGGCCATCCAGAACCGCAGAGCCAGCCCCGTATTGTCGTACACGGCGCAAGGCAGGGGACGCTTGGCGTTGAGGAACGCCTCCACGGCGCCGTAAGAGCTGCCGCCGGTGATCACCCCCTGTACGGTCGGGAGGCTCGGCAACACACTAGCGATGGCCTGCTCGGTCGTGGAATTGTCCGCCTCGCCCACCACCGTCGATGCGATTTTGATCTTGGGGAACATCTTCAGCTCGGCCAGCTGCTGGTGGTAGATCTCCTCCGACGGCGCCGAGCCGACCACGCCCTGGGCCACGATGACGTTGCCGGTGCCGTGCATGCACGACCCGACCAGCTGCGCCTCCTCTTGGCCGTAGAGGCTGAAGTTATCGGCGAGGTTGTACTCGCAAGGGGCCGAGGCCAGCGAGTCGAACACCAGGACGGTTATGCCGGCCTGGCACGCCTCCTTGATGGTCGAGTTCAGGGCCGTGGGTGACGCGGCATCGATCAACAGAGCGTTGACATGTTCGAGAATAAGGCTCTTGATCTGTGAAATCTGAGTCGTGGCATCATTGTCTGAAGTGTTCTCAACCTTGTAGCCCGAGATGAGGCCTTGGCTCTCGGCGGTCTTGGCCGTCTGCTCGAAGATGTTCACCATCGTCTGGCGCCATGTGTTGCCCAAAAACGAGTTGCTGAGAGCGATGACGTATTTACCGCTGGCACCGGCCGGTGCCGCACCTGCCGCCGTCGAAGCGATCGAGCCGCCCGACCCGAGCAGTGCGGCGGCAACAACGAGGCCGGACAATCTAGTGAACCAATGTCTTTTCACTTGAGCTCCCCTCCGTTTTGTATATCGAGGTAATGCATTGTTGCAATACCCGAGTACCGCGTCGGCGTTTGCAAGACGACGCCCTGTTTTTCTGCTTAGTGCCGCTCTCGGCCATTGCAGCCGTACCGATCGGTGCCTCCGCCCGCGGCGAAGCGAAGACAAGCTCGAGATGTTCCCGTCGCCGCAGCCCTCGTTGGGCCCAACGACCTCAATACAAGCGGCATATGCCCCCCAGGACAGTTGCCCCAGCTTGGCATACCATCAGATCGTGTGCAAGTCCACCGCGCTGACAACTCGGCGTTCCCGCCTGTCGCGCTGGGCCGGAACAGTTCGCGACAATGAGTACAGCTAAGGTGGTGTGACTTTCAGACGGCGTACAACGGCATTTCGCCCCGGAGCGCCCGCAGGCAATTCTCGATGGCCATCTCGCCCATCCGGCGCTGTCCCCCCTGGGTGCGACCACCGAGGTGAGGCGTCAGCACTACATTGTCGAGGCCCAACAATGGGCTGCCCACGGGCGGCTCATTGACGAATGCGTCAATACCCGCCCCACCCAAGCGGTTGTCGCGCAATGCCGCGGCCAGTGCGGCTTCGTCGACGAGCTGCCCTCGTGCCGTGTTGATGAGCAGAGCCCCCGGCTTCATGAGCCGCAGCTCGTCGTGCCCGATGAGGGCCCCCGGCACTTGTTCGGCGGCGGCGTGCAACGACACGACATCGGACGCCTTCAACAGCTCGGCCAAAGACACGAAGGTAACGTCGTGCTCAGCTGCGAAACCCTCATTGGGGTACGGGTCGCAGGCGAGGACGCCCATGCCGAAGGCTCGGGCACGGACACAGACCGCCTGGCCGATCCGGCCCAGCCCCACCAGCCCAAGGGTGGCGTCCCTCAGCTCCATGCCGAAAAAGGGCTTCCACGAACCCAGCCGGGTGCTGAGGTGAGCAGGCACGATCTTGCGCGCCAGCGCCAACAACAGCGCCATCGTCAAGTCAGCAACCGAGTCGTGGATCGTGCCCGGGGTGAAGGAGACGACGATGCCTCGGGCCCGGGCCGCGGCCAGGTCTATGGTTTCCAACCCGACACCGTGTTTGACGATCGTCTTTAATTGGGAAGCCGACTCTATGACGCGTGCGGTCAGCTCGTCTGTCCCGGTGATGATGGCGTCGACCCCGTCCAAGGCCCGAAGGAGCTCGTTCTCGTTGAGAGCGCGGCCAATCGGGTTGGGGACCACGGCACAACCCGCCCGCTCCAGCTCAGTGATGTGCTCGGGGAACAGCTGGCCGAACGACCGGGAGCCGATCAGCACTGTCCACCGGGGCGGCACCGGAGGGATCCCCCCAGACTGGGGCCCGGGTTGCGCGTTCATTGCGTCGCCCGCCGTGGGTTGTCCGCCGGCCTCGTCAGCAGTTGCGCCGCGCCTCCGAGCGGGTGCGTCTGGGCCAGCTCGGCCAGGTTGAAGCCACGCCAGCGCTTGGTCAGTAGGCACAAGGCGTCACCGACGGCGCCGTGCGCCAGAGTGCTACCGAAGGGGAGCACGCCCTCACCTTCGCCGGCCTGGTCCGTCTCGATCACAACAACGAGTTGGCTCAAACGCGCCAGCTCCGACGTAGCGTCGGCGGTCCACGCCATTACCGCACAACCGCGCTGGGCGGCGATGGCGGCGAACTCGTTGATATCGGCGCTCTTGCCCGCTTTGGACAGGGCGATCATCACGTCGCCGGGCGCCACCATCGCCGATTCACCGTGGAGGGCATCGCTGGGAGGAATGAAAAAAGCTGGCATCCCGCACGTGGCCAGGAGGTGTGCCAGGCGGTAGGCCATGGCGCCCGAGGTCCCTGACCCGGTCACGAAGATGCGGCCGGTGCACCCCGCTACCAGCTGGACGGCCTGCACGAAGGTCTCGCCCAACTGCTCGGCCACGGCCGTCACAGCCCCGCCTTCGGCCCGCACCAAGGCCCGGGCTTCCCGCAGGATGTCCGCGCTCCCCATTGGCGCCTCAGCCATGGTCCCCCGCCTCGCCCGCGGCCGCTATACGCATTTCGGCTATCGCCTCCGCCATGTCGGCGGCACCGTAAATGCCGCCACCTATAGAAATGGTCGCCGCGCCCGCCGCCACCAGATCGCTCACGTGTTGGCGCCTGACACCCCCAGCGGCCTGGATGTCGACTTCGCCCGCAATGGCGTCTACCATTTCCCGTACGGCACGCAGGCGCGCCAGGACCAGAGGGTCAAACGACCCCTGGGCTCCCTCGCCGGTCACCCGTGACAGCAGAAGGACCGAATCGACAAGGCTGACAACCGGGCCCAGGTGGCTTATGGGCGTGCCCAAGGTTAATGCCAGACCGATCTTGCAACCATACGTCCGGGCCAGCCTCAGAGCCTCGTAGGGCAACGGCAGGCATTCGATATGGATGAGCACAAGGTCCACCCCCGCGTCCACCAGGGAGGGCACCATGCGCAACGGCTCCGCCGCTCCCAGGTGCACTTCGAAAGGCAGCTTGGTCAGCGGGCGCAGGGCGGCAATCGTGCGGGGCGCGAAACCGATGTCAGGGACGAAATGGCCGTCGAAGACGTCGATGTGGACAAAATCCAAACCGGCGGGCTCCAGCCGGCCGATCTCGTCTCCCAAACGACTGTGGTCACCGTTGTAGAGGGCCGCCCCTAGCCGTACGCCTTGGGGGCGGGGGCTTACGGCCGAGGGCCCGGGCATAACGGTTACTCCTCTGGGTCAATGGCAATAGCCCGCACCGGGCTGGCGTCCAGTTCGGTGATCGGCAGCGGCAAGGCGATCAGGTAGACGCGCTTGCTGCGCAGCTCTACCAAGTTGTTCATACATTCGATGACCGGCACGCCGGCGTAGTTGAGGATCTGGTGGTTGGGATGGTGGCTCACTCCCCGCACTTCGAAACCCGAGCTGTCCGTGCCCAGGCAGTTGATCTTCCTGTCATCGACGAGCCATCGAGTGGCCTCTTCGGTGATGTACGGCCGGTCATGCGACTGCGGTGTGCGGTACTGGACGTGCCGTCCCGTCATGACCAGTACCCGGTCGCCCACTTCGATGTCGCCCGCCTTTTTCATTTCCTCCAGGCTGATCGGCTCATTGACGCCCTTGTCCCGGAAGTCAAGCACGATGGCCGGCCCCATCAGGCGGTCGATGGCCAAGCCGGCGGCATCAGTGCCATCCCACAAAAAGTGGAGCATGGCTTCTACGTGGGTGCCCACGTGCGACCACATGTAGACGCTGCTCATAATGTCGCCTTCAGGCGTGTTGCGGTCGCCACGGTGGGTTACCTCGAGCGTGTACTGCTCGGCACCCGGGTAAAGCCGGTGGCTCAGGTCGACAACCCGACCTTTCGGGATGCTGACCATAAAGTCGGTCGGTTTCGTCTCGCCTACTGCATTTGCCATAGATCCTTCTCCTTTGCAACTAGGGTCATGCGGCCTTCAGCCAACCGACGCGCTCCATGCACCGGCGGGCTCCGAACGCGCACCGGCTTCGCCGGTGCGGACAACGTAACTCTTGCCCCCCGCCGCCTCCATGGACGCGGCAACCTGCTCCTCGTGCCCCGGTTGGCACAAGGCGATCACGATCCCGCCACAACCTGAGCCCGAGATTTTGGCGCCCAATGCTCCCCCCGCTATGGCCGCCTCGACCAGGACGTCGCTTTCGGGACAAGAGGTGCCCATCTTTTCCTGGAGCAATTGGTGAATGTTCATCAGCCGGCCCAGGCTAACCAAGTCCGCGTCCTCAAGGCCGGCCATGAACCGCTCTACCAGATAGCCCATATCGCTGAAAATATGCATGCGCGACGGGCGTTCTTGCAGCCACAATCGCAGGTGAGTGTTTACTTTCGAGGTCTTGTGCTCGATAAGGGTGTCGCCGACAACCAAAGGGAGAGGCACATCGTATGGCAGTCGCACGGCACCATCGTCGAGGGTGTAGCTGATCAAGCCTCCATAGGTGCACGTGCTGCTGTCCAGGCTGGAGCCGTAGCCGCCATGAGCGATGACATCGCCCTGCCAGGCGGTGAAGATAACTTCCTCAGCCGACAGGTCTAGCCCCGACGCCTGGGCCGCGGCCAGGACCATCGAGGTAAAGGCGGCGGCACCTGAGCCGAGCCCCGACCCGATCGGCGACGTCGAACGCCACTCAACGTCGAGCCCTGGGACCTGTGGGTTATGGGCCAGGGTGGCCATGACGTAACGCGCCGGGACAAAGAAGTCCTTGGTCAGCGCGGCCAGTTCGCTGAGCGCGTTTGCCTCCCGCAGAGCGTCGACCTGAGCCTTGAAAGCGGCCAACCTCTCACGGCTGCCCTCTTCGCAAAGGGCGCCGGAGGCCAGGCTGTAGCCACTGTCCGGCCGCACGGTCACGCGGCACCAGGTCCGCAAATCCACCGCGGTCGTTATGTTGGCCTGTCCCCGGTGAACGCCGTGCTCCCCAAAAAGGATCACCTTGCCGGGTGAGGATGCTACCGCCTCGGTCACGCAGGTTTTCCCGGCTCAGCGCCTGGGCAGCTGGCATGCCATATGACACTTAGACTATCTCCCGGTCCGAGCAAGCGCAAGTGCAGCTAGCCGCTAGCGCACCTAGTCGGGGCTGAGGTCCAGCAGTCGGTCAGCACCCACAGCCAGCGCCTTACAGGCGGGGCGCTCGGACTTCTAAGCGCGGGCGACCGCCCGGCCGTCTGCGCACCACAGGAACGCTCGGAGTTGCCGGTACCGGCTACGCGCACCCGGCCGGGGTGTCCCCGAGCGTCGACGGTCGCTCGTCGCGGGGTTATGTCGCCAGTACCGGTCGACGAAGGAAGATGCGATAGTAAATGACGGTACCGAGGGCACCATTTTGAGTTCTCTTCCAGGATCCTGGGCAACAGGTCACCGCCGCCCTTTCCCCTACGGGCAGCGCCCAAGCTGCTGGGGCCAGAAATTGAGGCACCCTCGAACTGTTGCGGGACGAGGTCATCGTGGCCCTGGCGTAAGCGCGCCGACGGCGCCGGTAACCAATCGCCGGCCCGGTGATTTGACCTAAGGAAGCAGGTTTTGGTATGCTGCATGCCGACTGATCGTCCGATCATAGCTTTTCGACGAGCCCGCGGGCCAAACGCCCGCCCAGCGGCATAGGGAGTGACGAACATGCAGGTGGCAATACTTGGAGCGGGCGGGAACATGGGCCGGCGGATCAGCGGGGCCCTGCAGGGCGACGACTCTTACAAGCTCCGCCTGATCGAGCCCGGCGAACGCGGCCGCGGTTTGCTGGCCGAGATGGGCCTGTCGGTGGTCGACCCGGAGCCCGGCCTCGAGGGCGCCGAGGTCGTTATCTTCGCCGTTCCCGATTTCATCGTGCGCGATGTGGCAGCGGACATCGTGCCCAAGCTGGACCGGGGCACGAGCATGCTGTTCCTCGACCCCGCCGCCATTGCCGCCGACCGGATACCGCATCGCTCCGATATCAATTGCTATGTCACCCACCCCACACACCCGCCCCTCTACAGCCTGCTGAGCGAGACCGAGCCAGAGGCCCGGGCCGACTACTGGGGCGGTGGGCTGGCACGCCAGGCCATCGTCTTCGCCGTCGCCTGGGGAGACGCCGGGCCCATTTCCGACCAGGTGGAGAAGCTGGCCATGACGATGTTCGCCCCCGTCACGCGCTCGCACCGGATAACCGTCGACCAGATGGCGATGCTCGAGCCCGCCCTCAGCGAGACCCTCACCAACGGTTGCATCGCCATCATCCGGGAGGGCTTGTCCCGTGTGGTGGAGGCCGGGATCCCCGAAGAGGCAGCGCGTGACTTCCTCATGGGGCACTTCCAGATCGGTACCGCCATCATCTTCGAGCAGCTCAATTGGAAGCTCTCGGCCGGCGCTCAGATGGCGTTGGACAAAGCCCGCAGCGCTCTGTTCAAGGATGACTGGTTCAAGATCTTCGAGCGCGAGTCGATCATGCAAAGCGTTCGGGAGATAACCGGCGGCGACTGACCCATCGAGTACGGGCCGATGAGGATCGGGATCTCGTCCTACACCTACACGTGGGCCGTCGGCGTTCCCGGCCACCTCCCGGCGCAGACCTTGGGCGTGCTCGACTTGGTCGAGCGTGCTCATTCCCTAGGTGTGCCCGTGCTCCAGGTGGCGGACAACCTGCCCCTCGACCAGCTACCCGAAGACGACCTCAACGCCTTGGCCGCGCGTGCACGTGCCTTGGGCGTCTCGATAGAAATCGGTACCCGGGGCATCGACGCCGACTACATCGCCCGGTACCTCTCACTGGCCCAGCTTCTGGGCTCTCCCTTGTTGCGGGTCATAATCGCCCAGAAGGGCCGTGAGCTCACCCCGGACGAAGCCATCTCCATCTTGAAGCCCCAACAAGACGCCTTCGAAAGCGCGGGGGTAACTCTGGCCATTGAGAACCACGACAAGTTCTCAACCGACGAGCTGGTCCATGTGGTCCAGGAGCTCGGGACCGACTGGGCCGGTATATGCCTGGACACGGTGAACTCGTTCGGCGCTCTCGAGGGCCCTGGTGTCGTTGTCGACAAGCTTGGCCCCTTCGCCGTCAACCTGCACGTGAAGGACTTCGCCGTGCGGCGGGCCGGGCACATGATGGGTTTTGAGATCGAGGGGCGGCCGGCCGGCGAAGGACAGCTGAACGTCACCTGGCTCTTGGACAAGCTCGGCGCCCGTGACCGCAACCTGAGCGCCATAATCGAGCTGTGGACGCCGCCAGGCCCGACCCTTGAAGCGACCATCGCCACCGAAGGCGAATGGGCCGAGCGGAGCGTCCACAACTTGAAAAAGCTGCTGTGCGTTCAAAGCTGATGCCGGCTCAAGCACTAGGTCGGGGCGCCCTTTTTGAAGGCCAGGTCGTCACGTGGTAGGGCCGTCACAGTCACCCGAAGAGATCCTGGGGCTAGGCACTGCGGGTGGGGCGCCGGAGATCCTGCAGCTCGGCCAGGTGACGGCGCGCCTGGAGCTGCCGGCGGTCCGCGCCGTTAGCTGCGCCGGCTCCGAAGTCATCCAGGCTGTCCTGGTGGCGGTCAGGGACCGCAACTGGGGTACAGTCCCGGCCACGCTGAGCCGCATCGACCGCGATATCTCCCCCGGGAAGACCATGGTCCGGTTTTGTTGCACGCATGACAACGACGATGTCGGCTTCGTCTGGGACGGCCAAATAGCGGTCCGGGCCCTGGACCAAGGGACCACTGTGATGACGTACGCCATGACCGGCCACGCCACGAGGGCCTTTTTGAGCAATCGGGTAGGCCTGGTCCTGCTCCACCCCCTGGCCGTGGCCGGCCAACCGCTGTCCTTGAGGTCAACGTCGGGGGTTTCGAAAAGCGTGTTCCCAGCCGAGGTTTCTCCGTGGCAGCCGTTCTTCGACCTGACGGGCATGGCATATTCAGTTGGCGACGCCAAGGTGGACATCTCGTTCGAAGGGGACGTGTTCGAGACCGAGGACCAGCGCAACTGGACCGATGCGTCCTTCAAGACCTATTGCCCGCCCTTGCGCCTGCCCTATCCCCGTCCCTTCGAGGCCGGCGAGGAGCTGAGCCAGCGGGTCGTCGTCCGGCTCGCTTCGGGCCACACGCCTTCCCACGCGGCCCCGGCCCGCTCTGCTCCCATTGAGATCCGCGTCGGCAGCGCGAGCGCCGCCCGGGTGCCGGCGCTCGGCTTGGGCGCTAACACCGTTGGCGATGATGAGGCTCGAGGTGACGTCAGACAAGCCCTGCGCCGATTAGGGCCGGCCCATCTCCACGCCGTGGTAGAACCCAGCCAACCGCTCTGGGAGCAAGGCCTTCGTCGAGCCGCCGGCACTGCCCTGGAGGTGGGTGCCCAGCTCCAGTGCGAAGTGGTAGTGGACGACGTCGACCAGCTGAGCGATGTGGCCCGCGCGCTGGCGGAGGCCGTGGGCGACCCGCCCGTCAACCTGGCCCGGTTGATGCTGTTCGACAAGACCACGTCGGTGACGACACCGGCCCTAGTGGCAACCTGGCAGTCGCTGGCCGACGAGCTCCGGCTCACCCCCGAAATCTTCGGGGGGAGCCGGGCCAACTTCGTCGAGCTCAACCGGGCCCAGCCTCCGTACGGCCTCCTTGCCGGCGTCACCTTCGCCGTCAACCCCCAGGTGCACGCCTTCAGCAACGAGGAAATCCTCCAGACCCTCCCCGTGCAGGAAATCGTCGCCCGCCAAGCGATCTCGATGGCGGAGGGCCTGCCCCTGCACGTAGGACCGGTGACACTGCTTCAGCGGTTCAACCCGGTGGCCACAGACAAGGTGAGGGCAACCGGACCGGAGACGGACCCTCGCCAGAACTCCTTGTGGGCGGCGTGCTGGGCTCTCGGCAGCGTAAGCGCGTTGGCCAGGGCAGGGGCGAAGGTCCTTACCTACTTCGAGACGGTGGGGCCCCGGGGAGTGATGAGCCCCGGAGGGGAGGGTTCGCCCTCACCGCTCGGGTTATACCCGGTTTACGAGGTGTTCCGCCACCTGGCTCATCATCGCCGGTCCAGATTGGTTCATCTCGAAACGACCGATGACAACGCCCTGACCGTCCTTGGCCTTGCTGACGAGGGCGACGTCACCGTCTTTGTCGGCAACCTTCGCCCCAGCGCCACCGAGTTCAAGATCGAGGGGAACAGCCTTTCCTTCCGCTACGAACTGCTCGACGTTGCCGCGGCCGAGCGGATGCTGGGGGACCACGCCGGGGTTCCCGAGCAAGGGCGGCCCTTGACGGGGACTGTCCAGTTGCAGCCTCACGAAATCGCGGTGATCACGGCTCGCCGGGGATAACCGGGCGGACAGCCCGCACGGCTGCGGGCCGACCTCAGTCCTACCAGGGGCTGCCTGACAGGAAACCCCCGTCGACGAAGATTATCTGCCCGCTTATGTACGACGATGCCTGGCTGGCGAGAAGGATGGCTGTAGCGACGAGCTCGTCCGGCTGCCCCCCTCTACGCATGGGGATCCTGCCCTCCATCCAACTACGACGAGCTGGGTTGTCCCACACCGGGACCGACAAAGCGGTGCGCATGAAGCCAGGTCCAATAGCGTTGACCTGTATGTTGTATTGCGCCCACTCGACGGCCATGGTCTTGGTCAGCTGCGCCACAGCCGACTTGGTGCAGCCGTAGACCGAGACTTCCGACAATGCGATGGTCGAAGTCAGGGAGCCGATGTTAATTATTTTCCCGCCTCCATTGTCTTTCATTACCCGGGCTGCCGCCTGGCTCAAAAAATATAAGCCGCGCAGGTTGACCCCGGTAATCCGGTCGAAAATCTCCGGCGTGACCTCAAGGATCGGCTCACGGCGGTTAATGCCGGCACAATTGACTAAAATGTCGATCGAACCATGGTCGTCGACGACCTGCTGGACCATCGACGGCGCAGCCGGCACGTCGGAAACGTCGGCCTCCACGGTGGATACGGCATAGCCCTCCTGCTCAAGCCGGGCGTGCACTTCACGCAGGCCCGCTGAGCCGGGTAGATCGGCAAGAGCCACTGCGGCACCCGCTCCCGCCAGTCCCTCCGCCAGCGCCGAGCCCAGGCCGCCCCCGGCACCGGTCACCAGCGCGGTCTTACCCTTCAAGCCGAAAAAACGTTCTAGTGTGCCTGTCGTCTCCATTTGCGACCTCCTCGCTGCTTTGGCTCCCTCACAGCCACCGGCCGGCCGGGCCCTTCTTGAGCACGGCGTCGAGCCCGGCCGAGGCGTAGGCGGCGAAAACGAGCCGCACTGTCTTCAGATTGTCATCACCTGTGGTTTCCGCCGGCTGGCCGTCCCGCAAGGCAGCCAAGAGGTTGGCTTGGCACGGGACGATGCTGGCGTGGACAATATCGTGGCCGGGGTCGGCCCACGGGTAGCGCGGGGGCGGGCAACGACGGGCCAGCGTGCCCGCCTCGGTTGTCACCCGCACCCAGTAATCAGGCGTTACTTCGACCGATCCCCGGTCGCCCTCGACAAAAATGAGCGTTTGCGGGAAGCACTCCCTCTCGAGGTGGTTCTCGGCATAAGCCATTTCGCACAGCACGGTGACATCACGCTCGGTATTCATCATTACCGTCGCCACGTTTTCGCCTTTGATATCATCGCGCACCCGCCGGTGCTGGCAATACACGCTTGTGGGCTCACCGAACAGGAACCGGCCCACGTCCAGGATGTGGCTTCCCAGATCCATCAGGATAAACTGGTCAAGCTCACGCAAGAACGGTTGGTTCTTGAACACCGGGTGGCCTGAGATCATGTCGACCCGCGCCCGGAAGGGCTTGCCTATCGTGCCCTCGGAGAGCACCTGGGACACATATCTGATCGGGACTTGCCAGCGCCAGTTCTCGTGGACCAGCAGGGGCACGCCCGCGGCGTGGCACTCGGCCACCATGGCCTCGGCGCCGGCTGCCGAGGGTGCCATCGGTTTCTGGCAGATCACGGCTATCCCGTCGGCGGCGGCCAGACAGGTCAGCTCCTCATGGCTCTCGACACCGGTCACGATGTCGACGAAGTCAAGACGTTCACTGGCCAGCAGAGCCTTTGGGTCGTCGTAAACGGCGGGGATGCCGAACTCCCTGGCCAGGGCCTCGGCTTTCGAGCGAGTCCGGTTGTACACCGCCACACACTCGGCCCCCTCGAGCTCACGCCAGGCCCCCAGCTGGAACCGGGACCAGAACCCAGCGCCAAAGATGGCGAACCGCAGCGGGTGGCCCATGGGTGTCAACCTTCCCGTAGCCCCGGCGCCAGTAGGCCCTGTCTATGGTATGCCATATGACGTGTAGGCTAATGGCGGCGAGGGCCGAGCGCAAGCGGACTGTTTGGACGAGCTCGGGCTCGGCATGCCCCCGGCTGCCGTTACCCACCAGGGCAAATGCAGCCTCGCCGAGGCTGCCCCTTGGCTGCCAACTGGGGGCCCGTGGTCCGCCTGCGCCCACCGCCCTTACCAGGGCTTATCTGGTCTGCCTGGTGAGTGGGTGGGCCAATGCCTAGCCGGGCGGGAAGCCCGCGGGATGGGCCGTCCCCCTCCAGAGAGGAAAGGCCCTCTGACCAGGGAGGCGGCGAGCGGAATCGAACCGCTGTAGAGGGCTTTGCAGGCCCTTGCCTGAACCACTCGGCCACGCCGCCCAGGGCTGTACCGAAGGACTTACTGTACAGCCTGCCGCAACACCGCTGTAACGTCGGCGCTGGTCGACGACATGCCCCTCTCCGTGAACGCCCTCGCTAAGCAACAACGCCTGGCCATCGCCGCCGCGGCCGCCCTCACCGCCGCGGCCGGGGCGATGGCCGGTGCCGGCGCGCCCAACGTGGCCCGGTTTGTCGTTGCCGGCCTCGCCCTGGCGGCGCTGGCGGTCCTGGTGGGCGAGGCGATCGAGCAGATCGGTGAACATCTCGGTCCCGGCCCGACCGGCCTCCTGCAGTCCAGCCTCGGCAACCTGCCCGAGCTCATGGTGGCCATCTTCGCCCTGCGAAAGGGGCTCACGTCAGTGGTCCAGGCCGCGTTGGTGGGTTCCGTCCTGGGCAATGTCCTGCTGGTGCTGGGAGCAGCGTTCCTGAGCGGAGGGGCGCGGCACGGCACGCAGAGGTTCCGGCCCGAGGCCCCCCGGATGCTCGTCACGCTGCTCACGCTGGCCGTGGGCGCCACCGTGGTCCCCACGCTGGCCGTACGGCTCGAGACCCCGGCTGTTCACCACGCCGCCGCTCTTTCGGACGTCGCCGCCATCGTCCTGCTAGCCGTCTATGTGATCAGTATCCCTTTCTGGTTGAGGGGCGGACCGGACATGAGCCCCGACTCCCGGCCCGCGCCGGGGGCCCCCGACGCGGCACCCGCCCGGCAAGCCCCGAAGTGGTTGTCGACGGCTCCAGCGGCTCGCCCACTATGGCCTTTCGGGCTGGCCGTAGGCCTCCTGGCCGGCGCCGGCGTGGCTTCGGGCGCGGTTTCCGATTGGTTCGTCACCGCCTTGACGCCCGCGACCCGGTCCCTCGGCATCTCCCCCATGTTCACGGGCTTGGTGATCGTGGCGCTCGCGTCCAACGCCGTCGAGAACGCCGCAGGCATCCGCTTCGCTTGGAAGGCCCGCCCCGACTACGCCATCAGCACCATCCTCAACAGCCCTCTCCAGATCACCCTGTTGCTGACACCAGTGCTCGTACTGGTCAGCCCCTTGATCGGCCCGTCCCATCTCACCCTGGTCTTCCCGCCTCTCCTTGTCGTCGCCCTGGCCGTCGCCGTCGTCGTAGTCGCCGTCGTGGTGTACGACGGCGAGTACTCGTGGCTCGAAGGCGTGGCCCTGATCGCGCTCTACGTAATTGTGGCCGCCTCCCTATGGTGGGGTTGAGCGCCTCGGAGGGTAGGGCTGACGGCCATCGACAACCCGCAGAGCTCGGCAGACGAGCGCGCCGGCAGTTGCAGTACCAAATCCTCCCCGGGGACCGAGTCGCTCAGCCACACGTGGCCGCCGGACGGCACTCTCACCTGGGGGCCCTCGAGGGCCGTGCCGCCGGGCAGGCCCTCCAGCCCCCAGGGTCGGGCCAGGTAGACGAGGACCAGACCTCCAGGGGCGCCCAGCGACACCCAGAAGGTAGCGGGGACAGCAGCGCCGGCCGGCCCAAACCTAACTGAGGACGGGAAGGAGCGGGCGAGGTAGCGACCGGCCGAGGTGACGAACACGCAGTTGCCCGGGCCGGTGGGCCAATCCCCCGGGACGGACCGGTGGGGCCCCCGAAGGCCGGAGATCCGGCTCACGCTCAGCCCGACCACGCCCAGGAGCTGGAAACGCCCCTTGAACAGCGGGCCACCCTTTCCGGTCAGGTCCAGCCAAGACTCGTCGTTCAACAGTTCACCTGTCGTCATGAGCCCCGGCCGGGCCCGGGGCAGTAGTCGCTCACGGTAGAGGTCGGCCAGCAACCCCGGCGTCAGGTACCCGGCCGCGAAGCCGCTCGCCCAGATGGGGTAGGTGTTGATCGCCCGGGCCAACTGCGTATGCGACTGGAGCAGGGCGCCGGTCGTGACGATTTCGTTCTCGAGACCTCGGACGTAAATCGTGCGGCTCCGGGCGAAGCGGGCCCCGGAGACCACGTTGCCGGCGGTGGCGGCCACCACCAGGAGCACCAGCACGACCCGGGCGACAGCGGCCGCTGCCCCCCTTGACGACGCCTGTGGCGGCCCCGCCGGGCTGCGGGCCAGCGCCGAGACGGCAGCCGAGATGAAAAGGGCGAGGGCGGGCATGAGAAGCGCCGCTCCGACGTAGGCATAGCGGGAGGGGGACTCGGTGGCACTGATGCGGTCACGCCCGACGGCCGCCAACAGGTAGAACAGGACCGCCCCGGCCGCCCCGCCCAGGGCGGCGGGATGGCGCCGGAAAAGGCTGACCGAACACCACAGCAGCCAGGCCGCCACAACGAGGGCCAGCGGGCCGCCCAACGCGCCCCGACCGGCGATGTGGCCCAGGGCCTGGGAGAGATTGGTGGCAACGAACTCGGGGGCTTTGGCGAAGACGGACGCGTCGACGGTGTCCCCGGTGTCCTTCAGCCCCGTGTGACCAGCCAGGGCGAACCAGAGGACGAAGGCGCCGAGCGGCACCGCCAGCGTGCGGACGGTCCGCCTCCAGCCACTACGTGACAAGACCACCACACCGAGCGCCAGCGCGGTCGCCAGCCCGACGGTCGAGCACATCAACGCGGCCAGGGCCAGGGCCGCCGCCGTCATGTCGCGTCCCCATGGGCCCGTAAGCCGGGGCGCCCTGGCCCGCATAGGCCCTTCAGCAGCCTCCATGGCTAAGAACCCGAACAGCAACGACGACACGAACCCGATCTGGAAGGCCCACGTCAGGTTTTCGGCGCCCGTACCAAGCAGTGCGAACAGCAGGGCCACGGCCGTGGCCAGCCAGACGTCGGCCCCCTCCCGCAGGCAGCGGCGCCAGATGAGATGGACAACGGCCACGTGCACGAGCAGCAGTGGGATGAGGTAGGCCCAGTAAGTTGAGAGGTGCTCGAGGGAATAGATGGCCCGCCAGAGCAATATGGGCAGGACCGACCAGTGCTCGTTATGTGGCGCCCAAATGCTGAAGTAAGCGCCGTCGAGGCCGCGCCGGGTGAGGAAGTCCCACTCGTCGCCGAAGAACCACAGGTTGCGGTCAAGGTACGCCCATACGGCGAACGCCGAAACCAGGGTGAGGGCATGGACAGTGACGACCGACCGTGGCAGTCGCGGCGGTGACGGCGAAGATGCGCCCGCTCGCGAGGGCGACGATGACAACGACGGGCTGATCTGCTCCGGTGCCGGCCGGGAGACGCTTGTTCGGCCTAGCACGGCGCCAGCTTAACCAGGCCACGCCGCCTCGGGGAGCGGGCCGCGCCCGCCTCGGGGAGCGGGCCCGGTGCGCCCCGGCGGCTTGGTAGCGCGAGACCACCGCCAGGTAGCCTGCCGCACATGCCCGAGACCATCAGCCCCGGCGACCCGTACCCGCTCGGAGCGACCTGGGACGGTTCGGGGACCAACTTCGCCGTGTACTCGCAAGCCGCCGAATCGGTGGACCTCTGCCTTTTCGACGCGTCCGGCAAGGAGGTCCGCTACGAGCTGCCGGAGGTGGACGCTTATGTCTGGCACGGCTACCTCGAAGAGGCCGAGCCCGGCCAGCTGTACGGCTACCGCGTCCGGGGGGCTTACAACCCGTCACAGGGCCTGCGCGCCAATTACGCCAAGCTCCTGCTCGACCCCTACGCCCGGGCGATAGCGGGTGAAGTGCACTGGGGCCAGCCCGTTTACAGCTACCCGCTGACCAGCGGCGACGACCGCATCCTGGACAAGACCGATTCGGCCCCGTCCATGCCCAAGTCCATAGTGCTGGACACGGCCTTCGACTGGGCCGACGACCACCGTCCCCGGACGCCCTGGCACGACACGGTGATTTACGAGACCCACGTGCGTGGCCTCACCGCGCGTCACCCCGAGGTGCCGCCCCACCAACGGGGCACCTACGCCGGGGTGGCGCACCCCGAGATGATCGAGCACTTCCAGCGCCTTGGCATCACCGCCGTCGAACTGATGCCTGTCCACCAGTTCGTGGACGACCACGAACTGGTGGAAAGAGGCCTACGCAACTACTGGGGCTATAACTCGATCGGTTTCTTCGCCCCTCACAACGGCTACGCCTCCCGCCGAGTCCAAAGAGTCGTCAACGAGTTCAAGGCCATGGTGCGCGCTTTGCACGCGGCCCAGATCGAGGTGGTCCTCGACGTCGTCTACAACCACACGGCGGAGTCCGACCACCTGGGGCCGACCCTGAGCTTCCGCGGCCTCGACAACGCCAGCTATTACCGCCTCAACCCGGGTGACCCCCGCCTTTACTACGACACGACGGGCACCGGCAACACCCTCAATGTGAGCAATCCCCAGACCTTGCAGCTGATGATGGACTCCCTGCGCTACTGGGTGCTGGAAATGCACGTGGACGGTTTCCGCTTCGACCTCGCGGCCAGTCTCGCCCGCCAGTTCCACGAGGTCGACAAGCTCTCCGCTTTCTTCGACCTGATCCATCAGGACCCGGTGATCAGCCAGATCAAGCTCATCGCGGAGCCGTGGGACCTCGGTACGGGGGGGTACCAGGTGGGCAACTTCCCGGTGCTCTGGTCAGAATGGAACGGCCGCTACCGCGACAACGTCCGGGACTATTGGCGCCAGCAGAGCACGTCCATCGGAGAACTGGCCCACCGCCTGACCGGTAGCTCGGACCTCTACGAGGCCACCGGCCGGCGCCCCTGGGCGAGCGTCAACTTCGTCACCGCCCACGACGGCTTCACCCTCGCCGACCTCGTCAGTTACAACGCCAAGCACAACGAGGCCAACGGTGAGGGGAACAAAGACGGTACCGACGACAACCGCTCCTGGAACTGCGGGGTCGAGGGCCAGACCGATGACCCTGCCGTAGTCACGTTGCGCAAGCGCCAGGTCCGGAACTTCCTCACGACCCTGGCCCTTTCGCTCGGGGTGCCCATGCTGCTGGGAGGCGACGAGCTCGGGCGGACGCAGGAGGGCAACAACAATGCGTATTGCCAGGACGACGAGCTCTCCTGGTACGACTGGGCCAACGTCGACACCGACCTGCTGGCCTGGTCCCAGGCCCTGCTGAAGCTGCGGCACGACCATCCGGTCTTCCGCCGCAGGCGTTTCTTCCAGGGCCGGTCCCTGCGCCAGCTGGACATCGACCCCGCCTCGGCGGACATCGGCTGGTTCCGTCCCGACGGGCAGCTCATGACGGACGAGGACTGGCGGGTGGGCTACGCCAAGTCGCTCGCCGTGCTGGCCAACGGCTCGGCACCCTCCGACGCCGACCGCCATGGCCGCCACGCCCCTGACGCCTCGTTCTACCTGGCGCTCAACGCCTGGGAAAAGCCCCTCACCTTCAGGCTCCCCGCCCCGAAATGGGGAGGCCCGTGGCAGGTGGTCGTCGACACCTCCGACGACAAGCCCGTCTACAAGCCCTCGCTCATCGCCGCCGGTGAGCCATTGCCCCTGCTCGGCCAGCATTTCGTGGTGTTGCAGCGGTCGTTCGTGACTTGATCGGACCGACGGTTTGGCCGGTTCTGGCCTGTTTGGACAGGTATTACTACTTTCCGTAGCCAGTTTTGGCTACTCTTAGTGTTATCAGTTCGAACGAGCTGGAGACAGCCCCGACCAATGGAGCAACAGCGATGAGCGTCACGGAGGAGATGACACCTGTATATGCCCGTCACGTGGGCGAACGGCTACGGAACATCCGTCGCCAGCAGGGTCTGTCACTACAAGCGGTCGAAGAGCAGTCCGAGCGGGAGTTCAAGGCCTCCGTCCTGGGGGCCTACGAGCGCGGCGAGAGGATCATCTCGGTCCTGCGTTTGCAGCGCCTCGCTCGCCTGTACGGCGTCCCTGTAGACCAGCTGCTCCCCAAGTTGTCACCCGACCCCGACTACGGCACCGAAAGCCGGGCCACGCCCAATCACGCTGGAGGGCCGATAACGATCGACCTTTCCCGCCTCGAGCGCCTGGACGCGCCCGAGCGGGAGGTACTGCGCCGCTATATAGGCATGATCCAGATCCAGCGGGGCGACTTCAACGGACGCCTCATCACCATCCGGGCCGAGGACGTACGGGCACTGGCCCGGGTCTTTGAACGGGACGAACAGGCCATGCGCAGCCGCATCGAGGAGCTGGGCATCAGGACCTAACGCGGTGCGGCCCGCCCACCCCCGAGGTGGCGGGCCAAAAGGCGGTTGCACCATGGACAGGGCGGGCCACACTATGTACCTGATGACCAGCCCGGTACTCAGCGGCGCTGCCCTTCCCCAACTTGCCTTGGCCGACCGGCTCCGGGCCACCTTCGCCACGGGCGTGACACGCCCGCTCCAATGGCGCCGCCGGCAGCTCGACCGTCTGGTGCTCATGCTGCGCCACGATGCCGGGACGCTCACGGACGCCATGGCGGCTGACATGGGCAAACCTGAACTGGAGGCCTGGTTGACCGATGTCGCCGCCGTGCGCAGGGACATCGAGGGCATTGCCCGCCACCTCGATGGCTGGGCGGCGCCACAGGCGGTGCCTGTCCCATGGCCACTATGGCCGGGAAGAGCGCAGACCGTGCCCGAGCCACTTGGCGCCGTCCTGGTGATCGGGCCGTGGAACTACCCAGTCCGCTGCGTGGTCCTTCCTCTCGCCTTCGCCTTGGCGGCGGGCAACACAGCCGCCGTCAAGCCCTCGGAACTGGCCCCGGCCACGTCGGCCGTCCTGGCCAGGTTGCTCCCCGCCTACCTCGACGATGCCGCCGTGAGCGTGGCCGAAGGTGGCCCGGACGTAGCCCGGAGCCTGCTCGAGCAACGTTGGGACCATGTGTTTTTTACCGGGAGCGGGAGGGTGGGCCGTCTGGTGATGACGGCCGCGGCCCGGCACCTGACCCCGGTAACGCTCGAGCTCGGAGGAAAAAACCCCGCCATCGTCGGCTCTCCTAGAGATGTGGACGTCGTGGCCCGGCGCCTGACCTGGGGGAAGTTCCTCAACGCCGGGCAGACGTGCGTGGCCCCCGACTATGCCCTTGTCGCCCGGGCGGCCGAACGCCCCCTGGTCGAGGCGGTGGTGCGCCAGCTGTCCAAGTTTTACGGCGACGGCCCCGGGCCCAGCCCGGACCTCGCCCGGGTGGTCAACCAAGCCCATATGGACAGGCTGGTGGGCCTGGTCAGGGCCACGCAGGGCCGGGTGGTGGTGGGCGGGACCTGGGACGGGCCGTCCCGCTACTTCGCTCCGACGGTGGTGGCCGACGTGAGCTGGGACGACCCGCTTATGCAGGAGGAGATCTTCGGTCCTGTCCTCCCCATTGTCACCTATGACGACATAGACGACGCTCTGGTCGAACTGAACCGACGGGACAAGCCTTTGGCCCTCTACATCTACTCGGACGACGACAACCTCGTCGAAAAAGTCATAGCCGGTACCTCGTCGGGTTCGGTGTGCACCAATCACAACGCCGTCCAGCTGGGCGTCCCGGGCCTACCCTTCGGCGGCGTGGGTGCCAGCGGGCTGGGGGCCTACCACGGCAAGGCCGGCTTCGATACCTTCAGCCACACCAAGTCCGTCCTCCGCCGGCCCACGCACGGTGAGGTGCCGCTGGTCTACCCGCCCTACAACGGCTTCAAGCGGTGGGTACTGCGCAGGGCGCTGTAGGCGCGGCCGTGCTTGAATCTGGGTGGCAGAACCGCACGGACGGTGCCTATGGCCTCAGGAGCAACCCAACCAGCCCGCCAAGGCGGCCCGGACCGGGCCGGCCCTGGTAGTCGCGCCGGCGAGCCGATCTCGCTCGGCCGGCTCGTCGCCCTATCCGGCGTTCCCCCGAGCACCGTGCACCACTACCGTCGCCTGGGCCTCCTGCCCGAGCCGGAGCTGACCCGCCCGGGCCGCTACGTGTACTCCGAGGTCCACCTGCACGCGCTGCAGCTCATCCGGGAGCTTCGCGAGGAACGGGCCATGGGCCTGGGCCAGATCAAAGCGGTCCTGCCCGACCTCATGGACGGCCGCCACCCGCTGCCGCCGGCCACGCCCGACTGCAGCGAAGAACCCCAGAAACGCCTGGTCGACGCAGCGTTCAAATTGTTCTCCGAACCCAAGGGCTACGCTGCAGTCACCGTAAGCGAGATCGCGGCCACGGCAGGTGTGGCCAAGGGGACCGTTTACCGGCATTTCCCCTCCAAGGAGGCCCTTTTCACCGCCGTAGTGGAGAGCCTCTGCCAGGACACCGCCGAGCGCTTCGCCCAAGCGGTCGCCGAGCTCGGGGGCCCTGAGGGCCTGGCTCACGACCCGGGCAAGACCGCAGTCGTCTTCGGTCGGCTCATCACCCGGGCCATGCCCATCCTCTTGGAACTGGGCGCGCGGGCGGCCCGAGGTGACTTCCCCAGCCAGATCCTCGCTGCTCGGGTCCTGCGTACCCTGGCGGAGGCAGCCGGGCGACCGTTGTCCGACGACCCGGTCCCGGCCGGGCTCGAGGTCATCGAGACGGCGTTCGCCACCGTGCTCCAGTGGGCCGTCGGGCCCGATTGGGCACTACGGCCGGCATCGCCCTGAGCCCGAGGCTGCGGCCGGGGACGGGACGGACGCCGTGCGGATCCCCCCTCCGGCGGGAGATCTCCCTGATGGCCAACGTCAAGCCTCCGCAACGCCGTTCGTCACGGTGTCTAAGATGACCGACGGGTCAGTGAGTTTGCACCACAACTCACGGCGGGCGGTGCCCGCCCCGGGCACAGAGGGGACTTGACATGACGGCAGCGGCGATGCGTGCACCGTCCCGGGCCGCTCGCGCCAAATCGGACCTGCCTCCTGAGTACGTCGTCCTCGGCCGCGCCGGCACCGAGAACTTCCCTGTCGCCTCGCGGCTGCTGCCGGCGGCTGTGCGGTCCGACCTCATGGCTCTTTACGGCTGGGCCCGGCTCGTGGACCAGATCGGCGACGACTACGCCGGTGACCGTATGGCCGCCCTCGACGAAGTCGAGCACCAGCTCCGGCTCGCCCTCGGCCCCGGGCCGGGACAGGGGGGCTCCCCCGACGGCCCCAGGCCGGACGACGACGTACACCCCCTGGTCAAGAGGATGGCCGAAACGGTACACCGGCTCGACCTGCCCACGGAGCCTCTCTTCGACCTGGTCCAGGCCAACCGCCAGGACCAGGTCGTCTCTCGTTATGAGACCTTCGCGGACCTGGTCGGCTATTGCCGGCTCTCCGCCAACCCGGTCGGGCGCATGGTGCTCGGCATCTTCGGCGTGGCCACACCGCAACGCAACACCTGGTCCGACAGCACCTGTACCGCTCTGCAACTGGTCGAGCACTGGCAGGACGTGGCCGAGGACGCCATCGTCGGGCGGGTCTACCTGCCGTTAGAAGACATGAGACGCTTCGGGGTCAGCGTCGAAGAGCTGGTCCCCCCGTCCGCCGGGTACGTCGACCGTCGCCGGCGAGGCGCCGCCGGCGGTGCGAGCCCGGCCTGCCGCGCCCTTCTGGCCTTCGAAGTAGCCCGGGCACGGCGGATGCTCGACGACGGGAGCCCCCTGGTGGCCAGCCTCAAAGGCCGCCTCCGCATTGCGGTCGCCAGTTTCACGGCCGGTGGCCACGCCGCCCTGGACGGCCTGGCTGCCGTCGACTTCGACATTTATGCCGAGCCCTCCCGGCCCACGATCGGACGCTTCGGGCCCCATCTGGCCCGTCTGCTCCAGAATGCCTACCGGTCGGCCCGGCCCGGGGCCGGGACGCGGGAGGAGACAATTTGAACGCGGCCGCCGTTGCCCTCGCCTACAAGCAGTGCGAGAGGATAACCCGGTCGCGAGCGCGGAACTTCTATTACGGGATCCGGCTGCTCCCGCCCCGCCAGCGTTCTGCCATGTGCGCCCTCTACGCCATGGCCCGGCGCATCGACGACATCGGCGACGGGCCCGGTGCTGCTGGCGCGGCCGACAACAGGCTCCATGCCCTGCAGGAGGTACGGACGTCGCTCGAGTTGCTGGCCAAGGCGACCGGCGAAGGTACCCCGGCGGTCGCCGCCCCCCCGGGCGACCCCGTCCTGACCGCGCTGGCCGACACGGCCCGGCAGTTCCCGGTACCGATCGGCGCCTTCCTGGACCTGGTGGAGGGGTGCGAGTGGGACATCGCCGGCCGGAGGTACGGGAGCTTCTCCGAGCTCGTCGAGTACTGTCGCCGGGTAGCCGGTACGATCGGCCGCCTGTCGCTGGCCGTCTACGGCAGCAGCGACGGGCCGGCGGCCGAACCCCTGGCGGACGCCCTGGGCGTAGGGTTGCAGCTCACGAACATACTGCGAGACCTGATCGAGGACCGTGACGTGATGGGCCGGGTTTACCTGCCGAGCGAAGACTTGGCCCGCTTCGGCGTGGACGCCGCCCTTACGGGGCGGCGCGACGACCTCGTGGCCCTCATCTGCTTCGAGACAGGCCGGGCCGCCGAATGGTACGAGCGGGGGATGGCCCTGCTACCCCTGCTGGACAAACGCAGCCGGGCCTGCACCGCGGCCATGACAGGGATATACCGCCGGCTCCTGGACAAGATCCGGGTCGACCCCGAGGCCGTGCTCCACGGGCGGCTCGGCCTGTCCTCGGCCGAGAAGCTGGTCGTGGCGGCCCGGGCCATGACAACGGGTACGGCATGAGCGCCCCGGGAGCCGGACTGGCCGTACAGCCCGGGCCTGGCGCCGGCGGGGCGCCAGGCGCCCGAGCCCCAGACAGCCAGCCCCACGTCGTCGTCGTCGGCGGCGGGCTGGCAGGGATCTCCGCCGCCCTCGCTTGTGCGGACGCCGGGGCCGGGGTCACGCTCCTGGAGAAGCGCTCCCGGCTGGGCGGGCTGACATGGTCGTTCACCCACGACGGCCTCCAGGTCGACAACGGCCAGCACGTCTTCTTGCGCTGCTGCACCGCCTACCTCGACTTCCTGGGCCGAATAGGCTCGGCCGGCGACGTGGAGCTCCAGGAGCGCCTCGACGTCACCGTGCTCCGGGCCGGGCCGAGCCGCCCGGGCGGGCCCGGGAGCTGGGTGCCGCCAGCCGGCGTCGACGCGGCCCGCCTGAGCCGAGACCGAGTGCCTGCCCCACTGCACCTGGCCCGATCGCTGCTGCGCTACGGCCTGATCTCGTGGGCCGACCGGGCCCGCTTCGGCCCCGCCGCGCTCGCTCTCGCCCACCTCGACCTCGACGACCCCGCCCTGGACCAGCAGACCTTCGAGGAATGGCTGCGCGCGCACGGTCAGAGCGAGGTCGTCATTTCGGCGTTGTGGGACCTCATCTGCCTGCCCACTGTCAACCTGCCGGCTCGCCGGGCCTCCTTGGCCATGGCGGCCAAGGTCTTCCAAACGGGACTGCTGACCGACAGTCGCGCCGGGGACATCGGCTGGAGCCGCGTGCCCCTGGGCGCCCTCCACGGCGAAAAGGGAGCCCTCGCGCTACGAAAGGCGGGCGTGGAGGTGCACCTGTCGGACGCGGTCACGGCGGTCCGGCCCGTGAGCGAGGTCACCGACGGCGTCGCGGGCACCCCTCGCTTCGTCGTCCACACCTCCCAGGGGGAGCTGCCCGCCGACGGCGTCATCGTGGCCCTCCCCCACTACCTGATCGAGGACGTGCTGCCTTCGGGCGCTCTGCCCGACGGCATACGGCCATCAGAGCTGGGCAGCTCGCCCATAGTCAACGTGCACGTCCATTTCGACCGCCGCGTCACCGACCTTCGTCTGGCCGCGGCCCTCGACTCGCCGGCCCAGTGGATTTTCGACCGCACTGTCTCCTCGGGGGCTGGGCAGGGCCAGTACCTGGCCGTCTCTATATCCGGCGCCGACGATTACATCGGGGCGCGCCCTTTGGACCTCGGCAGCGACATGGTGGAAGCCCTAGGCGCCCTTTTCCCCGCGGCTCGGGAGGCGAAGGTCCTGAAAACCCTCGTCACCCGTGAGCACAACGCCACTTTCCGGGCGTCCCCGGGCTCCGCACAGCACCGTGCCCCGGCCCGTACCCGGGCTCCCGGGCTCGCAGTGGCGGGCGCCTGGACGGCGACGGGCTGGCCCCCGACCATGGAAGGGGCTGTCCGCAGCGGACTGGCGGCCGCTCGCACCGTGCTGGCGGCCACCGGGCGTCGCGCGTCTTTGCCCCGGGCCTATTTGTCGGGCACCCTGTTGAACAGGAATATGTCGAACACCGATTTGTCAAGCACCCGGTCCCCGAACAGCCCGTTGCCAACAGCCCCCTCGGCGGTGGGGGCCCGGCCACAGCCTGAACAGCTCCAGGAGGTTACGTGACGCCGACCACGTCAGTTGTAGAAGTGCTCGAACGGGCACGCGATCTGACTCAGCCACTTATGCGCGACGCCGTCGGACGTCTGTCTCCCAACATCTCGGGAGTGGTGAGCTACCACCTGGGCTGGACAGAGGCCGACGGGACGCCGTCCCCAGCCCGCGGGGGCAAGGGGATCCGGGCCGCCCTGGCCGTCCTGTCGGCCGAGGCGACCTGGGCCGGCGCCGAGGTCGGGGCGCCCGGCGGGGTGGCGATAGAGCTCGTGCACAACTTTTCGCTCGTGCATGACGACCTGATGGACGGCGACATCGAGCGCCGTCACCGCCCTACCGTCTGGGCGTTGTGGGGCCCCTGTGTGGCCCTGTTGGTCGGGGACGCCCTGGCCACGCTGGCTACCGATGTCCTGCTCCGCAGCCCTAACGCGGCCGGGGCGGCCGCCGCCGCGGCCCTCGGCGAGGCCACCGCGGAGATGATCGCGGGCCAGGCCGACGACCTGGCGTTCGAAAAACGGCGTTCGGTCAGTGTCGAGGAGTGCATGGCCATGTCGACGGCGAAGACGGGCGCGCTGCTCGGGTGCGCAGCGTCGATCGGGGCCGTCCTGGCCGATGCACCACCGGCCACGGTGTATGCCCTCCGGGACTTCGGCCGTCATCTGGGCGTGGCCTTCCAGGCCGTCGACGACCTGCTGGGGATATGGGGAGACCCGCGGACGACGGGCAAGCCGGCCGGCAACGACATCCGCCAGCGGAAGAAGTCGATGCCCATAGTTGCCGCCCTGGCTGCCGGCGACGACGGTGCCCGGGAACTCGAGAGCCTGCTGTTCGACACCAGACCAGGTCCCGCCATCTCGGGCCCCGCCATCTCGGGCGAAGTTGTCCCGGGCGGGATCATTCTGGGCGAGGCCATACCTGATGGCCGGGAGCCGAGGGCCGGGCACCACAACGGTGCCATGCTCATGGCGGACCAGGTCACGGTGGCCACCCCCGACTGGTCACCGGCACCGCTGCGGTACCTGAGCCCGGAGGACCTGGCTCGGGCGACGTGGCTGGTGGAGGCGTGCGGTGGCCGGGAATGGACGGCCGCCCGGGCCAAGGCCCACCTCGACGCCGCCCTCGGCTCGCTCGAACGGGCCCGCCTATCGGCCGTGCCCCGACGGGCACTGGCCGACCTGGCCGTCTACGCAGTGGAGCGCGAGTCATGACGCTGCTCGCCCGTGCCCCCGGCGAAGACGAGAGCACCTCGTCCGACATCAGCGTGACCGAGACAGATCCCCTGGTGGTCGAAAGGAGCGTGGCCGAGGCCATCGCCCTGGCCAGTGCCCACCTGAAGGACCGCCAGGAACCCGACGGCTGGTGGAAGGGCGAACTCGAGACCAACGTCACCATGGACGCCGAGGACGTCCTGCTGCGTCATTTCCTCGGGATCCTGGACGACGACATCGTCGGCGCCGCCGCCGGCCGCATCCGGTCGCAACAACGGCCGGACGGGCCCTGGACAACCTTCTACGGGGGCCCGGGCGAGCTTTCGGCCACCATTGAGGCGTACGTCGCCCTCCGCCTCGCCGGTGACGACCCCGACCAGCCGCACATGGCCAAGGCGGCGGCGTGGGCCCGCCGGCACGGTGGTGTCGAGTCAGCCCGGATGTTCACCCATGTCTGGCTGGCCATGGTGGGCCGCTGGGACTGGCAAAAGCTGCCCGCCATCCCGCCCGAGCTGGTGTTCCTACCTTCGGACTGGCCCCTGTCCATCTGGTCTTTCGCCTGTTGGGCCCGCCAGACGATCGTCGCCCTGTCGGTCATATCGGCGCACCGGCCGGCGCACCCGCTCCCGTTCGAGATCGAAGAGCTCAAATCAGGCAAACAACCCCGGGGCCGGCGCTTGAACGCCCTGGGCGTGGCCCTGGTGGCGCTCGACAAGGCCCTTCACTACTACGAGTCACTTTCCGACCAGTGGTGGCCCAAGCGCGTGATCAGGGGTGCCGCCCTACGCGAGGCCGAGCGCTGGATCGTGGCCCGCCAGGAGGCGGACGGTTCCTGGGGCGGGATCCAGCCGCCGATGGTCTACTCCACGATCGCCTTGGTCCTGCAGGGCTATCCCCTCGACCACCCGGTCATCGCCGCCGCTTTGCGTGGCCTCGACGCCTTCGCCGTAGACGACGAGTCCGGCCGGCGCATCGAGGCGTGCCAGTCCCCTGTCTGGGACACCGCTCTGGCCGTAACCGCCCTATTGGACGCGGGTACGGCCCACGATGACCCGTCCATCAAGATGGCCCGGGACTGGCTCGTGCAAAGAGAAGTGACCGTCGTCGGCGACTGGTCAGTCAGGAGGCCGGGGCTGGCACCCGGCGGCTGGGCTTTCGAGTTCCAGAACGTCCATTACCCCGACATCGACGACACCGCTGAAGTCGTCATCGCCCTGCGCCGGGGGGCCGGCGGCCCCGACGGGGAGGGCGCCTGCCGTCGCGCCGTCAACTGGCTCGTCGGCATGCAGTGCAAGGACGGGGGCTGGGCCGCCTTCGACGCCGACAACACCTCCGAGCTGCCTACCCAGCTGCCGTTCTTCGACTTCGGGGTCGTCACCGACCCGCCGACGGCGGACGTCACCGCCCACGTGGTCGAGATGCTGGCGGCCGAGATGCTGGCGGTCGAGAACAGGCCGCCGGAATGGCGCGAAGCCATGCAGAAGGGCCTCGACTGGCTGGGAGGGCACCAGGAGCCCGACGGCTCCTACTGGGGACGCTGGGGCGTCAACTACATATACGGCACGGGCGCGGTCCTACCGGCCCTCGTCGCCGCCGGCGTACCGGCCAAAGATCCCCGAGTGGCGGACGGGGCGCGGTGGTTGACCGAACACCAGAACCCCGACGGAGGCTGGGGCGAGGACCTGCGCTCCTACGTCGAGCCGGGCTGGCACGGCCGGGGGGCGTCCACCGCTTCCCAGACCGCCTGGGCGCTGCTCGGCCTCCTGGCGGCCGGGGAACGAGAAAACCCGGCCACCAAAAACGGTGTCGAGTGGCTCGTGGGCAACCAGACCCCCGACGGGACCTGGGACGAGCCCTGGTTCACCGGCACCGGGTTCCCGTGGGACTTTTCCCTGAACTACCACCTTTACCGCCACGTCTTCCCGCTCACTGCGCTGGGCCGCTACCACTTAGGTACGGGCCCCCGCCCCAAGGGTGCAAAGCCATAACCGGGTGACAACGGCCGGCGCCCCTCGTCTGTTGGTCCTGGCGCCGCTGAGGCTCGAGGCCATGGCCCTCGGCCCGAGCGGCAAGGTCGGGCCGGCGGACCTGGTCGTCGAGCGAACGGGCATGGGCCTGGCCCGGGCCGGTGCGTCGGCACGACGTTTGAGCGCCGTACCGGGCCCCCCTGCCGCCGTGGTGGTGGCCGGCCTCGGGGGTGCGCTGGCACCGGGCCTGGTGCCGGGCGACGTGGTGGTGGCCGACCGCCTCCTCGACGACCAGGGCCGCGAGGTGGCCCGGTTGGCCTCTGCTCCGCTGCTCGTCGGCGAGCTGGTGAGGGACGGCCTGCGCGCCCGCACGGGGGCGGTGCTGAGCACCGGCCACCTCGTCAGCGGGAGCCAACGGGCCGCGCTGGCGGCCCTGGGCGCCGATGTCGTGGACATGGAGTCGACCGCCCTGGCCGGGGCCGACTGGGGGGCGCCCCTAGCCGTGCTGAGGGCTGTGTCCGACTCGCCGGGCGCCGAGCTGTTCTCCCCCGCCGGCGTCGTGGGCGCCCTCAAGGGGCTGCACAGCCTGCGCCGCTGCCGGCGAGCGCTGGCCGACTGGGCGGCGGCGGCCGGGCCGAGGCAGGTACTGCTGGCCGAACCGAGGTCGTTCTGCGCCGGAGTGGAGCGCGCCATCGAGACGGTCGAGCGGGCTCTGCAGCGCTACGGCGCGCCTATCTACGTGCGCCGCCAAATAGTCCACAATGCGCACGTTGTCTCCCGCCTGGAATCCGCCGGCGCCGTGTTCGTGGAGGAACTGGCGGAAGTGCCCGACGGGGCCCGAGTCGTGTTCTCCGCCCACGGGGTGGGCAACAGCGTCCACGACGAGGCGAGGCGGCGCCAGATGCCCACCATCGACGCCACGTGCCCCCTCGTGACCAAAGTCCACAACGAGGCCCGTCGTTTCGCCGCGGCCGGCCGCCAACTCGTCCTCATCGGCCATGCTGGGCACGATGAGGTCGAAGGGACAATGGGCATCGTACCGGGCACAAAACTGGTCAGCGTCCCCGATGACGTCGATCACCTCGAGCTCGACGCGACCAAGCCCACCGCTTTCGTGACCCAGACCACGCTCGCCACCGACGAAGTGAAGACGGTGGTCGGCGCGCTCGAGCAGCACTTCACCGACCTCGCCCGGCCGGCGGCGTCGGACATCTGTTACGCCAGCCAAAACCGTCAAGAAGCGGTGCGGGAAATGGCTCCTGACTGCGACGTCGTCATCGTTGTGGGCTCGCACAACTCGTCCAATTCCAACCGCTTGGTCGAGGTCGCCAGACGTTGTGGGGCCCGCGCCCATCTGGTCGACAACCAGGCGGACCTGCGCCTCTCCTGGCTCGCCGGGGCGCGCCGCGTGGGTGTGACGGCGGGCGCGTCGGCACCCCCCGAGCTCGTACAGCAAGTCGTCGATTGCCTGGCCGGGCTGGGCTCCATATCCATCGAGGAGCGCTCGACCGGCCATGAGAACGTGTCCTTTCCCCTTCCTCCGGAGGTCCGATAAATGGGTGTGCCTTTGCGCCAAAGCGTCAAGGTGGGCAGTTATATCGCCCGCCAGAAACTGGCTGGCCGGGAAAAGTTCCCCCTCATCGTCGAGCTCGAACCGCTGTTCGCCTGCAACCTCGAGTGCAATGGTTGCGGCAAGATCCAGTACCCGACCGACGTACTACGCCAGCGCCTCTCGGTCGAACAGGCCGTGGCCGCCATCGAGGAGTGCGGGGCCCCCATGGTGTCGATCGCCGGGGGCGAGCCGTTGCTGCACCCCCAGATCGAGAAAATGACCGAGGCCCTGCTCGAGCGCAAGCGCTTCGTCTACCTGTGCACCAACGCCCTGCTGCTGGAACGCAAGCTCGACCGGTTCAAGCCCCATCCCGCCTTTTCGTGGGTTATCCACATCGATGGCCTGAAAGAGCGCCACGACGAGTCCGTCAGCCGGGAAGGTGTTTTCGAAAAGGCTGTCGCCGCCATAAAGGCGGCCAAGGAAAAGGGCTTCCGCGTCGCCACCAACACGACTTTTTTCGACACCGACTCGCCCAAGACGGTGCAGGAGGTGCTCGACTTCCTGAACGACGAGCTCGAGGTGGACACCATGATGATCTCTCCGGGGTACGCCTACGAAAAAGCCCCGGACCAGGTGCACTTCCTCGGCGTCAACCAGTCGACCAAGCTGTTCAGGGAGGCCTTCGCGGGCAAGCGCAAAAACTGGCGGCTTAACCACAGCCCACTTTTCCTTGACTTCCTGGAAGGAAAGGTCGAGTTCGAGTGCACCCCCTGGGGCGTGCCCTCCTACTCGGTCTTCGGCTGGCAGCGGCCGTGCTACCTGCTGGCCGACGGTTACACCGAGACGTACAAGGAGCTCATCGAGACCACCGACTGGTCCAAGTACGGCCGGGGCCGCGACCCCCGCTGCCACAATTGCATGGCCCATTGCGGGTTCGAGCCCAGCGCCGTCCTGGCCACTACGGGCAGTTTGCGCCAGTCCCTGCGCGCTCTTGTAAACGCCCGCTGATCAATTGCCCCCTTCCCGGCCGCTGGACGGGCTCCGGGTGCTCGTCACAGGTGCCTCGAGCGGCATCGGCGCCGCCGTGAGCTCGCTGTTGGCCCAGCGCGGCGCCCGGGTGGTGGGCACCGGAAGGGACGCGTCAGCACTGGCCCGGGTGGTCGTGGCGGGGCCAGGCCACTTCGAGGCCACCGTGGCCCGCGACCTGATCGAGCCGGGCGCCCCTACCGACGTTGTCGAACAAGCGGCGGCCACGCTGGACGGGCTCGACGTCGTGGTCTCCAATGCCGGCGCCGGATGGCTGGGCTTTTTCGAACAGATGCCCCCGGCCGAGATCGACGCTCTGCTCGACATCAACCTTCGGGCCCCCATGCACCTGGCCCACGCCGCCTCCCCCTACCTCCGAAAAAGCGTTACCGGAGGCCAGCTCGTGCTCGTCGGCTCCATCGCCGGCCTGGTCGGGGTGGCCGAAGAGGTCGCTTACAGCACGGCCAAAGCCGGCCTGCAGGGACTAGCCGACAGCCTGAGGGCGGAGTGGACGAGCGACCAGGTGACGGTCACCCTGGTCAGCCCCGGTCCCGTCGACACGCCCTTTTACCTCCGCCGCAACCGGCCCTACACGCATTCCTGGCCTCGGCCCATCCCCGCGGCCACGGTCGCCAAGGCCATCGTGCGGGCCATCGAAACGCGCCGGGAAGACGTGGTCATACCGGCGTGGCTGGCCCTGGCGGCCCGGCTCCACGGTGGCTGGCCCTGGCTGTACCGGGCGCTGGGCGGCGGGCATGGCAAGCGCGCATAGCTGAAGCCTGTTCGAACGTAGGTTCGGCGGGCGGTGGGGGCCCCGGCCGGGCCCGTAAAGTGGTTGAGGATGCTTGACAGCGACGGGCACCAGGTCGTGGCCCCGGCCGAGCGGGCCGGCGATGACGGCGCTCCTGTCCCGCTCGGACCGCCCGCGCCGGCGTCCAACGCCGGCCCGGCCTCGACCAGGCGCCCCGCCCCGGCCTGGTTGCAACACGTCCCCCTGGTGGCCCTGGTCGTGGCCTACGCCGAACACTTCAGCGCCATCACGGTCGCCATGCTGCACGCCTACGAACAACCCGCCTTCGATATGGCCATACCGGACCAGGGCATTTGGCTACTGAGCCGGTTCCACGACCCTTTTCTCACCGTGGCCGGCCGCAACCTTTTCGGCGACCACCCTTCGTTCATATACCTGCTCCTGGTCCCGGTGTACTGGGTGTTCCCTCATACCGAGACGTTGCTCGTGGTCCAATCGGTGCTCATCGCGCTGGGCGCAGTGCCCGTCTACCTGCTCGCCCGTTACCTTCTGCGTAGTTGGGCCCTGGCCACCTGTCTGGCGGCGGCCTACCTGCTCAACCCGGCGTTGCAACAGACCAACCTCGAACAGTTCCACGTGGAGTGCTTCGAGACCCCGCTGCTGGCTTTGGGCATCTATGCCGCCGTCGTATGGAGGCCGCGCCTGTTCATCCTCTGCGTCGTCCTGGTGCTCATGTGCAAGGAGGACGCGGCGCTGTACACGGTCCCTCTCGCGCTGTGGGCCCTCTTGCGACGGGACCGCAAGGTGGGCGGGGCCCTTATCGGAGCGTCGGCGCTCATGGCGGGCTTCGACAACGTCATCCTCGTGCCGGCGCTCATCGGCTACGCGAGTGCCCACGGGGGGCGGCTCCCCTTCGGCGGGTTCGGGGGCACTCTGCGGGCAATCGTGCGTACGCCGGGCCAGTTTTGGAGCTACATAACCTCCCAGGACCGGCCGTGGTACTTGTGGCAGATGGGTTTCAGCACGGGCTTGGTGTTCCTGGCTGCGCCGGAGATCGCCGCCATCTGCATCCTCCAACTGGCCGTCAACGTGGTGTCGGACTTCGGTTACCAGCACCAGATCCTCTACCACTACACGATGCCGCTCGTCCCCATACTCATCTGTGGCACCGTCTACGCCATATCGCGGTTGCGCACCCTCTGGTGGCGACAGGTCGCAACCTCGCTCGTGTTATTGTGCGCGCTCTGGTCGTGCATCCTGTGGGGCGCGTCTCCTTTCTCCGACGTAAAACCCAGTATCCCCAGCGCCAATTCGCCGACGTTCGTGAGCGACCGCCAGTTGCTCAGCAAAGTGCCGCCCAATGCGGTCGTGTCCGCCGTGGAAGAGTTCGTGCCCGATTTGGACCACCGCACCCGGGTGTACATGTGGCCCAACCCGTTCCACCAGGCGTACTACGGCAACCCCAAGTACGACGGCACGGACTGGCCCTTTTCGTCGCAGGTGCAGTACCTCGTGCTCCCCGCCTGCATCTCCTGCAACCAGGGTTCTTCTCCCTGGGTGGAGACCTTCGACGAGCTGGTGCCGGAGTTCAAGGTCGTGGCTCGCAACGCTAATTACGTGCTGTACCAGCGCAAGAGCTAGGACGACAACGGCACCTGGGCAACGGGTTGGCCCGGCCCGGCGCGCCGGCCGGCCACGACCAGGCGGGCGAGGTGCTTGAAGAACAGCATGCCCTGGCGTACGGTCGCCTTCGAGCTCCCGGCATGGCGGGGGGCAAAGTCGAAACCGACGTTGCCGACCCGTTCCGGCCGCGCCCGCACGACCACTTCCAAGAGGATCTTGTAGCCCTCTGGCCGCAGGGCCACCCCGTCCAAAAGCGATCTTTGTAGGGCGAACAGGCCGCTCAGAGGATCCTGCAACGGCCGGCTGGGCGGTACGAGAAGATGGACGAGCATGCGGCACGACCGGGACACCAGGTGGCGCCATGGCCCTGACAACCCGGCGTCCCCGCCCGCCCAGACATAGCGGCTCCCGGCGACCAGGGCCGCCTCACCGGCCAGGACCGGTGCCACCAGGGCCGGCACGACCTCGGGGGGGTGCTGCAGGTCGGCGTCCATCACCACGATGACCGTGCCCCTCACCCTGGCGAACCCCTCCTGGACGGCGCCGCCAAGGCCGCCGTGGCGGGCGCCAGGGGGCCGGTGCAGAAGCTCGACCGGCAACCCGAGGCGTCTCAAGCTCCCCACCGCGCCGGGGGTGGGGTCGTCGGAGTCGTCGACGAAAAGCAGCTCCCAGCCCCCCTCGACATCCTTCAGCGTCTCGGCCAGGCGTGCCGCCAGGGGGCCGACGTTGGCGGCCTCGTTGCGCGTCGGCACGACGACAGAGACGGAGCAAGTCTCAGCGGGCACGGCTACTGAGCCTAACCACACGCCCTTGGGACAAATCGGTAACCTGGCAGGACCAAGCTCTGGCATGAAAAAACGGAGGAATAATGAGCGATTGGAACGTCCAGATCATCGAGGAGTTCCGGGCCAACGAGGGCCGGGTCGGCGGGCAGTTCGACGGGGCTCCCTTGCTTTTGCTGCACACGGTGGGGGCGAAGACGGGCCACGCGCGGGTCAACCCCATGATGTACCTGGACCTCGACGGGCGCCGTTTCGTCTTCGCCTCCAAAGCCGGCGCGGACACCGACCCGGACTGGTACCGCAACCTGGTGGCCCATCCCGAGGTCAAGCTGGAGGTCGGCACCGAGACTTACACTGCGCAGGCAAAACCCGTCGACCGGGCCGAGCGGGACCGCATCTACGCAGAGCAAGCTCGCCGTTACCCCGGCTTTGCCGAGTACGAGGCCAAGACGACGCGGGTCATCCCGGTCGTCGAGCTGGTCCGAAAGGACTGATCGCCAACCGGGGCCGGGCACTAGGCGCCGGGCACTAGGGGCTAGGGTTCCCGGTCGAAGGCCGTTCACCGGTCTCGACCAGTTCCTGGGCAACCTCGCGTAACTTGGTG
The DNA here is from genome assembly GCA_003166025.1 of Acidimicrobiaceae bacterium. Lineage (GTDB taxonomy): Bacteria > Actinomycetota > Acidimicrobiia > Acidimicrobiales > Palsa-688 > Fen-671. Next base: position 30,234 of record PMWT01000073.1, on the reverse strand, counting down.
TTCAGATGTTGTGAAGCCCGGCGCAGGATGTCGAAGGCCTGCCCGGCAGTGATCCGCTCCCGCTCCATCAGGATCCCCTGCGCCTGGCCGATCAGCTGGCGCGTGACAAGCGCCTGGCGCAGGTTCTCGGCCCGGCGCAGTTCCTCGTCGTGGGCCTCCGCCACGGACAGGGCCAGGCCGGCCAAGCCGGCCAGGACAAGGCCCCGGGCGCGGTCCACGGCCCCGAAGGCCAGGGGGAAGCGGGCGTAGAGGTTGAGCGCCCCGATCACCGTGCCCTCGCCCACCAGGCACAGGGCCAGGACGCTGCGCACGCCGGACCCGGCGGCCTCCGGGCCGAAATTGGGCCATCTGGGATCCCTGGCCAGGTCCTCGGCGTAGACGGCGGTCCCTTCGGCCATGCAGTCCAGGCACGGCCCTTGCTTTCCGCCGATCTGGCAATCGTCCAATTGAGCAACCATTGCGTCGGTTTTCACGGGGGTGGTGACCTTCCCGGCCTTGAGCACGAACACGCCGGCAAAGTCACAGCCCTCGATGGTGGCTACGGCCAGGTCGACCACGGCCTGGAGCGTCAGTTCGACCCCCCCGGCCCGGAAAAGGCCCTGAGCCGTCTGGGTGAGGTCGACGATCAGATCCGTGGCAGGCCCCGCGGGGCGGGCGGGGGCGTCTTCGCTGGCGGCCATCGCTACTAGGTCTACTCCGTTCGCGCCCCGTGTATATTGGAGCCAACCTTCGACCAAGAGGGCTTCCTGGCTACGTCGCCAGTTGCGACGGTAAAGGACACCATGTGGTGCGGGAGGCTTCCTGAGTCGGTCACCGGGCTTGGCTTCGCCGCCCTCGCTCACCGCGGTCTGTTGACGGTGTGCCCGTGACCGCCCCCATGTCCATTGCGCCCCCCTCGGCGCCGCGGGCGGGCAATGACAGTTACCTAGACCTGGCCCACCAGGTCCGCGCCGCCGGCCTGTTCCAGCATTCCCCCTGGCGGGACGGGGTGAGAGTGACCCTGGTGTGCGGCCTCTACGCTGCCGGTTGGGCCGCCCTGGCCCTTGTCGGCAACTCGTGGTACCAGCTGCTCATAGCCGCCTACCTCGCCGTCGTGTTCGCTCAGGTCGGTTTCCTGGGCCACGACATCGGCCACCGCCAGGTGTTCGCTTCGCGCCGGTGGAACAACTTCGCCGGGCTGGCCTGCGCCGATCTGGCCACGGGCATCAGCTACGGGTACTGGGTCGACAAGCACAACCGTCACCACAGCCACCCCAACGAGATCGGGGCCGACCCCGATGTCGGTGCCGGCGTGATCTCCTGGACGGCCGAGCAGGCCGGCGCCAAGACCGGCCTGGGCCGGGTGGTGGCCAGGCACCAGGCCGCCCTGTTCTTCCCCCTGGCGTGCCTGGAGGCGCTGAGCCTGCACGTCTCGAGCGCTCGGTCCCTGGGCACCAAGCCGGTGCGGCACACGCCCACCGAGGCCGCCCTGCTCGTCGCTCATGCCGCCGTGTACCTAGGGGTGGTCTTCGTGGTCATGTCGCCGTGGCGCGCGTTGGCCTTCATCGCCGTGCAGCAGGGCGTCTTCGGGTTGTACCTGGCCTGCGCCTTTGCTCCCAACCACAAGGGGATGGCCATGCCGGCGCCGGGCCAGAAGCTCGACTTCGTGCACCGCCAGGTCACCACCTCTCGCAATGTGAGAGGTGGAAGGGCACTTGACGTGGCCATGGGGGGCCTCAATTACCAGATCGAACACCACCTGTTCCCGACCATGCCGATGGCCAATCTTCGCCGGTGCCAGGGGATGGTGAGGACCTACTGCTCGGCCCACGGCATCGATTACTGCGAGACTTCGCTGGTCCGCTCGTACGCCTTGTCCCTTCGCCACCTACGCGACGTCGGGCGGCTGGCCCGCCAGCCCTAGTAGACCCGCCAGCCCTAGTAGATACGCACGAGCCGGAGCGTGTCGGTCACGGGTTCGGGGTCATGGAGCGAACCGGCCAGGACCACGACGACATCACCGGGCTTGACATAGCCCCCCGCCCGTACGGCTTGCACCCCGTAGCCGACCGCCTCGTCGGTGGTCTTGGCCTGGGGCACCAGGACGGTGTCCACCCCCCAGCTGACTGTCAGCTGGCGGGCGGTGTCCGGGTGCGGGGTGGCGGCCACGATCGGGGCGGCGGGCCGGAAACGGGCGATGGCCCGGGCCGTGGCGCCGCTGTTGGTGCAGGCGACGATGACGGCGGCCCTCTCGTCGACGGCGGCGCGCCAGGCGGCGGCACCGATGGCGGCGGTGATGCGCGACCCAATGGCCCCTTCAGCACCGAAGTTCTGAGCCGGGAGGTGGCGCCCCCATTGGTAGCTGTCGAACTCCCTATCGGCTCGGCGGGCGATACGGGCCATGGTCGCCACCGCATTCACCGGGTCGATACCGATAGCCGTCTCGGCCGAGAGCATAACGGCGCTGGTGCCGTCGAAAACGGCGTTGGCGACGTCGGTGACCTCGGCTCGGGTGGGCACGGGGGAATTGATCATCGACTCCAGCATCTGCGTCGCGGTTATTACCGGACGCCCCCACGACACCGATGAACGGATGAGCTTTTTCTGGATGTGCGGCACTTCTTCGAGCGCCACGCGCACCCCGAGGTCCCCGCGGGCGACCATCAAAGTGTCGGCCGTCTGCAGGATGTTGTCGATGTCCTCCAGAGCTTCGGGCGTCTCCATCTTGGCGCACACCAGCACGCCCTTGCCGGCGAGCGCCTTGACCGCCACCAGGTCGGCCGCCGAACGCACGAACGAGACGGCCACGCTCTCGATGCCCTCTTCCAGCATGACTTCCAAGCGCTCGAGGTCTTCGGGCGTGGGCGTCTTGAGCGAGAGCCTGGACGCCGGACCGGTCACACCCGGCCGGCCCTGGACTTTTCCGCCCGCCAGGACCCTGGCCTTCATGGAATAACCCACCCGTTGCTCGGCCTGGAGCGCCACGCCCCCGTCGCCCAGGGCGATCCGGTCGCCCTCTATCAGCGTTTCGACCAGCTCGGGCACGGACACCCCGATCGTGGTAGCGCTGCTGGCCGGGGCGAGGCCGTGGGGAGAAAGTACGACTTCGCTCCCCGTAGCGAGCACCACTCCCCCTTCGGGGAAGGGTGTCGTACGGATCTTCGGCCCCGGGAGGTCGACGAGGATCCCGACGTCGGGTGCGGCCTGGCGGATCCGGCGCAACCGCGACACGGCCTCCTGGATCGATCCGTGGGCCAGAGGCACGCGGGCGACGTCCATCCCAGCGTCGCGCATGGCGGACAGCGTGGAAAGTGCGTCGGAGGCCGGGCCTACCGTGGCCACGACACGCGTGCGCCGGGCCTGCTCGCCGAGGCAGCGCCGAGATGGGCCCGGCAGGGCGTCGGGAGGGACGAGGAAGTGATCATCTGGATGGTTGGCGGGCTGGCCAGACGCGGTACCGGGAGCTCGTTCGGCGTGGGTCACACCACCAGCATGGCCCACCGGACGGCTCAGGGACAGGCACCCCGGGCGACGGGCGCTGGGGCCGCCCTCGGGCATGGCCGCGGGCTCCCGTCCTCAGGCGATAGGCAGCTCCTCGCTTAGCGCCCGGTGCAGCTCGACACGGGTGGGCAGGTCTAGGAGCTCCTCCGATACGAGCCAGCCGGGCAGCTGGTCAGCTGTGCCCAACCACAGCCCATCGATCATCAACCACGGCGGCGCCGAGGGCCGGGCCGCCGGGCACCCGCACACGGCCGCCAGCACGGGCACGCCGTCCCAGGGCCCGCCCTCCAGCCACGACCTCAGTGCATAGCAGCGGCGCAGCGTCTCGCGGACCAGAGCCGGCCGGCGGTCCCCGGCCGTCCCAACGGCCAAAGCGATATTGAGGCGGGCGGCCGATCCTCTGGCCTGCCACCCCGGCGCCCGGTGGCTGTAGCCACCGTGCAGGACCTGTCCGAAGCTCGAGCCCACCACCACGAGGCCCCGAGGGGCAACTATTAGGTGCTCGATCACCAGCGGGCGGTTGGGCAAACTTCGCCCATGCATCACCAGCGTGCCCGGCGGGCACCTCCCGTCCAGGAAGCGCCGCAGCGCCGGCCGCCAGTCCGCCGGCGCCGGCGGGCGGTCCGCCGGGAGCTCCCCGAGCGCGGTCAAGAGCAGCCGGAGGCGTACCCGGACGATGTCTTCCCGGCCCGCCACTCCTCCCGAGCCGCCCGACCGGCCGGGGATGCCCGACCGACCGGATATGACGGTCCCGTTGCCCGTGCCCGGCCCGGGCAACGGCGACGAGAGATCTATGGGCCTCCCCGAAGTCAGGCCTTGTTTATACCTTTCCACCCGCATTCCAGGGACGTCGGCATGCGGACGCACCAGCCTGAGAAAGAAGCCCCGAACTCACCATACGAAGTCGTGATTAAGCACGGGGTACCGGGCTTTCCCTATTTTCCACCACCCTCGCCGGCATAAGCGGCCGCCACCGCCGGGTGCACCAAACAGTGGTCGCGGACATTGACCCCCATGGCAAAGCCGGGATCTTTCTCGCATAGGGCGTCAAGGCCCATGCCGGCCAGGCGGAGAAGGTAAGGAAGAGTGGCGTTGGTCAGGGCCCGCGTCGATGTGACAGGGACGGCACCTGGCATGTTGGCCACGCAATAGTGCAGAACGTCGTCGACCACGTAAGTGGGCGCTTCGTGGGTCGTGGGCCGGGAGGTCTCGAAACAACCACCCTGGTCTATGGCAACGTCGACGATCACTGCTCGCGGCCGCATGCTCGAGAGCATGGCCCGGGTGACCAGCCGGGGCGCCACCGCCCCCGGCACCAGGACCGCACCGATCACGGCATCGCTCAGGGACAGCTGTTCGAGCACGCTGTGAGCGTCGGACATCAGGCAGTGCACGGAGCCCTCGAAGCGGTCGTCGAGGTAGCGGAGGCGGTCGTCCGAGCGTTCCAGCACTGTCACATCGGCGCCCAGGCCCCGGGCCACGCGGGCCGCATAGATGCCGACGACACCGCCCCCGAGCACGAGCACCCGCGCCGGGGCCACCCCCGGGGCGCCGCCGGCCAGCACCCCCCGGCCGCCCACCGGCGCCGTCAGGTAGTGGGCCACGACCTGGCCGGCCAGCCGGCCGGCGATCTCGCTCATGGGCGCCAGCAGGGGCAGGTGGCCCGAGGAGCCCTCGACCGTCTCATAGCCCACCCCGGTCGTGCCCGCCTTGACAAGTGCCCGGGTCAGCTCAGGCGCCGCCGCCAGGTGCAGGTAGGTGAACAGGACGAGCCCCTCGCGCAGCCGCCCCAGTTCGGCTCCGACGGGCTCCTTGACCTTTACGAGGACCTCGACGTCCTGCCAGACCCTGTCCGCCTCGTCGACGATGACGGCCCCGGCGTTGACATAGGCACCGTCGGGGAAGCCCGACCCCTCTCCGGCGCTGCGTTCGACCAGCACCGTGTGGCCCGCGTCCACCAGTTCCTCGGTGCCCGCGGGCGTTAGCGCCACCCTCAGCTCGGCCGGCTTGATCTCTTTTACAACTCCGATGCGCATATCAGTTCCCCTCCGGGGCGATGACCATGAGCAGATCGCCCCCATCTACTGAGGCCACCTTGGGGACGGCCAGGCGCTGGACCGTCCCGGCCAGCGAGGTCGTAATGGGGGCCTCCATCTTCATGGCCTCGATCGTGGCCACCGTCTGGCCCGCATCGACCTGGTCGCCCACGCCGACGGTCAGTGTCACAGCCCCGGCAAAGGGGGCAGCCACGTGCGCAGGGTTGTCCGGCTGCGCTCGCTCGCCCCGGGCCGCGGTGTCCTTCACGGACCGGTCCCGGACCGTCACCACACGCGGCTGGCCGTTGAGCCGGCAGAACACGGACCGGAAACCGCTCTCGTCCGCCTCCCCGATGGCGTCGACCGCCAGGTACAACGAAAGGCCGGCGTCCAGGGTGACCTCGACTTCGTCCCCGGGAGACAGGCCGTAGAAAAAGGTGGAGGTGGGTAGGACGGACAATTCCCCGAACTGGCGGGTGGCTTCTTCGAATTCCTGCGTAGGGCCGGGGAAAAGAAGCGAGTTGAGCAACTGGCGTAGTTCCTGAGGAGAGCGGTCCGCGTCGGCGAGAGCCGACTTCGTCTCGGCCGGGAGGTCCAGGACGCGTACGGGCTGCTTTTTGCCGGCCAGGGCCCTGGTCCGGAAAGGCTCCGGCCACCCGCCCGCCGGTACGCCGAGCTCGCCCGAAAGGAACCCTATAACACTGTCCGGCAGGTCGAAACTGGCCGGGTTGCGCTCGAACTCAACGATGTCGGCGTTGGAACCGCACAGGTACAAAGCGAGGTCGCCCACCACTTTGGAGCTCGGCGTCACCTTCACGATGTTGCCGAGGACCCGGTTTGCCTCGGCGTAAAGATCCTCCACCATTTCGTAGCGCTCCCCGAGTCCCAGGGCGATCGCCTGCTGGCGGAGGTTGGATATCTGGCCACCCGGCATCTCGTGGCGGTAGACGCGCGTCGTCGGCGCGCCCATATTGATGTCGAAGGGCTTGTACAGGCGCCGGACCGCCTCCCAGTAAGGTTCGAACGCCTCGATGGCCTCCAGGGAAAGCCCCGTCGCCTTTTCGGTGTGGTCGGTGGCGGCCACGATGGCCCCCAGCGATGGCTGGCTGGTCGTACCGGCCAAGGGCCCGAGGGCGCCGTCTATGGCGTCCACACCAGCCTCCACGGCCGCCAGGTACGTGGCCAACTGGCCCCCGGCGGTGTCGTGGGTATGCAGGTGGACGGGTTGGTCGAACCTTTCCCGCAGGGCGCCGATGAGGATGCGGGCGGCGGGGGCGCGCAACAGTCCCGCCATGTCCTTTATGCACAGGACGTGCACTCCCGCTTGGACGAGTTGTTCCGCTTTGCGCAAGTAATAATCGAGCGTGTAGAGCCGCTCGGACGGGCTGGCGAGGTCGCCCGTGTAGCAGACCGCCCCCTCGGCCACCTTTCCGGTCTCGAACACGGCGCGGATGGCGGGCAGCATTTGGTCGACATCGTTCAGGGCGTCGAAAACCCTGAAGATATCGACCCCGGTCCGAGCCGCCTCTTTGACGAACGCTAAGGCCACCTCGTCGGGGTAGGGGGTGTACCCGACGGTGTTGCGGCCCCTGATCAACATCTGCAGGCAGATGTTGGGCACCGCGTCGTGCAGTACCGCCAGGCGCTCCCACGGGTCCTCTTTCAAAAAGCGCAGGGCCACGTCGAAAGTCGCCCCGCCCCAAGCCTCGAGGGACAGCAGCCCGGGCAGCATACGGGCGAAGTACGGTGCCGCCTGGAGCATGTCCTGGGTCCGCAACCTGGTGGCCAGGAGCGACTGGTGGGCGTCGCGCAGCGTAGTGTCCGTGACCGCCACCGGGCCCAACTGGCGCAGCCAACGGGCGAAACCGTCGGGACCGAGGCGCTCGAGCAACTGGCGGCTGCCGTCGGGGACCGGGCCGGGCGCCCCCGGCTTGCCCCTGCCTTTGGTCACGGTAAGGACGTAGGCGGGCAGTTTTTCTTTCGGGCTCTGGACCACCGGGGCCGGCCCGTTGGGCCGGTTGACGGTGACGTCGGCCATGTAATTGAGCAGGCGGGTACCCCGGTCGGCGCCGCTGCCCCGGCTCAACAAGCCTGGGCGTTCCTCGATGAAGGCGGTCGTGAGGTTGCCGGCAATGAAATCCGGCTCGGCCAGCAGCGCCTGTAAGAACGGGATATTTGTGGCCACGCCCCGTACCCTGAACTCGGCCACGGCGCGCCGGGCGCGGGCGACGGCCTCGGAGAAAGTGCGCCCCCGGCACGTCAACTTGACGAGCAGTGAATCGAAATGGGGCGAAACATCGGCCCCCAGGTAGGCGCAGCCGTCGAGGCGCACGCCATGGCCCCCCGGAGAACGGTAGGCCGTGATGCGGCCCGTGTCGGGCCGGAAGCCCTGAGACGGGTCTTCGGTCGTGATCCGGCACTGCAGCGCGGCCCCGGTCATTACGATTTCCCCTTGTGAGATGCCGAGGTCGGCCAGGGTGGCGCCGGCGGCGATCTGCAACTGGGCCTGAACAAGGTCAATGGCCGTGACCTCTTCGGTGACGGTGTGCTCGACCTGGATCCGGGGGTTCATCTCTATGAACACGTAGCGGCCCGACTGGTCCACTAGGAACTCGACGGTGCCGGCGTTGAGGTAGCCGACGGCCCGGGCAAAAGCTATGGCGTCGGCCCAGAGCCGGGGCCCTAGCCCGGCCGGCAGGTTGGGCGCCGGGGCGATCTCCACCACCTTTTGGTGGCGGCGCTGGACCGAGCAGTCCCGCTCGTAGAGGTGGACGACCTCGCCGGTAGCGTCGGCCAGCACCTGGACCTCGATATGCCGAGGACGGGTGACCGCCGCCTCCAGGAACACGGTCGGGTCACCGAAGGCAGTCTCGGCTTCGCGCACCGCCGCCTCGACCGCCTCTCTGAGCTCGTCGGCGGTCTCGACGCGCCGCAAGCCACGGCCGCCACCGCCCGCCGCCGCCTTTACGAACAGGGGGAAGCCGACGTCCCCGGCCGAACGGACGAGATCGTCGACACTCGAACGGGGCCCGACGCTGCGCAGCACGGGGATCCCGACGGCGGCGGCTTCCTCCTTCGCCCTCACCTTGCTCCCGGCCAGGGCCAGGACCTCGGCCGGGGGGCCGACGAAGGTGATGCCGGCGTCGTCACAGGCCCGGGCCAGGCCCGGGTTCTCGGACAGGAACCCGTAGCCCGGGTAAATGGCGTCAGCCCCGCAGTCCTGGGCCACCTCGATGAGACCGGGAATGTCCAGGTAGGCCCGCAGCGGGTGCCCGCGCTCGCCTATCTCGTAGCTCTCGTCCGCCTTCTGGCGATGGAGCGAGTAGCGGTCCTCGTAGGGAAAGACAGCCACCGACGTGAAACCGAGCTCGTTGATGGCTCGAAAGGCCCTGATCGCGATCTCTCCACGGTTGGCGACCAGAACCTTGCGCACGGCACCGAGCGTAGCTTGGCCGGCTGGGGCGCTATTACGGCCCGGGCGCCACCTGGTGAAGTTCCTCGACGACCCACTCAACGCCTTGCTTGGAGGCCAGTTCCGGCGGCGTCCGGCATTCGGGCTGGGGCACGTGGCGGCCCTCGGCCACCCGCCCCTCCCAGGTGCCGGCCACCTCGGTCGCCAACCTCACCCAACCGTCCCCCAGGCTGGAGGACAGCCGCCAGGAGCTCAGCAGCGGCCAGCCCACTTCGGCCAGGACGCTCTTTTCCACCGCCTGATGGGCCGGGGGCCCAAGCGTGGCACAACCCCGGTAGCGGCTCACGACCTCGCTGACCGGCCCTCTGGCCCCGACGACCCGGTCCAGCAGGGCCACGTCGGCCCAGGCCCACAGGGTGGCGGAGGGCAGCACCAACGCCGTGGGGGCAAAGCGGTGGCCCCCGGTGTGGCTGGTGCGCCACACGCGGACCTCGGGCGCGGGCCCGTCACGTCCAAGACGTGAAGGCCAGGTGCGGGCGCCGCTGAGAGTGGTCTCGGCCAACGCCCGTACGAGGTCGGTCCCCCGTCCTCCGCAGCAGGCGTCACGCCGGCCGTGCGTGCACACGAGGACGTCCACGGGGCCCGAGCCGTCCGCCTGGCCGGCTGCCTGATCGTCCGCGCTACCGTCCACCTGACCGTCTGGTGCGCTGTCCGGCGGGGCCAGCAGCTCGGCCGCGGCCTCGGCCAGGGCCTCAGCTTCGGGACCGACCAGGCGCTCGCGGCGGCGCAGTGGGCCGGCCCGTCCGGGCCGGGCCGGGCCGTAATAAATGAGCCGCCGTGGCTGGTCGACGGCTCCACCGGCCGTACCCGCGACGGCTGTGGCGCCCGGCGCTATGGCCTGAAGGCGCAGGCCGGCCCGGAGCGCGAGTTGAGCCACGCCCGTCAGCTCGGCGATCTCGGAGATGTCAGGCGGCCATGGCAACGGCACTTCGACCAACAGGTAGCCCTGGTAGTGGCCGGCCGAGCCGATGGGGCTCAAGTCCTGGCTCCTGGCCCAGTCGCTGCAGGCGGGGGCCGCGCTCAGGGACGTGCCGCCCACGGACGTGCCGCCCACGGGCGAGGCGGCAAGAGCCCCGAAGTCCTCGGCCATTGACATAGCACGAGACTAGGGGCGACAGGTTATGTCCCGGCCGGGGCCACTGGGCACCCAGCCCGCGGCGCCAGAGCGCTCAAGGGACGGCGAAGGCGTAGATGGGCAGGCCGTTGGCGAAGTAGGACTGGGAGGGCAGGAAAGGGCCGTTCACCAGGACAGACGTCCAACCGCCAGGGCCGGGGCCGGCATCGCCTTCGACTGTGTCGATCTCCCCATCGGGCCAGACCTGCGCCACCACGCCCATGTGCGGAGAGGTCCAGACGTTTTGCGGGCCGGTGCCGTAGAGCACGAAGTCGCCGGCGGCCGGCCTGTCCCGGGCGCTCATGACCCGGGTGTGGCGCGCCGCCCATCTATAAACGTCGCCGGCGAAGCCATAGCGAGGGATGCCGATGCCTGCCTTCTCCCACACCCAGGTGGCAAACAGGGAGCACCATTCCTCGCACGGCCCGTACGGGTTGCAGTAGTTGCCGCCGTCCGGGCTCGGGCCGACTTGGCTGGTGGCCACGTTGACGATACGGCTGGCGTGGCCGGAGCTTGGGTTGTCCAGCCTGACCCTGAAGGCCTCGGCGTCCAGGAGCCAGTAACCCCGCCCGGCCGGGTCGGCGACGATCCCGGCGATAGGCGGGCGAGGCAAGGCCCGATTGTTGCCGCCGAGGTGGGTTGCGTCACCGAAGGCGTCCACCTCGCCGTTCCCACATACCAGCCAGTACCCGTGGCCATCGGGCGTCACCGCGGTACCGTCCACCGGGGGGTGGCCTCGCATCCCTCCCAACCTCGGAGCGTCCCCGTAGGCCACGACCTCTCCCCCGCCCTGTACCAGCCAGTAACCGGCCCCGTCGAAGGAGGGGGCGATGGCGACCACGGGGATGTTGTGCAGATCGGTCGCACCGAGGGACCCGAAGTAACGGGCGTCGCCAAAGGCGTAAACGGCACCATGGCTCGAGACCATCCAGTAGCCCCGGCCGTCGGGCGTACTGGCAAACCCCACAATGGGCTCGGGCAACGACAAGTGACGGGCCGGGCCGTAGAAGACGGCGTCGCCGAAGGAGTAGACGCTGCCATTGGCACCGACCAGCCAGTACCCCTGACCGTCGGGCGTGGCCGCCATAGCCACTACCGGGGCAGCCAGGCGCCGGGCACCGGTCCCGCCGAAGTACCGGGCGTCGCCGTAGCTCAGCACGCTCCCGTCCGCGCCGACGAGCCAATAGCCCTCTCCGTCCGGCGCGGCCGCCATGGCCACGACCGGCGCCGCCAGGACCAGATTTGTCGGGCTGCCGAAGAAAGACGCGTCGCCGCGGGTTATCACGCCCCCGTCCTTGAAGGTCCCGCCGTGCTCCTCCGCCCGCCACCCGGCCGTCGCCCTGGTGCCGGGGGCGGAGGACGCCAGGGCTGGCGGCGAGATCGTCGACAGCCAGGTCATCATCAATACCAGGACTGAAAAAACCGCCCCCACCGCGCCCGGCCAGCCGTACTTGACCGGACGGCCCGCCGCGCCGCGCATCGTCACCTTTCTAGCACTGCCCGTCCTGCGGGCCGCAGCACCGCTACCTCGCGAAGGCACTGGCTCGTCGTCAAGGCACTGGCTCGTCGTCAAGGCACTGGCTCGTCGTCAATGCCGGGTATCGTTTCTGGCAATGCCGGACGACCGCCGCCGTGGGCATCCCGGACGAGGATGAGACAGCACGAGGTCCGTTCGTACACCAGCGCCGAAGGACTGCCGCGCCCACAGCAACTGGCCTGGAAGCTGGCCGAGCTGGCCACCGACCTGGTACCCGTCGAAGCCCCGGTGGCCGAGATGGTGGTCAACCGGCTGATCGACGACGCCGGCGTGGCCGCCGCCGCCCTGTTCCGGCCGCCGGTGGCCAACGCCCGCGCTCAAGCGGTCCGCCACGAGCTCCTCCCCGGGGCCGCGGTCTGGGGGTACCCGGCTGCGTCCGTGGGCCGCCGGGTGGCTCCGGAATGGGCGGCGTGGGCCAACGGCGTGGCCGTGCGCGAACTGGACTTCCACGACACGTTCTTGGCCGCGGAGTACTCCCACCCCGGCGACAACATCCCGCCCTTGCTGGCCGTCGCCCAACACGTCGGCTGCCCGGGCCGCGACCTGGTGAGGGCCGTCGCCACCGCCTACGAGGTCCAGGTCGACCTGTCCCGGGGGATTTCCCTGCACGCCCACAAGATCGACCACGTCGCCCACCTAGGGCCGTCGGTGGCCGCCGGTCTGGGGACACTGCTGCACCTGCCCACGGAGGTCGTTTACCAGGCCATAGGGCAGGCCCTGCACACCACTACGGCCACCCGTCAGTCGCGAAAGGGCGACATCTCGTCCTGGAAGGCATACGCTCCCGCCTTTGCCGCCAAGGTCGCCATCGAGGCGGTCGACCGGGCCATGCGGGGCGAGACCTCGCCGGCGCCCATCTACGAGGGCGAGGACGGCGTGATCGCGTGGCTGCTAGACGGCCCCGACGCTGTATACCATGTCCCCCTGCCCGAGCCGGGCGAGCCGAAACGCGCCATCCTCGCCACCTACACAAAGGAGCATTCGGCCGAATACCAGGCGCAGGCGTTCATCGACCTGGCCCGACGCCTGCGGGGGAGGCTCCCTGACCTGGCCCAGGTGCGCTCGGTAACCATACTCACGAGCCACCACACCCACTACGTCATCGGCACGGGGTCGGGCGACCCTCAGAAGTTCGACCCCGACGCATCGCGCGAGACTCTCGACCATTCGCTGCCCTACATCTTCGCCGTTGCCCTGGAGGACGGCACATGGGACCACAGTTCGTCCTACCTGGCGGAAAGGGCTCACCGCCCCGAGACCGTGGCTCTGTGGGGCAAGGTCACGACGGCCGAGGACCGCACCTGGACGGAGCGCTACCTGGCCGGCGAGGCCTTCGGGGGCCGGGTCGTGGTCGAACTGATGGACGGCACCACGGTGGAGGACGAGATAGCCGTAGCCGACGCCCATCCTCAGGGTGCCCGGCCCTTCGGGCACGCCGCCTACGTGGACAAGTTCCGCCGTTTGGCGCAGGGCACGATCGAGGCGGACGAACAACAGCGCTTCTTGGACCTTGTCGAGCGGCTCCCGGCGCTGACCCCGGACGAGGTCCGGGAATGCACCTTTGCCTGCCCGGACCTGGAGACAAAGACGCCAAAAGGGGGCTTGTTCTGATGTTCCACTCCCCTGTCCCGGCGACCGAGAAACGCTTGGCCCTGCGGGCCGGGTTGGCCTCGGGGCGGCTCCTGCGCTTCCCGGGCGCCTTCAACCCCCTCTCCGCGCTGCTGATCGAGCGCCTGGGCTTCGAAGGGGTGTACGTCTCGGGCGCCGTCGTGGCGGCGTCGCTGGCCCTGCCCGACATCGGCCTGACGACCTTGAGCGAAGTGGCGGCGCGCAGTCACGAGGTCGCCCGCACCACGGGGCTGCCCACGCTCGTCGACGCGGACACAGGTTTCGGCGAGCCTTTGAGCGCCGCCCGCACCGTGCACGTCCTGGAGGACCTGGGCGTTTCCGGCTGCCACATCGAGGACCAGGTCAACCCGAAGCGCTGCGGCCATCTGGACGGCAAAGAGATCGTGGCCGTCTCGGACATGCGCCGGCGCGTCAAGGCGGCGGCGGAGGCGCGACGCGACACGGCCTTTGTCATATGTGCCCGCACCGACGCCCGAGCCGTCGAGGGCCTCAACGCGGCCGTGGAGCGGGCGAAGTCCTACCTGGACGCCGGGGCGGACATGATATTCGCCGAGGCCCTGGCCGACGCGGCAGAGATCGGACGCTTCCGCCAGCTCGTCGACGCCCCGTTGCTGGTCAATATGACCGAGTTCGGCAAGACCCAACTATTGGACCAGACGACGCTGGCCGACCTCGGCGTGAACGTCGTCATATACCCGGTTACGCTGTTACGCCTGGCCATGGGGGCTGTGGGACGCGGGCTGTCCGTGCTCGCTGCCGATGGGACGCAAAAGGAGCTGTTGGACCAAATGCAAACTCGCGCCCAGCTGTACGACCTGCTCGGTTACGACGACTACAGCGCCCTCGACGCCCGACTGGGCCAGGTATGAGCGCGGGCACGCCCGAGGCCCATCGGGGCCTGGCCGGGGTCGTCGCCGACACGACGGCGGTCTCGGTGATAGACCAGGAGACCGGCGTCCTTTTGTACCGTGGCTACCCGGTGCCCGGGCTGGCCGCGTCCTGCAGCTTCGAAGAGGTCGCCTACCTCATCTGGTACGGCGAGCTCCCCAGCACCGAGCAGCTCGAAGCGTTCACGGCGGCCGAGAGATCCGAGCGCGACGTGCCCCGGGACCTGACCGACGCCCTGGCCAAGCTCCCCCTCACCTGCGACCCCATGGACCTCCTGCGCACCGCCGTCAGCTATCTGGGCGCCCTCGATCCGGTCGACGAGCATGGCGAGGAGCACAGTCGACATGCCGACGCCGACGAGGCGGCGGATCTCCGCCGGTCCATCAGGCTGTGGGCGCAACTGCCCACCATCGTGGCCGCCGAGCAGCGGCGCCGCCGGGGCCAGGCTCCTATCGCGCCCGACCCCGCTCTCTCTTTTGTCGAGAACTTCTTCCATATGTGCTTTGGGTCGGTCCCCGGCCCCGAGGTGCTGCGCTGTTTTGAAATATCGCTGGTCCTTTATGCCGAGCACGGCTTCAACGCCTCGACCTTCACTGCCCGCGTCATAACCTCGACTCTCTCCGACCTTTATTCCGCCGTCACCGGTGCCATCGGAGCGTTGAAGGGACCGCTGCACGGGGGAGCCAATGAGGCGGTAATGGCCATATTCAATACGCTGCCCGGTCCCGAGGCGGTGCCGGGCTGGCTGGAGGCAACGCTGGCCGAGGGGGGCAAGGTCATGGGCTTCGGCCACCGTGTCTACAAGCACGGCGACAGCCGGGTACCCACGATGCACACCGCCTTGGCCGAGGTCGCCGCCCGCAGCGACGAAGGGCGCCGTTTGATGGCCATTTACGACCGCCTGGAGCAGGCCATGCTCGACTCGAAGGGCCTCTACCCAAACCTCGACTACGCCACTGGGCCCGTTTACCACCTGACAGGGTTCGACACGCCCACGTTCACTCCCATCTTCGTCATGAGCCGTGTCACCGGATGGACGGCCCACATAATCGAACAAAAAGCCCACAATGCCCTTATCCGGCCCTTGTCGGCTTACGTGGGCGTGGGCCGGCGCCCGGTGCCGGAGAGGCCTCCTCGAGGCGAGTGAGCCCACAGCTGCCTGTCCCGGCGAGCCCCGCTCGCGGGCCGCGCCACAGCCGGCGGCGCCGCTCCCGCCTTTTCCCTCCCCCGGGGAACCACAGCTTCGCGGCGACTACGGCAGGGGTGGAGCAGGGGCCCATGGGCCCCGCTGCCCAAGGGCTTGCTGGCGATGGGCTTGGTGGCAGTGAGCCAAGTTCGCAGGACGCCGACATCGAGTTGGAGGCGTCGGCACCGCCCCTACCACCGGGATCGGTCCGGACAGCGGTTGCGCCCAATTTGGTAGTACTGGCGCCGACGCGGCATACGAGCACGAAGACCGGCCCGCCTTCGGACGCGGCGTCGGCCGGCGCGGAGCTGGCACCAGGCCCGCGCCGGCCCTCCCGGGGTAAAGCAACGGCCCGGGAACTCGCCGTGGTCTTCGTTATCACCCTGGCCCTGGCCGTGGTCTGGTGGCATCTGGCGTGGGAGTTCCCACGGGGTAACCAGATCGGCGGTGCCGGCGACGCCGACGAGTACTCCTGGTTCTTTTCCTGGATGCCCTTCGCGCTCGGGCACGGCCTCAACCCGCTCGTGAGCACTTACGTCAATTTCCCGAGTGGGATAAACCTGATGTGGAACACTTCGGTGCTACTGCCGAGCTTCCTCATGGCACCGGTGACGGTCATTTGGGGGGCCGCGCTTTCTTACAACGTCGTACTCACGCTCGCCCCCGCCCTGGCCTGCACCTTTTCCTACCTGGCCTTTCGGCGTTGGACGGGAAGGCTACCCTCGCTGGCCGGCGGCCTTGTGGTCGGCTTTTCGCCTTACGTTACCTCCCAAGCCGTCGGTCACTTGGCGCAGGTTTTCATGGCCAGTGCCCCTCTTTTCCTTATCCTGTTCGACCGCCTGCTGGTGGTCCAGTCGGCCCAGCCGTGGCGAGAAGGGCTGGCCCTGGGCCTGTTGGCCTGGGCCCAGCTGCTCACCGGCGAAGAAGTCCTCGCCATGGAGGCCGTAACGGCCGCCATAGCCGTGGCCGTGCTATGCCTGCTCAACCGGGCCGCGTTGGCCGCCCACTTCGGCTACGCCTGGAAGAGCCTGAAAGTGGCGGGCGGCCTTTTCATAGTTCTGGCGGCACCTTTTCTGGCGTTCCAGTACTTCGGACCTGCCCGCGTCCAGAACGTGCACCCTCCCGACGTATACGTGAGCGATCTGTTGAACTTCGTCATCCCCACCAACATCACACGCCTGGCACCCCCCTCGGTCCTGGCTGTGAGCCGGAATTTCACCGGGAACGGTTCTGAGCAGGGCGCCTACATAGGCATCCCCCTTCTCATCTTTGTCGGCATCACGCTATACCTGGCCCGCCGGCGCCGGGTCACCTGGGTGGCCCTCGCCATAGCCCTGGGCGCGGGCGTGCTGTCTATGGGCTCCACGCTCCATGTGGACGGGCACCGGGAGCTCTCCTCGTTCCTTCGTCTACCCGATTACCTTCTGCAGAAATTGCCCCTGTTCCATAACCTTCTACCTGATCGGTTCGCGTCGATGATGTTCCTGGGCGTCGGGCTGCTGCTGGCGCTGGGCCTGGAGGAACTCAAACGCCTCCAATGGCCCCTGCGCGTCGGCGGGGCCGCCTTAGCCGTGGTCGGCCTGGCTTTTTTCTGCCCCATCATCAACTACCCGGCGTCTTCCAGCCCTCTCTACAGTGCCTTCAAGGCCGGCTTGGCGTGCCCGGAGGCCACTTCAGGGCCCCGGGGCTCCGGCCGCCCCCCGGTGGTGCTCATGTTGCCAGCGGCCAATGAACTGAACCTTCTCTGGCAGGCCGAATCGGGTTTTTGCTACGCGATGCCGAGCGACACGGGCATGACGGGGACCAACGGTGGGGATGTGAGCCGGATGCGCTTCCTGCTGAAGCTGGGGGCCCCTGGCGCGCCCGTGCCGGCCATAACCCCGGCGGTCCGAGCCGAGGCGGCCGCAGACATCCAGGCGTTGAACATCAAAGAGATCGTGGTGGGCCCGGAAGCACCGGCCGTCCCGCCGTGGACGCCCCAGGGCCAGGCCGAAGTGGTGGTCTGGGTACAACAACTATTGGGCCAGGACCCTCAGCAGTCCCTGGACTCCAACATCAGCTATATCTGGAAGCACCTTCCTCCCGTCAGCGATATCGCTTCTGGCCACGTGCCGAAGATCGTGCTCGGCACCAAGCCCCCTCCGGGCCGGGACTAGCCCGGAGGACCGTCAGAACTCGCGTACGCGTGCCTCAGGCCTTGGCGTCCGCCCAGCTCCGCCCCCAGGACAGGTTGACCTCCAGGGGGACGCTGAGATCGGCCGCCCCCCGCATGGCTTCGACCACGGCCTTCGCCGCCGCTTCTTCCTCGTCCGGGGGGACCTCCAGGATGACTTCGTCGTGGACCTGAAGCACGAGCCGGCCGCGCAGCCCCTCCTCGTCGAGGCGGGCGTCCAGGCGGACCAGGGCTACCTTGAAGATGTCGGCCGCCAAGCCCTGGATACCGGCGTTCATGGCCTGGCGCTCGCCCGCCGTGCGGACCTGGTAGCGCTCGCTCGATAGTTCGGGTATGAGGCGGCGTCGGCCAAAAAGCGTCTCCGTGTACCCCTTGTGACGCGCCTCGGCCACGACCTCGTCCATGTAGGCCCGCACCCGGGGGAAGCTGTCGAAATAAGCCTTGAGGATCTCGGCCGCTTCGTCCACCTCGATGGCGAGGCGCTGCGCCAAGCCGTAGGCCTCCATCCCGTAGGCCAGGCCGTAGGAGACCATCTTGGCCCGGGACCGCATGCCGATCGTCACTTCGGCCGGGTCCACGCCGAAAATCCGCGCCGCCGTCATGCGGTGGATGTCGGCCCCGGTCCGGAAAGCTTCTATCAGACCGGGGTCCTGGGCCAAGTGGGCTATGACCCGGAGCTCGATCTGGTTGTAATCGGCCACGAGGAAGCGCATCCCTTCGGCGGGCACGAACACCCGCCGCAGCTGGCGCCCTTCCTCGGTCCGCACGGGGATGTTGTGCAGGTTGGGCGCATCCGAGGAGAGCCGGCCGGTGCGGGCCACGGTCTGGTTGAAGGTGGCGTGTATCCTCCCGTCCGGCGCCACTTCGGCCAAAAGGGCGTCGGTATAGGTCGAACGGAGTTTTTCGATTTCCCGGTAACGCAGGATGGCCGGGATTATGGGGTGCTCGTCGCGCAGTTTCTCCAACGTCTGGTTGTCGGTGGAATACCCCGTCTTTGTCTTCTTCCCCGGGGTGAGCCCGAGCTTGTTGTAGAGGATTTCGCGCAGCTGTTGCACCGAGTTGACCAGGAACTGGGTGCCGGCCAGGTCGTGGACCTGGCTCTCCAGGGCGCGGGCCTCGTCAGCCAGCTGGTGGCCCAGACGGGCGAGCTCGACCGAGTCCACCCGCACGCCGACGAGCTCCATGCGGGCCAGCACCCTGACCAACGGCCTTTCCACATCGTCGTACAGGCGGGACATCCCCCGGTGGGCCAGGGCGCTCGACAGCGGACCGGTGAGCCGGGCGACGGCGACAGCCCGCTCGGCAGCCATGCGCCCGGGCTCGGCGGCGCCGGACAAGTCGAGCTGGCCGCTCGGCGTGGTCCCCGCCGGGGCGATGGCCACGCCGGCAAAGCGCGCCGCCAGATCTTCCAACAGGTACTGGTCGCCGGCCGGGTCGACCAGATAAGCGGCGATCGACGTGTCCAGGTCGAGGTTGGAGAAGTCGACGCCCAGCAAGGCCAGGCTCCTCATGAGGGCCTTGGCGTCGTGGGTGGACACCAGGGCGCGGCTGCCCGAGCCGAGCACGCCGTCCAGGGCGGAGCGCACCCGGGCGTCGTCCACGAGCCGCCCTTCGAGCCACCAGGCGCGGTCCTGGACAGGCGCCGGCGCGCCGGAGCCGGCCGCCACGCCGTCGCCGGCCGGAGCGTCCTGGCCGATAAGGGCGAAGGCGAGACCTCTCAGGGGGGAGCGGCCTTCCCGTCCCTCCCACGAACCGGCTACAGCCAGGGCGGCGCCGCTACTGGCCCACTCCCCGAGGGCACCGGCGACCGCCGCCGGCCCCTCCCAGGGCTCGACGGCCACCGACAACGGCTCGCCGGTCGCGGGCACGGCACCGGCATCGGCCTTCCCCGTACCGGTGGCGTCGACGAAGCGGTCCCACAAGGTGCGGAACTCGAGGAACTCGAACAGCCGCCGCAGCTCGGCCACGTCCCAGCCCCCGACGGCCGCCTCGGCCGGCACGAGGGACACGTCGAGGTCGCGCACCAGTGGTATGACCCGGGCATTGCTGCGCACGGAGCCTTCGCCGGCGACGAGAGAGGCGCGCAGTCGCGGCGTGAGCTCGTCGAGGTGGGCGTACACGCCGTCGAGGTCGCCGTAGGTGGTTATCAACTTGGCGGCCGTCTTCTCGCCCACGCCGGGGACCCCGGGCAGGTTGTCGGACGGGTCGCCCCGCAGGCTGGCGAAGTCCGGGTACTGGGCCGGCGTCACGCCCGTGCGTTCCAGGATGCCGGCCTCGTCGTACAGCGCGTAGTCCGAGACGCCCCGCCGGTTGTAAAGGACCTTCAGATGGGGGTCCTCGACCAGTTGGTAGGTGTCGCGGTCGCCCGTGACCACGATCACATCGTTGCCCTCCGCCGCCGCCCTGGTGGCCAGGGTGGCCAGGACGTCGTCGGCCTCGTAGCCGGGGGCCTCGACGACCGGGACGCGCATGGTCTCCACCAGCTGGCGCACGAGGCCCATCTGCTGGCGCAGTATGTCGGGTGCCGCCGAACGGGTCGCCTTATAGCCCTCCACCAGCTCGTGGCGGAAGGTCGGCTCGGGCCGGTCGAAGGCCACGGCCAGATAGTCGGGCTTGTGGTCCTTGATCAGGTTCACAAGCATCGAGGTGAAACCGTAAACGGCGTTGGTCACTTGCCCCGAAGCCGTGGCCAGGTCCGTGGGCAGGGCGAAAAAGGCCCGGTAGGTCAAGGAATTGCCGTCGAGGAGCATCAACAAAGCCATGACCGGTCCTTCCCGGGCGTCCGCGCCCCCTTCAACCGCCTCTGCACTCCTAGAGTCTGCCTTACTCCCAGCGCCAGCCGCCGCCCGCGACTAGGTGCGGGGCTCGGCCCCTACGCAGAACTACGCTCGGGCCATGAGCAATGTTGCCGGCCGGACGGGCGCCCACCCTCCCAACGAGCAGTACCTCGAGGCGATCTTCAACCTGGAGGAAGAGGGCAGCCAGGTGATACAGGCTCGTCTGGCCGAGCGCGTCGGCCACTCCGCCCCCACCGTCTCGGAGATGGTTCACCGCCTGCGGGAGGAGGGCTTCATAGAGGTCAGGGGACGCTCGCTTTCCCTCACCACGTCAGGGCGCCGCCTGGCGACCAGCGTCATACGCAAGCACCGCCTGGCGGAACGACTTCTGACCGACATCATCGGCCTGCCCTGGCACAAGGTGCACGCCGAAGCCGACCGCTGGGAGCACGTCATCTCCGACGAGGTCGAGGGCCGGCTGGTCGAAATCCTGGGCAACCCGCCGACCTGCCCCCACGGCAACCCCATCCCGGGATCGGGCGCCCAGCCCGAGCCGGCCACCGTCCTGGCCAAAGCCAAGGTGGGAGACCGGGTGCGGCTGAGCCGGATGATGGAGCTGGTCGAGTTCGACCTCAACGCCTTGGTCTACCTCGAACAGCACAACTTCATCCCCGGCGCCCAGGCCACCGTCGTCGCCCGCGGCCCGGACGGCAGCCTGGTGCTCGAAGTGGGCGAGGACAACGTCGTCCTCGGGGCCTCCCTGGCCGCGTTGCTCTATGTCGCCCCCGCCTCCTCCGCTCCCCCGGCGCGGGGCCGGCCCTAAGGTCTAGGGCCGCAACTCGCCTGAAAGCACCTGGAGGGACACTTCCTTCATCGTCGTCCGCCCGTCCATGGCGCGGCGCTGGATCCAGCGGAAGGCCTCGCTTTCTTTCATGTCGAGCTCGTCCATGAGGGCCCCTTTGGCCCGCTCGACCAGGGTGCGTGCCTCCATGCGCTCTTCGAGGTCCTTGTAGGCCTCCTCGAGCGCCTTCATCTCCTCGAAGCGGCCCAGGGCGAGTTCCATGGCCGGGACCAGGTCGTTGCGCTGGAACGGCTTGACGAGGTAAGCCAGCGCACCGGCCTCCCGGGCCCGGTCCACGAGCTCGCGCTGGCTGAAAGCGGTCAGGATCAGGACCGCGGCCAGCCGTTCGGCCGTTATCTCGGCCGCCGCGGTGAGCCCATCACCCCCCGGCAGGTTGATGTCGAGGATGGCCAGGTCCGGGCGTTGGGCGCGTACGAGGCTCACGATCTCGTCGCCGCGGCTGGTCTCACCGACGACCTCGTAGCCCTCCTCTTCGAGGGTTTCCCGCAGGTCGAGACGGATCAAAGCCTCGTCCTCCGCTATTACGAGCCTTGCGCTCACTCAGCCTTACCTTGCCCTTCTGCTTGCCGGCACCGAAATCCTGCATGAAAGCTACTGGGAGCCACGGTAGTGGCTGCTAACCGGCGTTCCCGGGTACCAGCTTGTCCAGGAGCTCGTCGAGCTCGTGCTCCAAACGCTTGACCTGTGAAGCCAGCCCGTCCCGTGCTCCCGCCATGGCATCGGCGTGGCGCTGGGCCTCCTGGCTCTCCTTGGCCGCCAACGGGGTCTCTGAGACCAACGACCGTAGACGCGCCTCGTCCGCCGCCTCGGCCAGCGCCATCAGTTGCTCGTCGGCAATGGCGAGTTCCTCTCTGGTCTTGCGCAGGCGTCTGGAAACGTCCATCAGCCGCCGCTCCACGAGGTATTGGGCCATCGCGACCAATTTTAGCTTGATCCCCCCAGCCGCCATGAACGGCGCGGACCGGGTGGCCGAGTGCTCTTGCCCTTTGTGAGGCGGTGCATTCAGCACCTTCTCAGGTCGATCGGCCAAAATGGCAGGTACGGAAGTAGGTGCTCACATGAGAGTTCTGGTCGTAGACGACGAGCCGGCGGTGCGCCAGGCTCTTGAACGCGCCCTGCGTTTTGAGGGGTACGCGGCCGAACTGGCCGAAGACGGTACGGCGGGCCTCGCCGCTCACGCTCAAAGACCCGCTGACGCCATCGTTTTGGACATCGCCATGCCCCGCCTCGACGGCCTGGAGATGTGCCGGCGGCTCCGGGCCGCGGGCGACCGGACGCCCGTGCTCATGTTGACGGCCAAATCGTCCGTAACCGACCGGGTGGACGGCCTCGACGCCGGCGCCGACGACTACCTGGTCAAGCCCTTCGCCCTCGAAGAGCTGCTGGCCCGCCTGCGCGCCCTGATGCGGCGCAGCGCCCCGAGCGCCGAGAACGAGCCACTGCGCTTCGCCGACCTCACTCTCGACCCGGGGACCCGTGAGGTCCTCCGGGGCAACAGGCCGATCGAGCTGACCCGTACAGAGTTCCTGCTGCTGGAGCTGTTCCTGCGCAACCCCAAGCAAGTGTTGCCCCGGGAAGTGATCTTCGACCGGGTCTGGGGCTACGACTTCGGCCTCAACTCCAACAGCCTCGAGGTCTACATAGGGTACCTACGGCGCAAGACCGAGGCCGAAGGGGAGGCGAGGCTGATCCACACTGTGCGAGGCGTCGGCTACGTGATGCGGCTGCCGGCGGAGGTAAGGGGATGAACAGGGCGGGCCGCCCTCACGCATGGAGCTGAACTGGGGGTCTCGGCACACCTGGCAGGACGGCGGTCCTGTCCCGCCGGCGGCGCCCCAATGGCCCGTGCTCCTGCCGGGCCAACCCGCGCCTCCGGTGCCGCCTGGAACGCGAGCCGACGACCCCGGCAGCGGCAACGGCAACGGGGTTGGCCCGGCACCGGTGGTGGTCCCGGCGGCGGGCGGTTCTCTGCCACTGCTGCGCGAGGTCAGTTTCCGGACCCGTATAAGCGTTTTGGTGGGGGCGGCTGTCGCCGTCGCCGTGGCTATGGCGGCGCTGGTGTCCTATGTGGCCGTCAGCCGCCAGCTCGAGCAGCAGGCCAATTCCAATCTGCAAAGCGCGGTCAACCTGGTGCCCTCCCTGGTCCGCTTCGTTGCCCCCGGGCAGCTGAACCCCTCGCCCTTCATAAGCTTCCAGCTCCGCACGGGCGACCAGGTCCAGGCCCTTATCGCCCAGGACCGTGGGGGACCGCTGGTCTATTCGGTGGACGCCCAGCAGGACACCATGCCCCAAAGGACCTTCTTCAAGCTCACGCCGGCGGCCGCGCACACCTTGACGTCCAACTCGAGCACCACGCCAGTCCAGACGGTCCAGGGCGCTGACGGTGCCAATTACCGGGTGGCGACGGTCAGCGTCATCTCGGGCGAACTGTCGGTGGAGATCGGCTACCCCCTGACCAACGTGGACAACTCGTTGACGTTCCTGCGCCTGATGCTCCTCCTGGTCGTCCTGGGCGGGGGTGCCGTGGCCGCCGGGCTCGGCTGGTGGGTGGGACGGACCAGTATCAGGCCGGTCGAGCTGCTTTCGAGCGCAGCTCAGCACGTGGCGGAGACCCAGGACCTGTCTGCGACCATCGACGACACGGGCAACGATGAGCTTGGGCGCCTGGCCCGGAGCTTCAACGCCATGCTCGGCGCACTGGACGCCTCCCGCCAGCAGCAGTCCCAGCTGATCTCCGACGCCGGGCACGAGCTCCGGACCCCTCTCACCAGCCTGCGCACCAACATCGAGGTGCTCATGAAGATGCGGGACCTGCCGGCCGAGGACCGGGACGCACTTCTGTCCGACGTGGACTCCCAGTTGCAGGAGCTGACGACTCTCGTTGGTGACTTGGTGGACCTGGCCCGGGACGACGAACGGGCCGAGGCCGAGCCCGAAGCCGTGCCTTTCGCCGACCTGGTGCAGCGGGCGGTGGACAGGGCACAGCGACGGGCGCTGTCGCTGCACTTCGACGTCTCTCTACAGCCCGGGCAGGTCCGCGCCCAGCCCGCCCTGCTCGAGCGGGCCGTGATGAACGTCCTCGACAACGCGGGGAAATGGAGCCCCACGGGGGGACGGGTCGGGGTCACGCTGGTCTCCGACGACGCCTGGCACCTGACGGTCACCGACGAGGGGCCCGGTGTCGCCCCTGAGGACCTGCCTCACGTATTCGAGCGGTTTTACCGCGCCCAGTCGGCCCGGTCGATGCCCGGTTCGGGCCTCGGACTGGCCATTGTCCAGCGGGTCGTCGCCTCCCATGGCGGCACCATCGAGGTGTCGTCGCCGACCGGCGGGGGGACCAGGGTGGACATCGAGTTGCCCATCGAGCCCGAGCCGGCTGCCTGAGCGCTCCCGATGGCTCCGACCGACGTGCCCGCGGTCAGGGCGCCTCGTGGCGCAGGCCCAGTCCCGCCAGGTCTGTGGGAGTGTCGAAGTCGGCGAAGACGTGGTCGGCCCTTCCCGCCGGCCACTGGTCCCGGTCCACCAAGACGATCCCGGGCCGGCGCAGCAGCGCCTTCATGGACCGCTCGCCGGCGTGGACGAGCACGGTGGCGGCGAGGAGATCCTCGTGCGACCAGCGGGCGCACAGGGGCTGGGGGCGGCCGTCGACCATCGGGACCACCGACGAGCCTCCGGGCCAGCCGGCCAGGAGGGCGAGGTCCTCAGCCGTCACAAAAGCCAGGTCGCAGGCGAGCAGCAAGACCGGCCCACGGTGGCCCGCCGCCTCCAACGCCGGCAGTGCCGCACAGGTGGCGAACAACGGGCCCTGCCCGATCGGTCCCTCAGCGATGGCCTTCAGGCCCGAGCGCCCCGGGCCCACCTCGAGCACCGGGCTCGCCACCTTTTGCATGACCGCCGCCAGGCGTACGGCGTTGGCCAGGCCGTCGACCTCAACCAAGGCTTTGTCGAACCCCATCCGGCGGCTGGCCCCCCCGGTGAGCAGGACCCCTGCCACTTTCGGGGTGCCGTCCGTACCGCTCCGGTCAGGCAGGTTGGTGCGCCCAGCGCCAGGATGCGCTCACCCGCGGTCCAGACGCGGCCGTCTTGGGCACGGCGTGCTCGAACAGGGCCTGGCAGGCCCCGCCCATGACCAAAAGGTCCCCCGATGCGGGCCGAAAGTCGAGCGAGCGCCCGCCTCCCCGCGGGCGCACCAGGAAAGGCCTCGTCGCTCCCAGGGTGACGATGGCCACGACGGTGTCGTCCAGGTGCTTGAGCTCCCGGTCGGCATGAAAAGCCACACTGTCGCGGCCGTCCCGGTAGAAGTTGAGCCCCGGGCCCGCCAGCGGGACGGCATAAAGCCTTTCGAGGCGGTCCCCCGCCATCTCGAGCGCCCCATCGGGGAGCTCGCTCCCCCGGTCATACCAGCAACTGAGCCGCGGCTCGTCGACGTAGCGCTCGTACATCCAGCGCCGGTGGTGGCGCCAGGGTACGCAGCTGATGAGGTCCTGGCACAAAGTGTCGGCACCCCGAAGCCATCCCCGACGGAGCTCCACCCACGCGCCCCCGCCCAGGTCGGTCCGCTCGATCGTGGCCCCGGCAAAGACAGCGGCCTCCCCGCTGGCGAACAGGCCGAGCTGAAGCGCGCTCACGGGCTATATGGTACCCAATCAAACGCATGTTCGATCGCACACATTGTCTGAAGGAGGAAATCCCGTTAGCCTGCGCCCAATGCTTTCGATGCTTTCCGGCCAGGGGCCTTCCGGCCAGGGACAGCTTTGACGCCGTTCTATGTCGCCGGCGCCTTGTTGGTGGTGGCCCAGATCCTCGGCATCTACGCCCTGGTCAGCCGGAAGGCGGACTTTGTCTTCGCCGGCATCATGATCGTGCTCGTTGTGGTCGCCCTGGCCTCGGGAGCCGACGGCGTCTACCGCCAGCTGCACTGAAGCGGCGGCGTCCGGCCCTACTTGAACGCCCCTATCGCCGTTCCCCCGCCGCCGGCCAGCACGATCCCGGCGAGGGCCACCCGGGCGGGGCGGGAGCCCGGCCTCGGCACCTTGAACAGCTCCCCGGCCCTAGGGCCAGATCAGCCGGGTTCCCTGGTAAAGCGATGCCGCCAATGAGGTGTCCTCGGCCGTAGCCAGGTCGACCGCGCCATGCACCAGCTTGTACTGGGCCACGGCCCTCGCCTCCGGTGCCCACTCGGCCAGCGTCTGCACGCCGATGCCTTTGCCGGCCACATGGTGGTCGAGGGCGAGGGTGCTCTCGATCCTCCATTCGGCTTCTCCGTGAGCGATGTCGAACGACGGGCCTTGGGCCTGGGCGAGGTACCCGACGCAAGTGGCGCTATGGGCGACACAGTAACTGAACGCCCGGAACGAGGCCCGCAGAAAATCGGCCGCCGCGCCGGGGTGGGCGGCGAGGAACTTGCGGTTGGCGACCTGGACGTTGAACGTGCCCGAGATCCCGAACTGAGAGGGAGCCCACATCGTGAAGGCGGCGTGGGCGGCGCGCAATGTTATGGGTTCGTTGGACTGGTACGCCTCGAGGGCGTCGAAGCTCCCGCGTACCAGGAGGAAGGGGTCGTAGGTCTGGTCGTCCACCATACGGACCTTGGCCACGTCGACTCCCGCCTTGGCCAGCATCTCATGGAGCACGACGGGGAGGACCGTGTGATAGGCGAGGGTCTTGCCCTCGAGCTGGGTGAGCCTGGTGATGCCCGCCCGGGTCAGCAGCGCGTAGTCCGAGGTGTCCCCATAGGTGGAGATGCCGACGAAGTTTGACCCGTCGGCCTCCTGGACGATGGCATCGGCGGCACTGCCTTCACCGGTTATCTGGGCGGCATCGGCGGAAACCAGCGCATAGGGCGAGGCACTGGTCGGGACGTCGACGAAGTCGACCTCGAGGCAGAGGTCGGCGAAGTAGCCGAGCTTCTCCGCGGCGTAGACGTCGATGATCCCGGCCGAGGCGTCGTAGCCGAACGGCGAGGCGAAATGGACCGTCCCGGCTGCCCTGTTGGCGGCGCATTCCGCCGAGCTTTTTGCCAACGTCCCGGCACCCGGGCCGCCGGCCCGGCTAGACGCGCCGGCCGGGCCGGCGACCAACGACATGGGACCGAGCGCGACGAGCACCGCCATCACCGCTCCACCAGCCTTGTTCAGCTTCGCCACTCTCCCGGTCGTCCCTTCACGAAAAGTGTTGCTCATGGCACGGGCGCTTCACAGCTGTGGCCGACGGGACCGTCCGGCCCCGGATGACCCTACTGGCTGCGACGAGGCGACCGGTGCCGCCGGCCGCAGGCCGGCCCGACGAGCGTATGTCGGCCCGACGAGCGTACAGAGGCGGTCCATCAGTGCGCTCTTACCGCCTCGGGCCCCAGGACAGCACCCTGCGCTCGACCAGGGTCACCAGGAGAGTGAAGGCGAGGCCGAGCAACGACAGGCAGAAAATGGCGGCGTAGATCTGCGGCAGGTAGTTCTCCTGGAAGCCTTCCTCGATGAGAGACCCAAGACCGTTAGCCGTACCGGCGGTGGAGAACTCCGACACGACCGCGCCGATGATCGACAAGGGGAAGCAGATCCTCGCCGCTGCGAACAAGAAGGGCAGGCTCGACGGGATCCGCAGGTGCAGGAGGACTTCGAGGCGGGATGCATCGAGGCTTTGGAAGTACTGAAGAGCCTCATCGTCGATGGCGCGAAGCCCCACAAGCGAGTTGACGAGCAGGGGGAAGAACACGATTATCCCTGTCACCAGGTAGCGCGGCGTCATCGTGAACCCGAAGGCGACGGCGAACCCGGGAGCGAGGCTGACGACCGGGGTGACGTTGAGGATCACCGCCAGCGGCATGACGGCCCGCTCGACAACAGGGATGTAGCTCATGGCGACGGCCAAGCTGAAGGCAATGACGAAGCTGGCGCCGAGACCGACCCCGCTTTCTGACAGGGTGACCGCGGCGGCCGCGAGGAACTCCCCGGGGTGATCGGCGAGCTGGGCCAAGATGGCCCCGATCCGAGGGACCAGGTAGGCGTTATGGACGGCGACGACCTGCCAGGCCAGCACCAGCAGGCCCAGCAGCACGGCCGCCGGGGCCCAGCGGCCGATCAGCCGGGCCCCCTGTCGACGGCGCCCGGAGGCGGGCCCTGGCAACGACGGGGTGCTCACGACGCCGGTCGCTCGTCCCGCATCACGCTGCGCAGCGCCAGGCGCACCTCGCGCTCGACGTCGCGGAAGGCGTCGCTGACCTCGACGAGATCGCCTCGCGGTCGCTCCAGGCTGACCTCGATCAGGGCCGCCACCCTTCCCGGAGCGTGGGTCATGACGACGACCTCATCGGACAGCAGTACCGCCTCGGGGACCGAATGACTGACGAAGAGCACCGTCGTCCCCGTCGCCTGCCAAAGCTGGAGAAGCTCTCGGCGCAGCACCTCGCCCGTCAGCTCGTCGAGGGAGGAGAACGGCTCGTCCATCAGCAGGACGGCCGGCTCGTGCGCAAAGGCCCGGGCGATCGCCACCCGCTGGCGCATGCCGCCGGACAGTTCGGCCGGCCTGCGGTCGAGGACGTCGCCGAGGCCAAGGGCACGGAGCACTTCGGCCGGGTCACGGGCGGGCTTGGGCCGGTCATTGTCGGCAGACCGGTTGACCTCGAAGGGAAGCCGGACGTTCTCGAGCACCGTTCGCCACGGCAGGAGAGCCAAAGCCTGGGGGACGAAACCGATGTGCTTTGAACGACGTGCATGCTCCGGGTTCTCACCGAAGATCGAAATGCCGCCCGTAGCCGGACTGGTAAGGCCGGCGATGACCCGGAGCAGCGTCGACTTGCCGCAGCCGCTCGGCCCGATGAGGGTGACGAAGCGGCCACGGGAAACGCTCAGGTCGATCGGTCCCAGGGCCGGGACCGGGCCGTCGTCGGTCATGTACGTCTTCGACACACCCGAGACGACGAGCCCCGGCTGGTCCTCCACCGCCGGCCTAAAAACCTGGCCCGGCCGCGCCGCACCAGGCCGGGAACCCAAGGTCGGGCCCCTGCCCGCCAGGTTTGGGGCCCTGGTCCAAAGACATCGAGAAGACGTTACCGCCCAAGCCCGGCACCTGCAGACGGCCCGTCGGTAGCGGCTTGTGACCCGCCGTCGTCGTCGCCTCCGCGCCTGGTCCTCGGGACGCTCGGCCTCGGCCGCCGGCGACGAGGCCCTGGCGATTAGCCAGTTGCCCGGCCAGGCCGCTAGCCTCCGAACCGTCGTGGCGTGCCACAAGCCCGGACGGGCAGTTGGGGCGCTGCGAGCGACCAAGCGCCCCATCGCGGTGCTGGTTGGCCTCGCGGCCGCTGTTGGCGGTCTCAGCGCGCCTTTAGCCCCGGCTTTCGCCGGGCAATTACAGACGGCCAAAGCGCGGGCGGCGGCTTTGCTCGTCCAGGCCGATAATGAAGCTCTCCTGGTCCACGACCTGACGCTGCGTTACCAGCAAGACGCCGCCCGGGCCGACTTCTGGCACGCGCAGACAACCAGGGCCGAGGCGGAGGCCACATCCCTCCGGCAGCGCTCGACCATGACACGAGCGCTGCTCCAGGAGGAGGCCGTCCTGTCGTATGCCGACTCAGTCCCTTCCGAGAGCCCGGCTGCAGGCCCGGCGTCCGAGAACTTCGTGGAGGTCGCCGACCGGCAGGCTTACATGACGGCCGCGATCGGCGACCTTTCCACCACCCTCCAGGAGTACAACACCGAGCGGTCAAACCTGGTGGCGACCATCGCGTCGGCCAAACAGGACGTGCGCGCCAATTTGGCTTCCGAAGACCAGGCACGCGCAGATCGCCGGGAGGCGCTCCAGGAGGCGGCGTCGCTACAGGCCATGCTCGCCCAGACTCGTTCGGAGATCGCCGCCCTCAGCGCCCGCCAGCGCGCCGCCACCGGGCCGCCCGTAGGTAACGGGATCGTGAAGGCCGTGGCCACTCAGCTCGGTGCGACGTCGTCCGCCCCCAGCGCGATCTTGACGACCACGACCCTGGAACTCCGCAACACCCCACTGGTCACCACCTCGACCACCGGGACGACCACGACGAGGCCCACGACCACGACTAGGCCCACCACGACGACGAGGCCCACGACCACGAC
>PMWT01000034.1 GCA_003166025.1 Acidimicrobiaceae bacterium | reverse complement strand
CGAGCCGGTCGTGCCCGAGCCGGCACCCCTGGAGCCTGTCGCCTCAGAGCCCATCCCGTCAGAGCCGGAAAGCTCCGAGCCGGAAAGCTCCGAGCCGGAAATGCCCGAGCCGGTCCCGGAGGTCCCGCTCGGACCTGTGGCCATCGGGAGCGGTCCCTTGGACGACGGCGCTTTTGACGGTGGGCCCTCCGACGCGGTCATGGGCGAGGGCCTCACCGAGGGCACAAGCTTCATCGGCGTCTACACCGAGTACGGGGCACCGACCGAGGAGCGCACACCGGTCCCGCGCCACGTGCGGGGACAGGTCACGGGCGCCAACGGCGACCCTCTGGCCGGTGCCTCCGTCGCACTGGTGCACCCCAACGGGGACGAGGTGGGCCACACCTACGCCGCCGAAGACGGGTCGTTCCACCTGGACGATGTCGCGGCAGGGACTTACACCCTGGTGGTGGCGGCGCTCCACTACCGGCCGGCGGCCCGGGTGATCGTCCTAAGCCACGGTGAGACGCTGGCCATGGTCAGCCTTCTCGGGGTCGGCTCCCTGGTGGTCAGGGTCGCCCGCGCCCGGGACGCCATGCCGCTGGCCGCCGGGATCGAACTGTTCAATGGCGACGGAGGCCTGGTGGCCCAGTCCCAGGCCGGCGACGACGGTGTGTCCATCCTCCCGGACCTGCTCGAGGGCAACTACGAGCTGGCCGTCGAGCGCGAGCACTATTCGCCGGCCCGCGGTCCTGTGGTGGTCCGGCGGGGCCGGACGGGCACCGCCGAGGTCCAGCTCGTCGGGCAGGGGCACCTCTACGGGGCGGTGCTCGACCACGACGGCGGATGGTTGCCCGCCACCTTGGTAACCCTGGCCGACGAATCCGGGACCATTGTGGGTGTGACCAGGACCGACGGCGCCGGGGCCTACCTGTTCCCCACTGTCCCGGAGGGTTTGTACACGATTTCTGCGGGCCACCGCGAAGCCGTCCTCACGGTCGACATCGGTGCCGGCACCGCCGCCCAAGCCGACCTCGTCCTGGCTCCCCCTATCCCCCTCGAGCCACCTCCGGCGCCAGTCATGACAGTCCCTGAAAACGGTCCGGATGCCCTTTCCACAAAAAGGGACGCATAGCGTTCCCGCTAACACAAAATGCACGTTTGGCGCGATATTCCCGTTCGAGTACGCCGAATGCTAGAGCGTCCTTGACCCGACCATTACTTTTCACATAACGTTCAACACGTTGTGACATCGCTCACATTGCATTTTCGGCACAACGCCGGAAAGCTGGCATTGGCCTTTGCCGCTACTGCCGCCGTCATCGTTTCGATGGTGGTGCCTGCCGGTGCCGGGCAACTGGCCAACGAACGCGCCGAGGCTCAGGTGCTGGCGGACAAGATCGCGGCCTTGGGCCAGCAAGAGGCCGCTCTGGGCGAGCAATATGACGCCGGCGTCGCCAGCCTTGCGCTGGCCGACGCCCGGGTACGGGCCGCAGCTCGGGCCCTCGCCCTGGCGCAAGCCGGGCAGTCTAAGACCATGACGCTGCTCCAACAGGACGCGGTCGACGCTTATGTGGGCACTGGGCCGCAGCTGACGCTTGACGCGTCCCTCCCCAACCTCAACGACGCTTTGCTGCGCCAGGAGATCGATCAGACCTTCGCTTCGGACGAGGCCGATGCCCAGGACGGCTACCGCCTGGCCGCCGCCAACGCCACCACGGCGCGTTCCCAGCTCGTCGCCGCCCGCAACGCCGATGCCGCCCAGGTGGCGCAGCTGCTGAAAGACCGCAACCAGGTACAGGCCGCCCAGGACCAGCTCGTGGCCCTCCAGGCCCAGGTGAAGGGCAAGATCGCCGCCCTGGTAGCCGAGATCCAACGCGAGGAGTACCTGGCCGAGCAACGGGCCGAAGAAGCCCGACTGGCCCAGGAGCGGGCGGCGGAAGCGGCCCAGGCCCAGCGGGATGCGGCCCTAGCGGCCGCGGCGGCCGCCGCCGCCGCCCAAGCCCGCGCTACCGCCGCCGCCCAGGCTCAGGCCCAGGCCGAGAAGAGACAGGCGGCGCTGGCCCAGGCGAACGCTGCTCGCGCCGCCGCCGGCCAGTCCGCCGGCTCGGACGCCGCGGCCACCACCACCGTCCCCGCGGCCACCACCACGGTCCCCGCCACCAGCGCCAACCCATCGGGCGCAGGCACCACCGCAGAGGTCCCGGGGGTTTCCTCGGCTGCCGCCGT
The DNA here is from genome assembly GCA_003166025.1 of Acidimicrobiaceae bacterium. Lineage (GTDB taxonomy): Bacteria > Actinomycetota > Acidimicrobiia > Acidimicrobiales > Palsa-688 > Fen-671. The sequence continues at coordinate 2,893 of PMWT01000034.1, read as the reverse complement.
CGCCGTCGCCGCCGCCGAGGGCAGGGTCGGCGACCCCTACGTCTGGGGCGCGGCCGGTCCCGGTGCGTTCGATTGCTCGGGGCTGGTCATGTGGGCGTACGCTCAGGCGGGGGTATATCTTCCTCACTACAGCGGTGCCCAGTACGACGACACGATCCATATCCCGATGTCAGACCTCGAGCCCGGAGATCTGGTCTTCCCTGCCGACCCGGGCGTGCACGTGGCCATGTACATCGGCAACGGTGAGATCGTGCAGGCGCCTTACACCGGCGCCAACGTCCAGATCGTCCCCCTCACCGACTTCTTCGTACTGGCCAGCCGGGTCGGTTGAGCGCCGGGGCGCCCCCCCGGACCGGCACTGAGGTACAGATGGACGAACCTCTCGTAATGGCCCGCGGCCTGGAGAAGCACTTCGGCGGGTTTGCCGCCGTGGCCGGGGTCGACTTCGAGGTGCAGAAAGGGGAGGCCTTCGGGTTCCTCGGGCCCAACGGCGCCGGCAAGAGCTCCACGATGCGCATGATCGGCGCCACCTCAGCCCGTAGCGGGGGCGAGCTCAGGGTGCTCGGCCGGGACCCCGACCGGGAAGGGCCCGAGATCAGGGCGAGGCTCGGCGTCGTGCCTCAGGAGGACAACCTCGACCTGGAGCTTTCCGTGGCCGACAACCTCTTCGTCTACGGGCGCTACTTCGGCATCCGCCGCCCGGTACTGCGGCGGCGCATCGCCGAGCTGCTCGAGTTCGCCCGCCTGTCAGAGCGGGGCGGCGACAAGGTCGACAACCTCTCGGGAGGCATGAAACGCCGCCTGACCATCGCCCGGTCGCTCGTCAACGAACCCGAGCTCCTACTGCTGGACGAGCCCACCACCGGCCTCGACCCTCAGGCCCGTCACGTGCTCTGGGACCGCCTCTACAGCCTCAAGCAGCAGGGCGTGACCCTGGTGCTGACCACGCACTACATGGACGAGGCGGAGCAGCTGTGCGACCGCCTGGTGGTCATGGACAAAGGCCTCATCGTGGCCCGTGGCTCTCCTCGCCAGCTGATCGAGGCCCATGTCTCCCGGGAGGTCGTGGAGCTGCGGGTGGCCCCGGGGGAAGCTCCCGCCATGGCGGCGGCGGTGGCAGGCATGGCGGAGCGGCTCGAGACCCTGGCCGGCCGCGTCCTGCTCTATACCGACGACGGTGACGCCACCGCCGAGCACGTGCACGCGGAGGGCCTGCGGCCCTTGAGCGTCCTCGTGCGCCGGACGAGCCTGGAGGACGTGTTCTTGCACCTCACCGGGCGCCACCTGACGGACTGACGGGCGTCCCATGCAAGTCCCCATGGCCATGCGCCCCCTCAGCTACTTCTGGACGCAGTTCTTGCGGACCTGGAAGGCGGACATCGGCACCACTTTCCTCACGCCGGTGCTCTACCTCGCCTCGCTCGGCCTCGGTCTCGGCTCCCTGGTCGGCCACGGCCACGCGTTGGCCAGCCTGGGGGGAGAAAANNTCTCCCCTGTCCATCGACCAGATCATGTTGGGCCAGCTCACCTGGATCGCGGCCCGGGTGCTGCTGGCCACGGCGTTCTACCTGGCCGCCAGCTCGGCCTTCGGCGCCGTGCGCTCCCCCGCCGCCGCCGCCGACCTGGTGGTGGGCCCTCTGGTCGGCCTGGCCTTCGCCGCCCCGGTCTGCGCCTATTCGGTGCACGTGCGCACCGACCAGCCCTTCGCCGTCATCTTCCGGCTGGTGATGCTGCCCCTGTTCCTTTTCTCGGGGACGTTCTTCCCCGTCTCGGAGCTGCCGTCGGCCCTGCGTTACCTCGCCTACGCCCTGCCCCTGTGGCACGGGGTGCAGCTGTCGCGCGACCTCTATGCCGGTCACATCGACGGGCCGGCCGACCTCGGGCACCTGGCCTACCTGGTGGCCGTGATCGCCGCCGGCGCGCTGCTGGCCCGCCACAGCTACCGGCGCCGGTTGGCGCGTTGATGCCCGCCCCCCTGGCCCGGCTGGCGGGCCGGGCGCGCCGTCCCGGTGCCCTGGTGGCCCGCAATTTCTCCGTGCAGGTCCGGGCCGCGCCCTACGTGTGGGCCACCGGCCTCATCGAACCGCTCCTGTACCTGCTTTCCATCGGCGTCGGCCTCGGCCACCTCGTCGGCCGGGTGCCCGGCCCGGGCGGCCGGCCCGTGCCCTACGCCGACTTCGTCGCCCCCGGGCTGCTGGCGACCTCGGCCATGAACGGGGCCATCTACGAGTGCACCGGCAACATATTTGCCAAGCTGCACTGGACCAAGTTGTACGACGCCGTCATCGCCACCCCTTTGGCCCCCGGCGACGTCGCCCTGGCGGAGATCGGCTTCGCCACCTTCCGCTGCGCCGTCTACGCCGGGGTCTTCCTGGCCATGATGGGCGCCCTAGGCGATACCACCTCGTGGTGGGCGCTAGTGGCGCTGCCGTGCGCCACGTTGCTCGGCGCCGCCTTCTCCGCCACCGGTTTCGCCGCCACGTGCTTCATGCGCTCGTGGACCGACTTCGACAAGATCACGCTCGTTAGCGTGCCCCTGTTCCTGTTCTCGGCCACCTTCTACCCTCTTTCCGAGCTCCCGAGATGGTTGCAGGTCGTGGTCGAGGCGCTGCCTCTATATCCCGGGGTCGACCTGTGCCGGCAGCTCTCGCTCGGGCACCCCTCAGTCGGAGCGCTCGGCGACGTCGTCTACCTCCTCGCCCTCGGCCTCGTCGCCCTCGAAATCGGCCGGCGTCGCGTCACCCGCCTGCTCGCCCCCTGAGCCCGGGCCCGGGCCGCTTGTGCCTTTGCCGTCATAGACATAGCTCTTGTCCAGGTTGCTCAAGTCTTTGGCCAAGAAGAACGGCGGCTTGGCGTCCTTAGGGGCGCGGTTGGCCGGGCGGCGCACGGGAAT
>PMWT01000112.1 GCA_003166025.1 Acidimicrobiaceae bacterium | reverse complement strand
GTGGCTCCGGTCAGTGGTGGCTCGGGCCCGAACCGGCGGTAGAAGCAGCTGTGCTCACCGGTGTGGCAGGCGCCCGCCCCCTCCTGCTCCACCACGAACAGCAGCGTGTCCCCGTCGCAGTCGTAGTAGGCCGCCTTTACCCACTGGCGTTCGCCGGAGGAGTCCCCCTTGCGCCAGCGTTGCTGGCGACTGCGGGACCAGAACACCGTCCGCCCGGACTCCAAGGTCTCGCGCAGCGTCTCCTCGTTCATCCACGCCATCATCAGCACCTCGCCCGTCCCGTGTTCTTGGACGATGGCGGGGACCAGGCCGTCGGCGTTGTAGGTGACGGCGGCCAACTGCTCGGCATCGGCAACGATAGATATGGCGACAGGCATCCTCACATCGTAAGCCTTAGCCGCCCGCCATCGCCCCGACGACGACCAGGGCCTCCTGGCCGCGGGCTACGGCTTCGGGCAGGGCGGCGTCGGGCGAGACATTGGACAGGTCGGCCTCACCTACGAAAAACCGTATGAACGCACGTCGTTTTCCGGTGGCCCGGTCCCGGATGGTCCCTTTCAGCACCGGGAACTGCGCTTCGAGGGTCTCCAGCACGGACGCCAGCGTGACCGCACCGAGGATCTCCAGCTCCACCTCCCCACCAACCCCCGCCAGGTCCCGCAACTGGGTGGGCAGGCGGGCCCTGACCACGGTCACGCCAGGACCAGGCGTCACGGGAGGGTCTGTGCCTCCACCGAGAGCACGGGCGGCAGATCTCTGACGGCCGCTGACCAGCTGTCCCCGGCATCTGAGGAGGCGTACACCTGTCCACCGGTCGTCCCGAAGTAAACCCCGCACGGGTCGAGCGAGTCCACGGACATCGCGTCACGGAGCACGTCCACGTAACAGTTGGCCTGAGGCAGTCCCTGCGTCAAAGGCTCCCACTCATCGCCCCCGGACCGGCTCCTATAGACCCGGAGCTTCCCCTCGGGAGGGTAGTGCTCCGAATCGCTTTTGATGGGCACGACATAGACGGTCTCCGGCTCGTGGGCGTGCACGTCAATGGCAAACCCGAAGTCGCTCGGGAGGTTGCCGCTCACCTCTCGCCACGTACCTCCACTGTCGTCGCTACGCATGACGTCCCAGTGTTTTTGCATAAAAAGCACGTCCGGGAAGGCCTTGTGCACGGCAAGCTTGTGAACGCAGTGGCCCTCGTAGGCGTCAGGGTCCGGGAGCACGCCCTCCGATCGCAGGCCATTGTTGGCCGGTCGCCAGCTTTCTCCCCCATCGTCGCTGCGGAACACCCCGGCCGCCGAAATGGCCACCGCCATCCACCCCGGGGCGCCCGGGCGAAGAAGGACCGTGTGCAGGCAGAGGCCGCCGGCACCCGGTTGCCACGCCGGCCCGGTTGCGTGGCGGCGCAGTCCCGTCATCTCATGCCAGGTCCCGCCCCCGTCCGTGGACCGGAACAGGGCGGCGTCCTGAGCACCGGCAAACACCGTGTCGGGCTCGTCGGGCGACGGCTCCAAGTGCCAAATCCTGGTGAACTCCCACGGCCGGGACGAACCGTCGTACCACATGTGGGTACCCACGTCGCCCTGGTAAGCAAAGTCGTTGCCCACGGCCGTCCAGGTCTTCCCACCGTCGTCTGAACGCTGTACGAGCTGGCCGAACCACCCGTTGGACTGCGACGCATAGATGCGGTCCGGGTCGAGCGGTGAGCCCTTCAGGTGGTACATCTCCCACCCGCCAAAGTAGGGGCCGTCGACTTGCCAGCTCTGGCGCTTCCCGTCGGAGGTCAGGACGAAGGCACCCTTGCGTGTCCCCACCAGCAGCCGCACTCTGCTCATCGCGGAGATATTACAAGTAGAGACCGGTACCGTCCGTGACCCGTTCGGCGGCCACCGCGTGGATGTCGCGCTCGCGCAGGATCAGGTAGTTGTCGCCCTGCACTTCCACTTCAAAACGGTCCTCGGGGCTGAACAGCACCTGGTCGCCGGCTTTTATCGACCGCACCTGAGGCCCGGTGGCGACCACCTCCGCCCAGCTCAGCCGGCGGGGGATCTCCGCCGTAGCCGGGATGAGGATCCCCGATTTGGACTTGCGTTCGCCCTCCGAGCGCGGCACCTGGACCAGGACCCTGTCGGTCAGCATCTGGATCGCCTGCTTGGGAGAACCGAGCTCGTTCGGGCTCATTGAACGGCAAGCTATCGCGCCCAGCCCCCAAGGGGCCACCCGGGCCTCTACCCGGTCACCTCCGGGGCGCCGAGGCCGGCGGCCGCACGGTCACCCCGGCGGCCGATAGCGCCGCCTTGGCCTCGGCGATGGTCGACTCCCGGAAGTGGAATATCGACGCCGCCAGCACGGCGTCCGCCTTGCCGATCACAGCCCCGTCGACCAGGTCCTGGAGCACACCGACCCCGCCGCTGGCCACGATGGGGATGCCGGTCTCGTCCACCACCCGGCGCGTGAGCTCGAGGTCGTAGCCCTCCCTGGTGCCGTCCCGGTCCATCGAGTTGAGGACCAGCTCTCCCGCCCCGAGCTCTTGGCAACGCACGGCCCAGGCCAGAGCGTCTATGCCCGTCGGGACGCGGCCGCCGTGGGTGTACACCTGCCACGCCACCTGCGGTCCGGGAGCTCGGCGGATGTCGATCCCGACGACGGCGCACTGGGCCCCGAACGTGGCCGAGATCTCCTGCACGAGCTCGGGCCGGGCCACCGCCGCCGAGTTGACGCTCACCTTGTCGGCACCCAGGCGGAGCAGCCTGCGGGCATCCTCCAGGGAACGCACGCCGCCGCCCACCGTCAGTGGGATGAAGACCTCCTCAGAGGTGCGGGACACCACGTCGAGCATTGTCTGGCGCTCCTGCGCCGACGCGGTGATGTCATAGAAGACCACTTCGTCTGCGCCCTCTTCGTCGTAGCGGGCGGCCAGCTCCACGGGGTCACCGGCATCCCGGAGCCCTTCGAAGCGGACGCCTTTGACTACGCGGCCCCCGTCCACGTCGAGGCACGGGACCACCCTGACCGCTCTCATGGCCTGACNNCTCATGGCCTGACCGCTCTCATGCCCGGGCGTCCCTCATGAGAGCATCCCCCTGGTGGCGGCCACGGCGTCGGGCACGCTGAAGCGCCCCTCATAGATGGCGCGGCCCACGATGACGCCGGCCAACCGGTGCCCCGACACCCGCAACCAAGCCAACTTCCGCAGGTGCTCGAGCGAGCCCACGCCTCCCGAGGCGATCAGGGGCACGGCACACACTTCCAGCAAGGCCCGGTAGCCGGCCACGTCAGGCCCGACCATCAGACCGTCACGGGATATTTCCGTGACCACCACGGCGGCGGCGCCGGCTGCGGTCAACTCGGCCACGGCATCGGCCACCTTGTGCCCCGAGCCCTCCGCCCAGCCCTTCACCCGCACTTCCCCGTTGAAGTGGTCGACACCCGCCGCCACCCGGCCCGGCCAGCGCCCAGCCAAGCCGGACAGAAAACCCGGCTGGCACAGCGCGGCAGTGCCCACGATCACGCGCTCGACGCCGGCGCCGAACAATTCCTCGGCATCAGTCTCGCTGCGTACTCCGCCTCCCGCCTGAACGGGGATCTTCACCGCCGCGGCTATATCGGCCACAACGGCCCGGTTGCCGGCCTTGCCCGTCCGGGCGGCGTCGAGATCCACGACATGTAGCCATTTGGCACCGGCCGCCTCGAAAGCCAGGGCACGGTGGACGGGGTCGTGGCCGTAAACCGTCTCCCGCCCGAAGTCGCCCTGAGCCAGGCGCACGCAGCGGCCGTCCCTCAGGTCGATGGCGGCGAAAAGGTCCATTTCTACTGGCACGCTTTCACGAAATTGGCCAGTATGCCGAGACCTACCGACGACGACTTCTCGGGGTGGAACTGGGTGGCCCAGATGGCGCCCTCCTCCACGGCGGCGGCCACCGGCCCTCCGTAGTCACAGGTGGCAACCGTCTCCGGGCCGATAGGAGGGGCATAGGAGTGGACAAAATAAGCCCACGCCCCGTGGTCGAAGCCGGCTAGCAGGCGGCTGCCGGCGCGGACGTCGAGCAAGTTCCACTGGATCTGCGGCCGTCTAACGCCTTCGGGCAACAAGGCGACTTCACCGGGAAAAATCCCCAGCCCGGGGATCCCGGGCGATTCCTCTGATCCCTCGTAGAGAAGTTGCATCCCCACACAAATACCGAGGAACGGCTTACCGGATCTTGCCGCCGCCAACGTGGCCGACCATAGCCCGCTAGAGGCCAGAGCTTCCCGGCAGCGGCCGAAGTTCCCCACCCCGGGCAACACGACCCCGTCGGCCGCCTCGATCCCGGCCGGGCCCGTGACAAGACGGGCATCGGCGCCGACCTTGCCAAAACCCTTTTCGGCCGAGCGTAAATTGCCTATGCCATAATCGACGACGGCGATGGACGGGCCCATCTCAGCCCAGCGCCCCTTTCGTGGAGGGCACGCCCCCGCCCTCGACCCGCACGGCGTCGCGCAGTGCCCGGGCCACGGCCTTGAAGCAAGCCTCCAGGATGTGGTGGCTATTGCGGCCCCGACGCATCGTGATGTGCAGGGTTATGGCGGCCGAGGTGCAAAAAGCGCGCCAGAACTCCTCCGCTAATTGCGGGTCGAAAGGCGGGTCGCCCAGAGGGTACGCCTCCCCGCCGGCCCCGGGGTCGACGTCGTAAAACAGGAACGGTCGCCCCGACAAGTCGAGCGCCACATCGATGAGAGCCTCGTCCAGGGGCACGGAAATAGAGGCGAACCGGCGCACGCCCGCCTTGTCGCCCAGCGCCTCGTGCAGCGCTTCGCCCAGGACTATGCCCACGTCCTCCACCGTGTGATGAGCGTCCACGGCGAGGTCGCCTTGCGCGCTCAGCTCCAGGTCGAACCCGCCGTGGCGGCCGAGCTGAGAGATCATGTGGTCGAAAAACGGCAGGCCCGTCGCCACCATTACCCGGCCGCTGCCGTCCACGTCGAGCTGCAGCGAAATGGATGTCTCCTTGGTGGTGCGTTGTTTGTGCACCTCGCGCGCGGTCATGCCAGCACTTCCGCCAGGGCGGAGAGGAAGCGGTCGTTTTCGTCGGGGGTGCCCACCGTCGTGCGCAGGCAACCTTCCAAGCCCGGCCAGCTGGAGGTGTCGCGCACTAGGACCGAACGCGCCACCAAGCCCTGCCAGACCTCCTGGCCGACCCGCTCGAGCGGGCGCCAGAGGACGAAATTAGCCTGGGACGGCCAGACTTTTACGGGCATGGCGGAGAGGGCCGCCACCAGGCGCTCGCGTTCGCCCAGAACGGCGGCCACCCGCCGCTCCATTTGGTCTGAGAACTGCAGGGCCAAACGCCCCGCCGCCTGCTTGAGGGAGTCCAGGTGGTAGGGCAAGGCGACCCGCTCCAACGCCGTTACGACCTCAGACGGGCCGATCAGGTACCCGAGGCGCAACCCGGCCATCGACCACGTTTTGGAATAGGTCCGCACCACCACCAGGGGGACGTCCTCGGCCACCAGCGCCAGTGCCGACCAGGAGGCGAACTGGCCGTAGGCCTCGTCCACCACCACCAGCCCGTCCGTGGCCGCTACCACCGACGAGACGGTGGCGGCGTCCTCGGCCAGACCGGTCGGGTTGTTGGGGGAGCACAAGAAAACGATGGACGGTCTCTGTTCTTCCACCAGTCCGACGGCGGCGGCGGCGTCAAGGCTGAAGTCCGGGCGCCGCCGGCCCGCCGCGATCTCCGTTCCCGTCAGGTGGGCGATGTGGGCGTGCAGGGCGTACGTGGGCTCGAACATGGCCGCCTTGCGCCCCGGCCCTCCGTAGGCCAGGCACAGGCACTGGAGCACCTCGTTGGAGCCGTTGGCGACAAAGACCTGCTGAGCGGGCACGCCGTGCAGGCGGCCCAGGGCTTCACGCAGGTCCGTGGCGGACCGGTCCGGGTAGCGGTTGAAGGCGATGTCCCGCGCCTCGGCCAGTAGGGCCTCCAGCCACTCGGGCGGTGGCGGGTAGGGCGACTCGTTGGTGTTGAGCCTGACCTCCACGGGCACCTGGGCCGAGTGATAGCCCTCCCGTAGCCCCAGGTCGGCGCGGGGCGGGGGCAGGGCACGGGCCACGCCCGCAGGCCGGGTCACTGCACCCCTCCGGCCTGGGCCTGGTCCGGTCCTGCGGCCGGGGCCTGCTCCCGGTACAGCACCGATGCGGCGTGCGCGGCCAGCCCCTCGGCTTCGGCCAGCGACGCCACGTAGGGGGCGACCCGGCGCAATGCCGCCCGGTCCAGGCTGACCACGTGCACGCGCTTGAGGAAGTCCTGGGTGCCCAGAGCGCTCGAGTAGCGGGCGCTGCGGGCAGTGGGAAGGACGTGGCTCGGCCCGGCCACGTAATCGCCCACGCTGGCCGGCGCCCACGGGCCGCAGAAGACGGCACCGGCCGAGCGCACCAGGGGCACCAGGGCTTCGGGGTCGGCCGTGATGAGCTCGAGGTGCTCGGGAGCGACAAGGTTGCAGACGTCCATCGCCCGAGCCGGGCCATCAACGAGGACGGACCAGCCCCCGCTCTCGAGCGTGGCCGTGACCTCGGGGCGGCGGGGCGACTCGGCCACGAACCGCTCGACCGCCTGCTCGACGGCCAAGGCGACGTCTTCGGACCAGGTGACCAGCCAGGCCAAGCCGTCCGGGCCGTGCTCAGCCTGGACGACCAGGTCGAGGGCGGCATAGGCGGCGGGGGCGCTGGAGTCGGCGACCACTACGACCTCGGACGGCCCGGCGAAGGCGGAGGGCACTCCGACCGCTCCCTCCTCGGCCACCAGACGCTGAGCCGTAGCCACGTAGAGGTTGCCCGGGCCCACGATGACGTCCACGGGACGGACGGTCTGGGTACCGTAGGCCATGGCGGCGATGGCCTGGGCGCCGCCGACGGTGTAGACCTCGTCCACCCCGGCTACGGCCGCGGCGGCCAGGACGGCGGTGGGCACCCGGCCGTCGGGGCCCGGAGGCGAGCACACCACCACCTCGGCCACGCCCGCCACTTGGGCGGGCAGGACCGTCATGAGCACAGTCGACGCCAGAGGGGCGCGGCCACCCGGTGCGTAGCAGCCGGCCCTGCCCACCGGGACCAGCCGTTCCCGGGTGATCACCCCGTGCTCACTGGTGTGCTCGAAGCCACGATGAGCGTCCCGTTCGGCCTCGTGAAAGCTCCTGATGGCGCCGGCCGCCGCTTCCAACGCCCGCCGCAACCCGCTGTCGATGCCGTCTAAAGCCGCCCGCACCTCGGTGGGCGGCACCCGCAACGAGACCGGGGCCACGCCGTCAAAGCGGCTCGTCAGCTCCTCCAGCGCGCTATCGCCGTTCTTGGCAACCGCGGCCAAGATCTCGCGCACGGCCTCGACAGGGCCCTCGCCCCCGGCCTTGGGGGCGGGCAGCCGCGGCCCGAGATCCCCCGGAACACCGCGCAAGTCGAGACGCGTCAACAAGGTCACGGCCTCGATGCTAGCGAGGGCGGGTACCCGGCCCCCGACGTGGGCGCCGTACCCGTTAGCGCTCGGCACCTGCCAAGCTGGGGCGCCATGAGCGTCGGCGCCGAACTCACCGCCCTGTCGAGCACCCTCGAAGAGCTGACCCGGCGGGTGACCCGCATGCTGGCCGAGCTCAACCCGGCCGACGAAGAGCGCTACGGTACGGACCTGCGCGAAGTCGAGCGCACCCTCGGCTCGGCGAACAGGCGACTTGACCGCCTGGTCGGCGCCCCCCGCCGATAAGGCGCACTACCTCAGGGCACCAGTGCCGCCCGGCCGGGAACGGGCCGGGCGTGCGGGGCCGCCATCGGAGGCCGGGGCGCGCAACGGTACCGCCGCCGACGGGCAGAAATCAGCCAGGACGCACTCGGCACAACGGGGCCGCCGGGCCACGCACACTCGCCGGCCGTGAAGGATCATGCGCAAGCTCATGGCCCCCCATTCGCGACTAGGCAGTGCCGCGCAAAGGTCTGCTTCCACCTTTTCGGGGTCGGCGTGAGCCGTGAGCGCGAGCAATCGGCTCAAGCGGCCGACGTGGGTGTCGACGGGCAGGCCGGGCAGGTCGAAACCCACACTGCGCACGACATTGGCTGTCTTGCGGCCCACGCCGGGCAACGTGACCAGGTCCTCCAGGCGGGTGGGCACCTGGCCGTCGAAGTGCTCGCACAGGGCACGGGCCAGGCCGATGATGTTCCTGGCTTTCACCCGGAAAAAGCCCGTCGGCCGTACCAGGGCCTCGACCGCCGCCGGGTCGGCTAGGGCGAGATCCTCGGGCGCCAGGAACTGGCGGAACAGGGCCGGCGTGACGGCGTTGACCCGCTCATCGGTCGTCTGGGCCGAGAGCACCGTGGCCACCAGCAACTGCCACGGCGTCGAGAAATCAAGTTCGCACAGCTCCTGGGCGCTCCCCGGGTACTCCTGAGCCAGGCGGGCGGCGGCCAACCTGGCCCGGCCCGCAGGCGTGCGGGGCCGTGCCGCCGGCCGTGCACCCCCCACACCTGCCATCGCTTTCGCCACCGCTACGGAGGATATCCAAGTCGCCAGGCCCAACGGGCCAGGGCCAGGCGGCTGGGGCCAGGCGGCTGGGGCCAGGCGGCTGGGGCCAGGCGGCCGCACGCTTGCCGATAGACGCCGTTCTCCGCCGATACCGCCGGGCGCCACTAACTTCGACCAAGTGCACCAAATAGTCCTGAAGCGGGCCCTCGACGACAAGGACCTGGCCGCGGTCACCGAGCTCCTGGAAGCCGCCAGCGAGGCCGACGCCCATCCCGCTCTGGGCGAACACGCCTGGCTGGACCTGGTGCAAGGCGGGCGCGCCGGGTTTGCCGGACTGGTGGCATGGGAGCCCAACCATCCCCACCCCGTGGGCTACGCCCAGGTGAGCCTGGGTGAGAACGGCGGCAACGGCCACCCCAGCTGGGCCCTGGAGGTGGTCGTCGACCCCCACCACCGCACGCCGGGCAACACCGTGGCCACCGACCTGGTGAACGCGGCCATCGACCTCATAGCCTCCGAGGGCGGTGGGCACCTGCACCTCTGGGTCAGCCAGCCGGCCCCGTACCACGAAAGGATGGCTAAAGCCGTCGGGCTTTCCGCGGGGCGGGCTCTCTACCAGATGCGCCGGCCCTTGCCGGCGCCCGAGCACGCATCCGTACAGACCCGACCGTTCCGCCCCGGTCAGGACGAACGGGCGTGGCTGGAGGTCAACAACCTGGCCTTTCGCCGCCATCCCGAACAGGGCGGCTGGACCGAGGAGACCATCAAAGCCCGGGAGGCCCAGCCCTGGTTCGACCCCGAGGGCCTCCTGCTCCACTTCCGCGACGAGCGCCTGGCCGGCTTTTGTTGGACCAAGGTCCACCCCGGGGAAGGGACCTCATCCTTGGGGGAAATATACGTGGTGGCGGTGAGCCCCGATTTTTCCGGCCACGGGCTCGGCCACCAGCTGACCCTGGCCGGCCTCGACTATCTCTCGTTGAAGGGTTTGGCGGAGGCCATGTTGTACGTGGACTCCACGAACGTCCCCGCCCTCAAGCTTTACGTCGGGTTGGGCTTCACGGTCAACCACATCGACCGCGCGTACACGGGCGACGTAGCCGCCCGTGACCGGGGCCAGGGACCAGAAGTCGGGTAACGAGGGAGGACTAAGAGCCGATGCTCTCGATGTCGTCGGCCACCCCGACGTCGCGGGCTTCGTCGGCCACGCTACCGAGGGGGATGACTTGGAGGTCAGGCGACACAGCCATGCCCTTGCGCCACACCGAGCGGGCCACGATCTTGGAGGGGTCGACCCGATCGGGGTACTTGCTGGCAATGAGGCGCACCTCTTCGAGCAGGCCCTCGGACAGCGTGGTGGGGCTGAGGCCCAGAGCGAGGAAACGGTCGTTGCGCACGACGAGGTCGTTTTCCGCCGCCTCCTGCCGAGGGTTGGGCAGCATCACCACGGCCGCCCCGGTCAACTTGGACACCAGGGCAGCCAGGTCACGCACTTTGTGGACCTCGGTCGTCTGGTTGAACACCGACACCCTCTCGCCAGCCGCGGGCGGGTTGTTGATGGCGATCTCGATGCACCTCACGGTGTCACGGATATGGATGAAGGCCCGGGTCTGGCCGCCCGTACCGTGCACCGTCAGGGGATGGCCGATGGCGGCCTGCATAAGGAACCGGTTGAGGACGGTGCCGTAGTCGCCGTCGTAGTCGAAGCGGTTTACCAGGCGGTCGTCCATCGACGTCTGGTCCGTCTGGGTCCCCCACACGATGCCCTGGTGAAGGTCGGTGATGCGGACCCCGTCGTTCTTGGCATAAAAGGCGAAGAGCAGCTGGTCCAGGGTCTTGGTCATGTGGTAGACGGAGCCCGGGTTGGCCGGGTGCAGGATCTCGCGCACCAGCTCGCCGTCGGGGGTCGGCACTTTCACGGCCAGGTAGCCCTCGGGGATGGGGGCCGATCCCGACCAGCCGTACCCGTAAACGCCCATGGTCCCCAGGTGCACGACGGCCGCGTCCACCCCGGAGTCGACCAGCGCGCAAAGCAGGTTGTGGGTGCCGCGCACGTTGTTGTCCACTGTGTAGCGCTTGGCCCTGGGCGAGCGCATGGAGTACGGGGCGGCCCGCTGCTCGGCGAAATGGACGATGGCGTCCGGGCGGAACTCCTCCAGGGTGCTGACGAGCCGGCTGTACTGGAGGGCGAGGTCCATGTTGACAAAGCCGATCTCCTTGCCGGAGACCGCCTTCCAGGTCCGCAACCGCTCTCCGATGGGCCGGATGGGGGTAAGAGATTCGACTTCGAGCTCGATGTCGATGCACCGGCGCGAGAGGTTGTCGACGATCAGGATGTCGTGGCCCTTCGCTGACAAGTGGAGGGAAGTCGGCCAGCCACAAAAGCCGTCCCCGCCCAGGATCATGATTTTCATCGGACTCCTACAATAGTGGGCGAGCCATCGCAACCCTAATTCCTGGTACTTATCTCAACAAGCATTAAGGTGCTACCGTTCCTAGACAGTGAGCAGGAGTGAGCCCTAGACAGTGAGCAGGAGTGAGCCCTGCGCACCGGGCGGCCACGAACGGTCTTGGGCCACCTGGTCCCCGGCACTTCTGGTCGGCACTGTGGTCTTATTGCCACCGCCTCTCGG
>PMWT01000044.1 GCA_003166025.1 Acidimicrobiaceae bacterium | reverse complement strand
GATATTTATCTTGGTATGGCCTGCGATGGCAGCGTCATAGTTCTGCATAAAGCTGTCGGAAGGGTACGAAACCAGATTAATACTGACGTGATTGGCCTTCTCAAAAGTGGCGTCTATCTGGTTGTAATACGCGGCGTCAGTGGGGTCGGCGTTGTATATCACCAATGAGGTTGTGCTTTGATCAGGATGGCGAGCCGTCGGTCCGGCAGAGGCGACGCCTCCGGCCAGGCAGGCCGTTGCGAGTACGGTGGCCGTGCCGATGGCGGCGTGTTTTGTCCTCCGCCCCCACTTCGACTTCGCGTCAGTATTGCGGGCTATGTGCATATCTCAGGTCCTCCTTGATGGGGGTCAATTTCCCCCCGCTTAAACGGGCACACACAGGTGCCATGCTTGCCGGGCGGCGTGAGTTTTCCTTTTCCCAGGCGTACGGGACGTCGGCTTGTCGTTTAAATCGGCAACCCCATCCTGCCGTTCGCCCCCCTTCCGGCCGGTGGGTAACCGTTTGCCGTGGGAGTAACTGTAACCCCCCCTCTCCGGGCATGTCAAGGGCCCTCCTCGCTAGGGCCTCGGCCCGCAGGCGCCTGACGGCATGGAGGCTCTTAGCCTTCCATGTCGTTGCGTGCCGGCAAGGAACCGGTAAGGCCCTGTACAAGGTGGGCAGGGCCGGTGTCGTCGGGCGATGTCAGTGCGGAGGGGGGTGCCACCGCTCGCGGTCGCCAATGCCACCGTTGCCGGTTAGGACTGGGATCGGTGCCGGCAACCGTTTACCGCGTTGTACCGCGAGCGTCGCGCCCTTGGGCTGGGCGCGCTTGCCCAGCGCGCCAAACTCCGGCCACGATCGGAGTGCCGGGACGGTATGCCAGGTGCACATGGGAAGGCGCGTCGAGCAGGACGAAATCGGCCCGCATGCCTGGAGCAAGGCTGCCGATGTCATCCCTGCGCAGGGCCAACGCCCCACCTCTGGTCGCCGACCAGAGGGCTTCGTCCGGCGTCATCCCCATCTCCCGTACGGCGAGGGCAATACAGAACGGGATATTGGTGGTATAGCTCGACCCCGGGTTGCAGTCACTGGCCAGGGCCACCTTGACGCCGGCGTCGAGCAGCCGCCGGGCATCGGGGTACGGCGAGCGGGTGGAGAACTCAGCCGCCGGCAGAAGGGTGGCCACGGTAGCACTGGACGCGAGCAGCTCGATGTCGGCATCGGTGAGGTAAGTGCAGTGGTCGGCCGAGGCGGCGCCGGCCGCCACGGCCACCTGCACACCAGGCCCGGGACCGAGCTGGTTGGCGTGGGCCCGGGCCTGCAGGCCGCGGGCGGCTCCCGCCCGGAGCACGGCAGCGGCCTGGTCAGCGTCAAAGGCGCCCCGGTCGCAGAACACGTCCACCCACTTGGCCAGCGGGCTGCAGCGCTCGAGCATCTCTGAGCAGACAAGGTGGACGTAGTCGTCTGGCTTGGCTGAGTACTCGGGAGGCACCACATGAGCGCCCAAGTACGTCACCTCTGGGGTGTGCCGTCGGGCAATCTGGAGGCTCTTAGCTTCGTCCTCGACCGTCAGGCCATAGCCGGACTTGCACTCGATGGTGGTGGTGCCAGAGGCCAGCGCCTCCCTCACCAACCGGTCGAGGTTCGCCTCCAGGGCGGCTGAGCTCGCCTCCCGGGTGGCGGCCACGGTCGAAAAGATGCCCCCGGCGCT
This sequence comes from Acidimicrobiaceae bacterium, assembly GCA_003166025.1. Taxonomy (GTDB): domain Bacteria; phylum Actinomycetota; class Acidimicrobiia; order Acidimicrobiales; family Palsa-688; genus Fen-671. Next base: position 27,901 of record PMWT01000044.1, on the reverse strand, counting down.
GTAGCGCACGCCGCTCACACGGGCCACGAACTCATCGGTGCGGTCGCCGGCGAAGACCAAGTGGGCATGGCTGTCGACAAAACCGGGCACCACAGCACACCCCCGGGCGTCGACACGCTCGTCGGTGCTGCGCACCGCCCTGGAGCGGGGGCCCGTCCAGACGACCGTCCCCGCTTCGACGACCATAGCCGCGTCGTGTAGCACCCCGGTCGGGCCGGTGCCTATTCCCTCGTCGTTGGTCGTCAGGGCTCCGATGTTGTCAACCAGGAGCGAGCTCATAGCCACACGAGGCTCACCGTCGGCGAGGGACCGTCGGGACGAGCGGTCATGGCATCGTGACGGCGGAGATGGAGGAGCGCAGCACGGTGGCCAGGTCGTCCACCAAGACATGGTGGCCTTCGGCGACCACGAGCCGGCCCGAGCTCACCACAAAAGCCACATCGGCGGCACAAGCCGACAAAGCGGCCAGTTCGAGGAGGTGGTCGTCGGCTCGGGCGGCGAGGCCGGGCGAGCTCAGGTCGATCGTGACCAGGTCGGCTATCGCCCCCACGGATAGGTGACCTGCCTCGGGCCACCCGATCGCGGCATGGCCCGAGGAAGTGGCGGCAGCCAGAAGCTCGTGGGCCGCCCAGTGGCCACGGGCGCCACTTATCAAGCGCTCGTCGTACTCGAGGCTGCGCATTTCCATGAACGGGTCGAGCAGGGCGTGGCTGTCAGAACCCAGGCAGATGGGCGAGCCGGCCAGGGCGAGCCGTCGTGCCGGGCCGACCCCGTCACCGAGATCCTGTTCGGTGGTCGGGCACATACAGGTACCGGTCCCTGAACCAGCGAGCAGGACCTCGTCGTGGGCGGACAGATGGGTGGCGTGTACCGCGGTGGAGCCGGGCCCTAGTGCTCCGGCTGTCCGAAGAAGTTCGGTGGGGGAAAGGCCATAGGCCGCCTGAGCCATCTCGTTCTCCCCGACCTGCTCGGAAAGGTGAAAATGCAACGGCAGCCCGTGCGCCTCCGACAAGGCGGCCACGACCTCGGCGCTCTTGGGCGGGACAGCCCGCACGGAGTGGACGGCGGCGCCCAGGCGGGCGCCAAGAACAGACGCGGCCCCGGCCAGCTCGCCCAGGCGTTGGGCCCAGGCCTCAGCGCTCTTGTCGGCGAAGCGCACCTGGGCCCCCTCGACGGGACGTCCCGGTGCGCTTTCAAGGTAACAGGCGTCGATGAGCGTTATCCGCACACCGGCGTCGGCCGCCGCCGCCATCAGCGCCCTGCCCATGGCGTTGGCGTCGGCGTAGGGAGCGCCCCCCGGGCGGTGGTGTACATAGTGGAACTCACCCACCGCCGTGACCCCGGCCAGCGCCATCTCCGCGTAGGTCGCCCGAGCCAACTGGTAGTAATTCTCAGGCGTGAGCGCGTCTGCCACCCGGTACATCTCCTCCCGCCAGGTCCAGAAGGTCCCCCGACCGGCCTGGGTGCGGCCCCGCAGCGCCCGGTGGAAGGCGTGCGAGTGGGCGTTGGCAAAACCAGGCAGCGTCAACCCGCGAAGGTGAACGGCGTCGGCGGGCCGGTCCGCTCCGAGGCCAACGGCGGCTATACGGTCGCCCTCCGTAGAGATGAGCACGTCGGCCTCGGCCGAGGCACCTCCGACCCAGGCGTGGTCGCAAAAATACCGGGCCGAGGAGTTCACGGGCCCGACGTCCTCCCCGGCCCAAAGTGCCTACGGGCACCCGTCGACTTGCTCATGGGGCCGACAGGGCCTCGATGACCTGCGCCAGGGCGTGCGCTCCGGCTAGGCAATCGTCGACGGAGGCCGACTCGGCCGGGCTGTGGCTCACGCCGGTGGGGTTGCGCACGAAGATCATGGCCGTAGGCACATGGCTCGACAGGAGGCCGGAGTCGTGGCCGGCGGCGGTGGGCACCTCCGGAGGGCGGCCGAGCACCTCTGAGATGACGGAACGTAAGGGGACATCGAACTCGACCGCGCCGGTGAAGGATTCCTGAGTGAGCCGGAAATCCACACCGTTGGCAGCCGCGGCCGCGCCGGCCGTGTCGTGCACGGCGGCCACTACGAGCCGCAGTGCCTCTTCGTCCGCAGCCCTGGCGTCCAGCCAAGCGTCGGCCCGGGCGGCAACGGCATTTGTGGCGTTGGGCTCCACTACCATCTTGGCGACGGTGGCCCGGGCACCGTACCGCTCGGCGGCCCTCCGGGCCTCGATGACGGCCAGGGCCAACGGGACCATCGGGTCGCGGCGGTCCGCCATCAGGGTCGTACCGGCATGGTTCGGCTCGCCCTGAAAGCGGCACCGCCAGCGGCCATGGGGCCAGATGCGAGTGGCCAGGCCGATCGGAGCCCCCAGGTCCACGAGGGCCCGTCCCTGCTCGATATGGACTTCAACGAAAGCTCTCAGCTGGGCCAGGCGCTCTGGGGCCGGCCCGAGCTGGGCCGGGTCGGCCCCGGCCCGCTTCATGGCCTGCGCCAAGGTGACGCCGTCTGCATCCGCCAGGGCCCGCGCCGCATCGGGGCCCAGGGCCCCGCAGGTGAGCCGACTGCCTACGCAGGCCACCCCGAAACGGGCGCCTTCCTCGTCGGAGAAACAGACGACGGCCACCGGGCACCGCGGGGAGCGCGCCTTGGCCTGGAGCTCATCGACAGCCATGAAACCTGAGACGATGCCCAGGGGGCCGTCGAACGCCCCCCCGTTCGGGACGCTGTCCAGGTGGCTGCCCGTAGCCACAGCCCCGGGGCCGGGGGCGCCCCACCACGCCCACATGTTGCCATTGCCGTCCTGCTCGACAGCCATGTCCCGCCGCGCCGCCTCGGCGCCGAACCACCGGCGCAGCTCGGCGTCGGCCGCGCTCCAAGCCAACCGGGAAAACCCGCCGGCGTCGTCTCGGCCTATGCCCTCCAACGTCGTCCACATCCGGTCCCATCGAGCTCGCCCGCTCGGGTCTACCTCCTGGTCCGGCCCACCATCATCCTCTGTCATTGGAGAGCGACGACGCGGTTGGCAGCCTGGAGCACCCGGCCGGAGGCGATCAGCCGGTCCGCCTCCTCCAGCTCGGGTGAGAGCCACCTGTCGGGCCCGGTGCCAGGCACCGTCCGGCGGAGCTCGGCGATGACGGTTGCGGTCGCGGGCGAGGGGCGCAGGGGGGCGCGGAGCTCGACGGCGCGCGCCGCCACCACCAGCTCGACGGCCAGGATGCGACGAAGATTGGCGAGGGCGGTACGCAGTTTCAGTCCCGCGCTCCAGCCCATGGACACGTGGTCCTCTTGCATGGCCGAACTGGGAATGGAGTCGACGCTGGCCGGGCTGGCCAGGCGCTTGTTTTCGGAGACCATGGCCGCCTGGGCGTACTGGGCGATCATCAGGCCCGAATCGACGCCCGGGTCGGCGGCGAGGAACGGGGGCAGGCCGTGGGAACGGGCCGGGTCGAGGAGGCGGTCCGTCCGGCGCTCGGCGATCGAGCCAAGGTCGGCGACACAAATGGCGAGGAAGTCGAGGACGTAAGCGACGGGCGCGCCGTGAAAGTTGCCGTTGGAGGCTATCGTCCCGTCGGCCAGTACGACCGGGTTGTCGATGGCCGAGCGCAGTTCACGCTCGGCCACTGTGCGAGCATGGGCGACGGTGTCCCGGACCGCGCCCGCCACCTGAGGAGCGCACCGCAGCGAGTACGCGTCCTGCACCCGGGGGTCGTCCGTACGGTGGGAGGCCACGATCGCCGACCCCTCCAGCAATGCCAGGAGGTTGGCTGCGCTCGCCGCCTGGCCGGGATGAGGCCGCAGGTCGTGCTGCAAGCCAGGTAGGAACGCCTGGTCGGTGCCGAGTAGGGCTTCGACGCTCAGGGCGGCGGTGACGTCGGCCACCTGGCATAGGTGGTGAAGGTCCTCGCACGCCATCACGAGCATGGCGAGCATGCCGTCGGTCCCATTGATGAGGGCGAGGCCTTCCTTGGCCTCCAGGGTGATCGGCTCGATGCCGGCGGCTTCAAGCACGGGCCCTGTCGGCGTCGGCTCCCCGTCGTCTCCCAATACCTCGCCCTCGCCGATCAGGGCCAGAGCACAGTGGGCCAGGGGTGCCAGGTCGCCGCTGCACCCAAGAGAGCCGTGTTCGCGGACTACCGGGGTGATCCCCGCGTTCAGCAGCGCGGCCAGGGCCTCGGCGACAGCCGGGCGGACGCCGGTGCGGCCCGTGGCCAGCGTGCGCAGCCTGAGGAACATGAGGCCCCGGGTGATCTCCGTGTCGACCACGTTCCCCATGCCCGCCGCATGTGAGCGCAGCAGGCTCTGTTGGAGCCGCGCCCGTGAGCCCTGGTCTATGTGGCGCGTCGCCAACGCCCCGAAGCCGGTGGACACGCCGTAGACGGGCAGGGGCCCGGCGGCCATGGCCTCTACGAAGCGACGTGACTCGCTCATGGCCTCGATCGCGGACCGGCTGAGCCGCACGGTCGCCAGGTGACGGGCCACCGCGATGAGGTCCGCCGCCGTCGCGCCCGCGGTGCCCAGCTCGGTGGGAGCGACTAGCGATCCGCCGCCGCCGCTCACGGCTGGCCGTCCATAGGGATGCGTATGGAGCGCTCGGTGGCGATTTCGCGGGCCTTCGCGTAACCGGCGTCCACGTGGCGCAGGACGCCCATGGCCGGGTCGTTCGACAACACCCGCTGGAGCTTCTGGCCAGCTACGGCGGTGCCGTCGGCCACGGTGACCTGGCCGGCGTGGATGGAACGGCCGATGCCCACGCCACCCCCGTGATGGATGGAGACCCACGAGGCACCACTGGCCGTGTTGACCAGCGCGTTGAGCAAGGGCCAATCAGCGATGGCGTCGGAGCCGTCGATCATGGCTTCGGTCTCGCGATAAGGAGAGGCGACTGAACCGCAGTCCAGGTGGTCCCGCCCGATGACGATCGGTGCCTCCAGGGCACCGGAGGCCACCATGTCGTTGAACCTTTCGCCGGCTCTCTCCCGCTCCCCGTAACCGAGCCAGCAGATCCGGGCCGGCAGGCCCTGGGGACGGACACGCTCGCGGGCCATCGTCACCCAACGGGTGAGGCGGGCGTCGTCGCCGAACATGTCCAGGACGGCATCGTCGGTAGCCGCGATATCGGCCGGGTTGCCGGACAATGCCGCCCAGCGGAACGGGCCCTTCCCTTCGCAGAACAGCGGGCGGATATACGCAGGTATGAACCCCGGGTAGTCAAAGGCCCGCTCGAAACCGCCGAGGGCGGCCTCGGCCCGCAGGCTGTTGCCGTAGTCGAAGACTTCGGCGCCCCGGTCCATCAGCTCGACCATGGCCGAGCAGTGGGCCACCATCGACGCCCGCGATCGCCGGACGTACTCGGCCGGGTCGGCCTGGCGCAGCTCGGACGCGTCACGCAGCGACATACCGGCCGGGACGTAGCTGAGAGGGTCGTGGGCGGAGGTCTGGTCGGTCACCACGTCCACCCGTATGTCGCGGCGAACGATCTCAGGCAGGAGCTCGGCCCCGTTGCCGATCAAGCCGACCGACAGGGCCCGGCCCTGGTAACGCGCCTCTTCCGCCAGGGCCAGCGCTTCGTCCAGGTTGTGGGCCAAGGTGTCCAGGTAATTGCCCTGCAAACGCCGCTCGACGCGGCTCGGGTCGACGTCGGCACAGATCACGACGCCCCCGTTCATGGTCACCGCCAGGGGCTGGGCACCTCCCATCCCGCCGGCGCCACAGGTGATCGTCAGCGTCCCGGCCAGCGAGCCACCGAACCGCTTGTCCGCCACGGCGGCGAAGGTCTCGTAAGTGCCTTGCAGGATGCCTTGGGTCCCGATGTAGATCCACGACCCCGCCGTCATCTGGCCGTACATGGTGAGGCCGAGCTGCTCTAGGCGGCGGAACTCGTCCCAATTGGCCCACTCGGGGACCAGGTTGGAGTTCGCTATCAGCACCCGGGGCGCCCACTCGTGGGTCCGCAGGACCCCGACGGCGCGGCCCGACTGCACCAGGAGCGTCTCGTCACCTTCGAGGTCGCGCAACGACTGCTCGATGGCGTGGAAGGACGGCCAGTCGCGGGCGGCTTTCCCCGTCCCCCCGTACACGACCAGCTCCTCAGGGTGCTCGGCCACCTCAGGGTCGAGGTTGTTGTGCAGCATACGCAGAGCCGCTTCCTGCGGCCAGCCTTTGCACGACAACCGGGTGCCGTGCTCGGCCCGGACCGGTTGATAAGTCAAATGCTCGAACCCCCGTCGGTACTCACGACGCTCCCGGTCATGAAAGCGGCCTGCGGACTGAGAAGGAAGTCCACCAGGGCTGCAACCTCGGCCAGGTCGCCAAAGCGCCCGGCCGGGATCCGGCTCAGCAGTTGCTCCCTCGTAACCGGGTCCTCCAGGTAGGGCGCGGTCATGCGGGTCGGGAAATAGCCGGGGCAAAGAGCCGTGACGGCAGTGCCCGAGGCGCTCGTCTCCAGAGCAAGCGACTTGGCCATGCTCACGACCGCCGCTTTGCTGGCGTTGTAGTCGAGGAAGTTGACCTCCGGCCGCAAGGCGTTGACGGAGGCGTTGAAGACGATGGACCAGGGCCTGGGCAGGCCCCGCAACGCCGACCGGGCCACCAGGAACGCCCCGATGACATTGACGTCGAGCACCCGGCGGAAATGAGCCACATCGAGCTCCGTGGCCGCCACCCCCTCCCCGTCGGTCCCCGCGTTCACGAAGACACCGTCGAGGCCGCCCATGACGCTACGAGCTTGGGACACGGCCGCCTCCACCTCACTTTCCACTGACACGTCGCACACCGATGCACCGGCCAGGGCGACCCGGTCCAGAGCGGACGCCACGCCGTCCGCGCTCGAGCCCAACACCCAGACCTGGTCGCCCCGGCCCACGAGGTGCTCCGCACAGGCGTACCCGATCCCGCTGGTGCCGCCGGAGATGAGCGCCCGGCGCGGGGGACGTTCGCCCAGCCCGCCGCTCACCGCGCTTGCCCCCAGGGTGCCATGCCCACTTCCGCCGTTGGCCGGCGCACGACGAGGGTGTCGGCGTGCTGGCGCAGTTCGGGCACCGACGTCACCCCCAACAGCTGCAACGTGCGGCGGAACTGTGCGACCAGCACGTCGACGGCGAGCCGGGCGCCGGCGGTCCCGGCCGCGGCGAGGCCGTACAGGTAGGCCCGGCCCACCATGCACATGTCCGCGCCCCGGGCCAGAGCCACGGCGATGTCCGCCCCATGGCGCACGCCGGAGTCGACCACGATCGTCGCCTTGTCCCCCAGCGCGTCCCGCACAGGGCGGACCATGTCGATGGTCGCCACGGTCCGGTCCAGCTGACGACCGCCGTGGTTGGAAAGGTGGATCCCGTCTACGCCGGCGGCTACGGCGCGGACGGCGTCCGCCGGGCTGACCGGGCCCTTTAGCAACAAAGGCCCTCTCCACCACGCGCGCAAGCGGTCCAGGTCGTCCCAATCGACCGACGGGTCGAACCTAACCCCCACGTGAGCCACCGTCCTGCCCGCTCCGTCGGGCCCGGCGCCCAGGTTGGCGAAGCTGAGGAGCGGGCTGCGCAGCATGCTCGTCCAGTACCCCGGGTGGGCCCCGATGTCGAGGATGGTCCGGGCGCTCAACTGGGGCGGGATGGTCAACCCGTTGCGCTCGTCCCGGGCGCGGTTACCCGGCACGGCGGTGTCGACCGATACTTCGAGGGCTTCGTACCCGGCGGCCGCGGCCCGCTCCACCAATGACCTCGTGTGGCCCCGGTCTTTCAGCACGTAGAGCTGGAACCACAGGCGAGGATGGCCGGTAGCGGCTAAGTCTTCAATTGAGGTAGTGCCCACCGTGGACAGGCAGTACGGCAACGCCATGTTCGCGGTCGCCTCCGCCACGGCCGGCTCGCCCGAGGGGTGCATCATACGGGTGTACCCGGTGGGGGCCAGGCCGAGGGGCGCCGCCAGGGAGCGCCCGAACAGCTCGACGGACAGGTCGGGGGCGGAGACGTCGCGGAGGGCCCTGGGTTGGAAAGCCCAGCCATGAAAACCCGCTTGGTTGGCCAAAACGGTGTGCTCCGCATCTGCGCCACCGTCGACGTAGTCGAACACCGCCCTCGGCAACTTCCGCCGTGCCGCTTGGCGCAGGTCCTCGACGGAGTGGCACCGGGCCAGCACGCGCTCGACCGGGCGGAGGAGCGGCGGGCGCAGCTGGACCAGTTCTCGGGCCTCGGCCAACTTCATGGTGCGACCCGGTCCAAGAACGTCGAGATGGCGTCGGCACCGTCGACGGGCTCGCTCCCGGTCGCCACGGCCCGGGCCAGCCCGAGGAGGCGTACAGGTATGGGCCGGCTCTCGGCGACCAGGTTGGTGACTAGCATTGGGCAGCAAAATAGCGCCGATCGGACTACCGCCCGCCAATTGCCCGGCAGCAGGGACCGTCTCGCCATCTCGGCCAGCAGAGGGCCCCAGATGAGCTCGGCGGCACTGTCGAGCACGTCCCGGCGGAGCTGGGACAGGTGGGCGTCATCAGCCACCTCTACGACATCGCCGTGGGTTGAGGTCTCGATGCTGAAGCGCGCCTCGGCCTCGCTCGGGTGGTAGAGCCAGAACGGGTGAGCCAGGGCGTTATGGAAGGTTGCCTTGACGGGGGCCAGCAGAGCCGGGATATCAGAGCCGGCAAAGGCGGGGTCGAACAGGCGCAGGGCCGGTCCGCCCGGCCCGTCGAGAGCCCAGATGTTGCCATGGTGGTCGTCGCCGTGGGCGGTGACCACGGGCAAGGCCGACAACGAGGCGGGCGCCAACAACCGGGCAGCCTGCCCGGCCAGGTCGGAGAGCGAGGACCGGTACTCGACGCCGTTTACCCTCCAGCGTTTTTCGGCCAGGGCTACGAACGTCGGGTCGGACAAGTAATACCGCAGGTAGCGGCCACCCGGGAAGCCCCCCGGCCCGTCGGCCAAGCGGTGGTAAAAGAGCTGATGGACAGAGGCCGACGCCGAGGCGGCCAGCGGCGCCTTCATGGTCTCGAGCATCACCCTGGCCGTGCAGGCGTCAAGTGCCCGCCGGGCAGCCAGCAGCTGCGGCCCCATCGTGGTCGCCTCTCCCCCAGCCCGCTCGAGCCCGGCGCAGATGTCGGCCATGCGGGGCTCATCGTGCAGCTGGTACAGGACCATCTGGGCGCCCGGCTGGCTCGACGTGGCCACCGGGACCTCGACCGGGAGGCCGGCGTCGCTCAGCAACCGGGCTCGGTAGTACTCGGTGACGTTGTCCAGCTCGCCCTCTTCCTGGTGGAACTTGAAGAAATAGGTCGTGCCGTCCCCGATCTGGGCACGGCCGCTCACCGAGTTGAGGCTGTACTCGTCCTGGGTGAAACGGACGGCTCTGACATCGAGGCCGAACATGTCTGCCAGGGCGGCACTGACCTCCTGGGCCGCCGCCTCGGCGTCACCCCTTCTGAGCAGGGCCGGGACCAGAGCCGAGGCCGATGTCAAGAGAACCTGATGCTCACGGCCGCCTCGTGCGCAGGAAAGCCCTCGTGCTGGGTGAACGCGGTTATCGAGCCTCGCATTCGGGCCAGGGCGCGCTCGTCGGCGCGCGCCACCGCCGTCCGCTTGCGGAAGGCCTCGGCCGTGATGCCACCGCTGACCTTGGCAAAACCGCTCGTGGGCAGCGATGCCGGGCACCCGATGATGAAATTGGCCGCCGATACGGGCGTCCACTGGCCGACCAGGATCTCGCCCGCGTCGGTCAGTAGGGCAAGTACTGCTTCCTCGTCGCGCACGGCGATCTGCATGTGCTCGGGGGCATAGGCGTTGGCCACCTCCGCGGCCTGCTCCATGTCGTCCACCAGTATGGCGCCGCCGTTGGTCCCTAGAGCCAAAGCGGCGTAACTGCGGCGGGGCTCGGGCAGCTCGGCCAGTTGCCGGGCCACCTCGACCTGGGCCGCCGATATCAGCGCCTCGCTGTCGGTCACGAGCCAGCTGGACGAGTCCGGGCCGTGCTCGGCCTCGTTCAAAAGGTCCGCCGCCAGGAACCGCGGGTCGGCACTGTCGTCGGCGATGACGAGGCTCTCGCTGGGACCGAGGAGCATGGTCGTCACGGTCCCGTAACGCTGCACCTCGACCTGGGCACAGGTGACGGCGGGGCTGCCGGGGCCGACCACTTTCCGCACCTTGGGCACCGTCTCGGTGCCGAAGGCCAGGGCGGCAATACCGGCCGGGCCATTGGCCCGGAAGACATCGCGGATGCCCAGCTCCTCGGCCACCACCAGCCCGGCCGGGTCGACGACGCCGCTGGACCCGGGCACGGGCGGCACGACGACGGCAATGCGGGGCACACCGGCGACCACGGCCGGAGTACCCAGCTGGACCATGACCGAGGGGTAGGAGGCCTTACCGCTGGGGACGAAAAGGCCGGCACTGGCGATGGGAGTGATCTTTTCGCCGACCGTGAGCCCCGGTTCGCTCTCGAAGCTCCAGTCTCCCCTGGCCACAACCTGCTCATTGAAACGGCGCACGTGATCTATACCGTCGCGGATGGCGGCCAGCAGTTCGGCCGGGATCGTGGCTCTGGCTCGGGCAAACTCCTCTTCGCTGACCCGCAACCGCCCCGGGTCGACGTCACAACCGTCATATTTCTTGAGCGCCCGGGCCACCGCGGCATCGCCGTTGAGCCTCACGTCCTCAAGAAGGGCACAGATGTCCTGGCGCAGCCGGGGGTCGAATATCTTGTCAAGCCCCCGTGTCACCGCCGCCTGACGGTCCTCCCGGCTGAGCTTGTCCCAGTGCCCGATGAACCGCACCGGCCCGTTGGTCGTAGCCATTATCTTTCTCTCCTCATTGTTGCGGTTCATTGTCCCAGTTCATTGTCCCGGTCCCGGGGGTGCCGGATGTGGTGACCGGCCCGAGCACGGCGTAAAGGGCGGCGCGCAATATCGCCATTTGCGGAGGCCACCCGATCGAGACGCGCGCCCACCCCGGGATACCGAGGTCGGCCCCGGGCCGCACGACCGTCCCGGACGCCGCCAGAGCCGGACCGAGCCGAGCGAGGTCCAGCCGGGCGGTGACGAAGTTGGCCTGGCTCTGGAAGTACCGGGCCCCGAGGGTGCCCAGAGCGCGTTCCAACCGGGACCTCTCCTGGCGGACCATGGCCACCGACATCGCCCGCCATTGTTCGCTCGCGGCGCCCGCTTCGATGGCAGCCAACGCCACGGAGTTGACACTGAAGGGAGGCCGCGCCCGTGACAGGGCTTCCACCAGCGCCGGCGCCGCCAACCCATAGCCGACCCGGAGCCCGGCGAGAGCCCAGTCCTTGGACAGGGTGCGCTGCACAAGCAGGTTGGGCCGAGAGGCGAGGAGCCCCGGGACGTCAGGGCGCAGTTCCGGGTCGCTGAAGGCCCGGTAGGCCTCGTCCAGGACGATGAGGCAGTCCTCTGGCACCTGGGCGATGAAGTCGGCCAGCTCCGCCGGGTCACAAGCGGCCCCGGTGGGGTTGTGCGGCGAGGGCAACCACACGACCGAGGCGCCCACACATGCTTTGGCCATGGCCTCGAGGTCGTGACCGCCGTCGGCGAGCAACGGGACGCGGCGCAATGAAGCGCCCGCGAGCAGAGAGGCGGTGGCGTCGATCTGATAACAAGGCTCGCCCATGACGGCCACCCGGCCCGGCCCGAGCAGCAGGTTTGCCACCAGGTAACAGAGCTCGTCGCTCCCGTTCGTCATTATGAGCTGCTCGGGCCCGAACCCCACGTAGCGGGCCAAAGCGTCGAGGGCAGGGCCCTGCTCGGGGTAGCGGTTGACTGTCGCCAGCGCCTCCGCGACAGCGGCCCGCACCTCGGGCGACGGGCCCAGAGGCGCCTCGTTGGACGAGAGCTTCCCGGCCGCGGGCCCCGGGCTCGGGCGGCCCGGCCGGTAGGCGGGCACATCTCTCACCCTCTCGGTGGCGCGCTCGGTTACTCCTGCCATGGCCGGACCACCACCTTGCCGGCTGACGGCGACCGGCTGAGGGACGCCAGGCGTTCGGCGGCTTCTTCGAGCAACACAGCCTCGCTCACGAGCGGCCGGTACCGGTCGGGGGCCGCGGCCAGGACCTCGAGCGCCTTTCCGAGCTCATCGTCGAACCCGATGGACCCGGCGATGGTGAGCGTCCGTTCTGCCACCCGAGCCGGCACCAGGGGGACCGTCTCCTCGGAGAGGGCGACGACCAGGACGGTACCAGCGTTGGCGGCGCAGACGCAGGCGTCGGTCAGTGACCCAGGGTAGCCGGCGGCGTCGACCACCAGGCCGAAGCCACGATGGGCACGGTGCCCGCCGCCTCCGGGCCCCCCTGTTGCCGACGGCTGCTCGGGGCCCGGGAGCGCCCCCAGGGCGAGGCCCAAACGACGGCGGTCGGCGGCCGGTTCGGATATTGACACGGCCAGGCCAGGCCAGCGCCGCACCAGTTCCAGGTGGACGAGAGCGCCGATGGGGCCGTAGCCGATAATAAGGGCATCGTCGGGGCGGCGGCTGAGCCTGGAAACGGCGTGCATGGCCACGGCCAGCGGCTCGGCCAGCACGGCGATGGCCGGCTCGAGGTGGGTCGGGCAGGTCACGAGGCTCGTCACCGGGACCACCGTGTGGCGGGCGAAGCCGCCCGGCCGGGCCTCGCCCAGCCAGGACATCTGGTGGCAAAGCGAGGGGGCGGAGGCGCAACCGGGGCACTCCCCGCAGGGCAGGCGCGAATCCACCACGACCGTGGTGCCACAGGGGACCTCGCCTCCGGGGCATTCCTCGACGACACCCACCACCTCGTGGCCCAGAGTGGCCGGCCAGTAGCTCACCCACGCACCGGTCTTGAGCACATGGAGGTCCGAGCCGCACACCCCGGCCCAGGCCACCCTCACCAATGCTTCGCCAGGGGCCGGCTCCGCGAGTTCACGCGTCCCGAGGACCATCGTCAATTGCCGGTCGAGCAACAGGGCGTCGGTCCTCACGGGTGCGGTACCCCCTGGCCACCCAGACGGGCGGAAGCTCGCCCCGCCGCCTCCACCAGGGCTTTGACCACGGTGGTCACGGACGGTTCGCCACCCAGGAGATAGCTCACCCCAATAGCACCGCAGCAGCCACGGTCGTTGAACAACGGAGCAGCCACGCACCGGATCCCGACGGCGGTCTGGCCGTCGTCGACGGCGTAGCCGAGCATGCGCACCTTTTCCAGTTCGCGCTCGAACCCCGACGGGACTGCTTGGCCGTGCTTTGGCCGTGCTGGGGCGGCACCGTCCACGGCGTTGGCCTCCCCACCCCGGGGGCCTTGGGCGCGGAAGGCAAGCTGTGCCTTGCCCACCGCCGTCACCGCCGCCGGCAGTCGGGCGCCGAGCGAACTGGCCAGCTTCAGGCCCAGACCGGGGGGGTCGTGCTTGGCCAGGTAGGTAACCTCATCACGGTCGAGCACGGCGAAATGGGACGTTACCCCGAGCGACTCGGTCAGCCACTGGAGCTCCGGGACGACGCTGCGTACGGGGGTCATCGAGCGCAGGTACGCGGCCCCGACCTCGAAACTATGAAGACCAAGCCCGTAAAGGCCCTTTTCGTCGGCGGCACAGAACTCTGTGACCACGAGCGCTCTCAACAAGGTGAGGGCACTGCTCTTAGGCAGCTTGAGCTGGGTCGCCACCTCCCCCAAGGTCATCGGCTCGTCGCTGCGGCTTAGCAGGTCCAGGATCGAAAGGGCTCGCAGCGCGGCGCGGTTGGCCACCGGTGGTCTGTGGGGTACCCCCCCGTTCCCGGGCGAAGTCCCGGCGCTCATCGAGGTCATCGCAGGATGCGGGCGAAGCCGGTATTGCGGGCCGCCTCATCGTGGATGAGACCGCGCACGTGCTGTTTGAGGACCAGGAACTCGCTCTCCATCTGCTGCGAAAAGTCACGAGGCCGGGGCAGGTGGACGTCGATGACCTCTCTCACCCGGCCGGGCTTGGTCGACAGCACGCAAATACGGTCGGCCAGGAATATCGCCTCGTCGATGTCGTGGGTCACGAAGAGCACGGACAACCGGTCGCGTTCCCAGATGGAGAGCAACAGCTCCTGCATGAGGCTGCGCGTCTGGGCGTCGAGCGCGCCGAAGGGCTCGTCCATGAGCAGGATGCTGGGCTGGAGCGCCAAAGCCCGGGCTATGGCTACGCGCTGTTGCATCCCACCCGAGAGCTGGAACGGGTAGTTGCCGGCGAAGTCGAGCAGCCCCACGACGTCGAGGAAGCGCCGGGCCTCGTCGGCGCGCTGCTTTTTCGGGAGGTGGCGCAGGCCGAACTCGACGTTCTCCTGCGCCGAGAGCCAGGGGTAGAGCGTGTACTGCTGGAAGACCATGCCCCGGTCCTTGCCCGCGGCCAAAAGGGGGGCGCCGTCCAATGTGAGCTCTCCGGCCGTGGCGGGCTCGAGGCCGGCGACGATACGCAGGAGGGTCGACTTGCCACATCCGGAGGCACCGACGACGGAAACGAACTCGCCGTCCTCCAGGGTCAGGTTGATGTCGTGAAGAGCCTGGACCGTGCCCTTGCGGCTACGGAAAGTCTTCTCCACCCCTTTCAGCACGAGCGTGGCCGCCATGGCTAGCGCGCCGACCTGGACATATAGGGGAATGCTCGGGCGTAGATGGCCTTGAACGAGAAGTCGAAGATAAGGCCCAGCATGCCGATGATGATGATCCCGAGGATGATCTCGGGAGTATTGAGGTAGCGCTCCGCTTGCTGGATCTGGAACCCGAGCCCGTTCGTGGCGCCCACCAGCTCGACCACTACAAGATAGGTCCACCCCCAGCCCATCGAGATGCGCAGGGTGTCGACGATCCCCGGCAGCGCGGACCGGAATATCACTCTCCGGACGACTTTCGCCGGTGACAGGCCGAGAGTGTAGGCCATGTCCACGAACTGGACGGGGACATTTTTGACGTTGTCCATCACCAGGAGGACCTCCTGGAAGAAGATGGCAATAAACAAGATGACCAGTTTTTGCGTGGTCGAGGTACCGAACCATATGAGCGTCAGGGGGATGAAGGCTACGGCCGGCGTGTACCGCATGAAGTCGATCGGAGGCTCGAGAGAGGCTTCAAAGACTTTGTAGGAGCCCATGAGCAGCCCGACCGGTATGGCCACCGCCGAGCTGATGATGAAACCGAGGACGATGCGCAACACGCTGGCGCCGATATCGGGCCACAGGATGCCCGTGTTGGACTCGGTTACAGCTGCCTGCCAGACCTGGGTCGGAGTCGGCAGGAACAGGTTTTGGACGGCCCCGGCATAGCTGAGGCCGGCCCAGAGAGCGAACACCAGACAGAGGGAAATGACCGCCAGTAGCCAATACGTCCGCCTCTGTATGGGCTCGTAAAGCCGGAGACGCCGTCGCGCCAACAGGGGCGCCTTGGGAGCGCTCGCCACCGAGGTGAGCGCTCCCGTGCCCTGGCGTGTTCCCAGGCTCACTTCAGGAAATTGAAGTCGGCTACCGAGCTCAGGATGACCGGGTGTTTGACCTGGCCCATAGCCTGGAGCGTTTTGCCGATGGCCAGGTACTCGGAGGCGAGCTTGCCCGATGAGACGAGCGACTCATTGTTGGCGACGGAGTACAGGATCACTCCGGACAGCGTCGAAGCCAACGACGCCGGAGTGGCGCCGATGCCCTTGGCCATGATGGCCACCGCCTGAGTCCTGTGGGTGCCGAAGTAGGTAATGGCGTCGTTCCAGGCCTCGACCAGCTCGCGGGCCTGTGTGGCATGACCGGCCAACCAGCCCTTGTTGGCAACGAGGAAGTCACTTATCAGGCCGGGAGCCTGCGCGCTGGAGAAGAACACGTGCACGTCCGTGGCGGCGGGGCTGCTCGTGGCCTCGCTGATATAGGGCTGATAGGTGACAACGACCTTGTTTTTGCCGGCTATGAGAAGCGTCCCCGCATCGGCGGCGGGCACGTTGACCGACTTAACGGAGTCGAAAGGCATGTGGTGCTCGAGGAGGTAGAAGTGCAGCAACAGGTCGCTCGTCGTCCCGTACTCGTAAGCGACGGTCTGCCCCTTCAGTTCTGCGGCCGTGGAGATCGACTTGACGGACATGATGGCATCCGCCCCGTTCGAGTCGTCCTCGAGCATCAGAGGGACGGCGGGATCCCCCTGGTTGGCGAACTGGATGGTCCGGCCGGTGTCGATGTTGGACACATCTGTCTTGCCGGCGACGAGGGCGGCGTTGCGATCGGCGTCTTCTTCGAAGTTCACTATGTTGACCTTCAGGCCGTACTTCGTGAAGTAGCCCTCTTGCTGGGCGATGTACCAGGGTGCATAGCCGATCCAGGGCTCCGTGCCCATTGAGACCGAGCTAAGGGCGGAAGCGCCGGCTCCCGGCGTAGCGAGGAGCCCAACGGTAAGTGTTGCCGTGAGTGCTGTTCCCAGCGTCGAGGCTGCCAGTCTGCGCAGCTTGGTCCTCGGGGTCATGGACGCTCCTATCTACCAGGTGGGTTCTGTGCACATATGTGTACAGCGTGCCTAGTTCTGCAAGGATGCATCTTCTCCTGACCGCGGACCGATGTCAAGGCGCGGGCCCAGCACTTAACGAGCCCGTAACCTGGGGGGCCATGACGAGCAGGCGGGGAAAGCAACTTGCGACGGCGCTCATAGTCGCTCCCGCTGCGATGTGGGCGGCCACGACGCTGGCACAGACGACGCCGCCTCTCCGCTTGGTCGACGGCGCGCTGACGGCGACCCCGGCCCTCAAGGCCGCGTTCGTGGACGACGACAACTGGGGGACCGGCTATGTGGCCGAGTACCAGGTCGCCAACGTCGGGACGCAAGCCGTAGCCGGGTGGCAGCTGAGTTTCTCGTTGCCCGCGGGCAGCACGTTGGTCAGCTCCTGGGACGGGGTGGCCTCCGTTTCCGGTGACAAGGTATCGGTGACCAACGCGTCGTGGGACGGGAGGTTGAGCCCGGGAGCTGTGGCCGACTTCGGGTTCCAGGTCGACTACTCGAAAGGCTCGGGGCGACCGCAGCATTGCGCGGTGGACGGGGGCTCTTGCGCTGGACCGCCAGCGGCTCTCAAGAAGCCTGTCCCGACCAGCGTCCCGGCCCCGGCTCAGGGCGAGCCGCCCATAACGACGAGCCCACCACCGGAGTGGCCGGGCTCGGGCGGTTTTGCCCCGTACGTGGACATGACCCTGCAACCACAGGACCTAGTCGCCCTCTCCTCTGCCAGTGGGACGACGACTTTCACGCTGGCGTTTGTGGTCTCCAGCGGGGACTGTTCCCCGGCATGGGGTGGTGTGACGCCTGTCGGCTCGCCCTCCGACTACATCAAGAGAGCAATCACCGTCTTCCGCCGGGCCGGTCACGCGGTGATCATTTCGTTCGGCGGCGAAGCAGGCACGGAACTGGCCGAGTCCTGCTCATCTGTGACGACCCTGGAGACGGCGTACCAAGAGGTGGTCGACACCTATGGCGTCTACGACCTCGATTTCGACATAGAAGGCGCCGCCGAGAGCAACACCGCGTCGATCGCCATGCGCTCTGGCGCCTTGGCTCTCCTGCAGCGGGACGAAGCCTCGCTCGGCCACCAGGTGGAGGTGTCCCTGACGTTACCCGTACTGCCCAGCGGGTTCCCCGACGACGAAATGGCAGTTGTGAGGTCAGCCGTGGCGACGGGCGTACATGTGTCCATATTCAACGCCATGACCATGGACTACGGCGGCGCCGTGGCCAGCCCGGTCCAAATGGGCGCGTACGCCATCGACGCCGCCCGGGCCGTGCACCACCAGTTGGCCTCCGTTTTCCCCGGCTATAGCAGCGCTCAATTGTGGGAGATGGTGGGGATAACACCGATGATCGGGCAAAACGATGTGACCGACGAGGTGTTCACCCTTTCGCAAGCCGTCCAGGTGGCCGCGTTTGCCGCGCAAGAAGGCATTGGCCGGCTCTCGATGTGGTCGGTCACTAGAGACCAGCAATGCGTACAGGGCATAATTGACTACGACAGCAATATCTGCTCGGGTGTGCTCCAGAGCAGATGGGCTTTTTCCCATGTCCTCCAGACAGGCTGAGGCGAGCCCGGGATAATCGTTCGTCGCTGCCAATGCTAATCGTTTGCCGGCTCCCCTGGGAGCGTGAACAGTGGTTGCCAGGGCGACCCGAATGGGTCCGCGGCTTCCTCGCCCGGTGACGATCCCTCGTTGTACCACTTCGCCTCGTAGGGCAGCCCCTGGTAAAGCACCCGCTGTCCCGCCTCGTAGGGCGTCAAAGGGGACCAGGCGGGGTAAGTGCCCACCGGCAAGACCGGCAGCTTAGGGGCCCGGTCGGTGGGCAGCACGGGCCCGAGAAGTTCCCACGGGCTTTCCGACGAGGACGGCCAGGTCTGCGCCGGGTCCTCACCGGCGTTGTACCACTTGGCCTCATAGATGTACCCGTTGCGTACGACCTTGTAGCCGTCTTGGTACTCCGCAGTCGGGGACCACAAGGGGTAGAGCGCGTTGGCCGGATTATTATCGGGCGCCGGCACTATTATCCCGGCCGGCCCGACGGTCGCAGTGGCGACGCCGCTTAGGCGGGAGAAGGTGTCCGAAAAGGCCAGCGACTGCTCTGACGTCCCGCTGCACGTGTCAGAAAGAACTCCGCTCTCACCGAAGGCCTGGCCGCACTCGCTGTCACGGTTTAACGACCACATCGATATGCGGGCGATGCCGTCATCGCCGACGAAGCGGACCAAACCTTGGGCGTCGGCCACCGTGAACACCTCACCGGGGACGTCGTTCTGTCCGATCATCACGGTGATACCCATGCGTTGCCAAACCTGACGGGCGGAAAGCTCGACCCCGTAGCGCTCCAGCTGCACCTGCAACTGCTTGTGGGTGGCGCCGGCCGCTCGCTCGACCAGGTCCAGCATCGTTTGCCCGCCCCTAGGCGCTGAGGTGAAGTCCATGGCCATTACGTTTATGCCGGCCACGTCAACTCGTTCTCTGAGCATGTCACCGATCACCGAGATGGCGTACGGCTGAAGACCGTCCGGCTCCACGGGCAGGGTGAGCCAAACGCGCAAAGTCCGGTGATGACGCTCGGCAGAAGCCTGAACCGCGGCTACGGCGGCGGCGCGCCGCTCGGCCGCGCCAGGGCCCGACAGGGCCGCTCCCTCCACATCGAAATCGATCGTCCCTAGGTTGTAGTAGGAGATCACGGACTGGTAGGCCCGCTCTAGTGTGGGCACGCTCGTGCAGGCAACGGCCAAGTCCGTGTTGTCTCGGCCGCCGAACGCGACGACGGCGCCGACGCCTTCCTGGCCGAGCTCGGCCACCCGCGGACCTAGGGCCAGAGCCTCGTCAGCCTGGCTGAGGCCGTAGGTCCCGCCCCAGCTGGGCGTACATGGCGCACCTGGTTGAGAGACGACGAAACCGAGTACGACCTGGCGGGCCGGGTCGAGCGACCTGTCCTGAAAGGAGTACGAAGGCGCGAGCGTGGCATCGACGTAGGGGGCGAACCAGCTGACGGGCTTAGACGCAGAAGCCGCAGCTACGGCTGAGGGCACCTCCTCGGCTCCTCCGTAGACAACTGCCGCTATCACGGCCGCGGCAGCGGTCGTGCGCACCAGTGACAGCCTCCGCCGCCTTCCGTCCGTTTCCGCACCGGCGGCCAGCGCCGGCGCCGCCGGCGTACGGGAGTGGGCCATGACAGTAATTGCCGCGGGCGCCGCATGACCCTCAGCAGGAAGACCGGACGGCTCCGGGCGGCCGAAGAGGTAACCCTGGCCGAGAGGAACCCCGAGCTTGCGCAAAAGATGCCATTGCTCTTCTGCTTCTACGCCCGTGGCCACGACCGAACATCCACATTGGTTGGCCACTCTTACCAGGTTGGCCAACTGGGCCTGGCGGGCGCCGTCCTCGGCCAGGCTGGCGAGCACGTCGCGGGCCAACTTCAGATAGGCGGGCCGGAGCTCGAAAAGCACTGTGAGCGTCTTGTGCCCGAAACCGGCGTTCTCGACTGTGATCAGGGCCTTGGGCGGGAGGAGGCTGCGCAGCTCTCGCACTTCGGGTAGCACATCGCTCGTCGCCGGCTCAGTGAACTCCACCAGCAGGGGACGGGTGAGGCCCGACAGCGCGAACCTGAGCTGGGCGTCACTGTGCAATAGGCGGGGCGACGCCTTGATCGCCAACCATCCGGTGGGCGGCAGACCGGCCGCCGCCCGGAGGGCAGCCCGGACCATCTTGCCCTCCAGGGTCACCCCCTCGCCTGCAGCAACCGCTTCGGCCAGCCACCTCTCGGCACTTATCCCGTCGTCGAAACGGGTGAGAGCTTCGTGGCCCACTTCCTCGCCGGAGGCAAGGTCCACTACCGGTTGGAAAAGGGTCCGGAACTCACCCGGCCCGAGGGACCGTCGGGAGTCCCCAAAGGCAAGGTCGTCTCCCCCGCTCCCGAACAGCAGTCCGGGCGCGTCGGGCGGCGTCCCCAGGTCAAGCACCGCCCGCCAGTCGCTCAGTAGCGGCGGCAATTGGCGGGCGCGCCGGGACCAGAGCGGGCGGGGTTGAGGCCGGGCCGGTCGGTAGAGGAACGATTTCAGGTGGGTAAATGCATCGACGACGGAGTGACCCAAACCGATGAAGGCGACGATCGCATAGGACACCAGCAACAAGTTCAACGCCGCGAACGCCATGTTCTCCCAGGCGTGGTGCTGGTAGGACACGACGGCGGTGAAGGCAGCCAAGCCCACCAACAAGTACGGTGCGACCACAAAAATTAGCGGTGTGACGGTCCGGTTGCGGACCTTCGGCGTGCGTGCGAACACGGGTTTGGAAGCGGTAATGGCCTGCACAAGGGTGGCCGTCGCCCCGGCCAGGTTTATCGGCACCAGCACAAGGTTGAAGCCGTACACCCGGGCGATATCCAGGATTTTATAACCGCAGTAGCGGAGATCCGAAGCCATGGCCCAGAAATAGGGCAGCGCCACGAGCCCGAGCAAAGGAGTGATGAGCGTGGCATTGAAGGGGAAGGCCAGCAGAATGAGCAAACTGATAGAACTCCACGTGATCGACGCCATGTAGTTCCAGCGAAGGAACTTCTCCGCGAAGCGCATCCGCTCACCACGACGCCGGCAGGCTTTGGCCCGGGCCCACAATTTGGGCACGATCAACATCCCGCCGGTCGCCCAGCGTTGACGTTGTATGCAGAGCGACCCGAAGTCGGGGGGAGTGGCGCTATAGCTGAGACGCTCGGGGACGTTGAACAACCCCCAGCCTTCGATCCCCATGTCAATTGTCGAGTCGGTGTCCTCGATGGGTGTCCGGTCCTTGATGTAGGTCCGGATCTCCCAGTCACCGAGGTAGGAGCGCTTGGCGATGTCGTCGAGTGCACGCTTGCGGATAACAGCGTTGGCACCCACCCAGAACGTGGCCTCGTAGTACGTCAGGCCCTGGTGGACAAGGTGCTGGAGGTCCGTGGTAGCGCCGGCGACGCGCTCCAACCTGGTTGCCGAGCCAGGAAAGGCGCTATAAGGGGTCTGGGCGATGGCGTCATGGCGGTGCTCCTGCTGCTCCAAGATGTGCACCAGACGTAAGCAGTACTCCGGCAACAGGACGCTGTCGGCGTCCACGGTCAGTACGTAGTCCGGTTCTTGGATATGAAGAGACGCCTCCGCCTCGTCCGCGGTGACGAGAGCCGGCCCGGCAACAGTCTGCACTTCCCGGTAATGCCCGCCCATAAGCCCGATATAGCTGTTGAGGTTCATGGCCTTGTTGGCTTCGTGGGACAGCGACACGTAGCGCTTGCGCTCGAAGCTCGACAGCTCGGCTCGGAAGGTCCTGGCTAGGCGGAGATAGAGCTGGCGAGCGCGTTCGCTCTGCAGGGACGAACCCTCGTCGACAGCCTGGTGCAAGGCGCCTGCCACGGTGGCCAGGTCACGAGCCAGCCTTCGTACCACGTGGTTGGCCACGAACGCATCCGAGTGGTCGACCAGGTCCTGGCCCGAAGCCAGGTTCTCTAGCCATGCGGTGGCGGCGTCGTACTCTGACGCCAACCGGGCGATTGCCGCCGGCCCCAAGGGCGCCTCGCGTTCGTTGCCGGCGTCGAAGCTCTCCAACGCTTCGCCGAAGCGGTTGGCGGGCCAGGAGAGAAGCTCCTCTATCTCGCCGGGTAGTGCTCTCGCCGCATCGAGTAGTTCCCGAGAACGTTGGTCGCGGGGCGCGATGGGGTCGTCGATGAGAAGCACGACCCTCAGGTCGGCGTACTCTTGAAGGGCGACGGAGAGCAACGTATTGCGCACAACTCGCGCGTCCTCCCGGTAAGAAGGGATGAGCGCCGTCAGGCGAGGAGACGCACTGGAGAAGAAATCGTCGATCACGGCGCGCGTCGCCCGATGATGGCTCTTGGCCCGGTAGAAAAACCCGAGACGGGATAGCAGGTAGGCCAGGCTGGAAGTTGAGAGCAGCGTCACGACGAGCAGGTAGACGACCGCCTCGGCGCGCGCCACAGGTCGTCCCTGCAGGGGGTTGAGCAGGTCCTGGAACATCCAGGTGATGAAATACGCCGCCCAGGCGAGGACGGTGAAAACTATGAAGAGGCGGGCCAATCCGATACGGCGGTCGCTGATGGGTGGGGAAACCACGGGCAGTGGTTGTGTTCGCCGGTCATGCCCCCACTGGGGGCGTCGCCCCCGGCGCCCGCCATTTCGGCGGCCCGACGGGGACGGCGCTGGACGAACAACCTCGTTCCCGTGCCGTTTACCTGCTCGAAAACCACGCCCCTGGTCAGAGTGGCGCGTCTTATCTCCTCCACCTTTTACAACTTGGCTCATTCCTGCCCAGGCCCTTTCCTCCGCGGTGCGCCCCAGGACCCTATGGTGGCTTGCCGGAAAAGGCGGGCCGGAAGCCAGGCCCGTCCACTTTTAGTGGCGAAGTGACGACGTCGCGTGCCAATTGCCCGTCGTCTACATGCCGAGCACGCCGGGCTTGGCGCGGCTGAACAGGCCCTCTATAGGACAGCGATCGGGTTGACGGGCGAACCGGTCCCGCCGGGGACGATCAGAGGAGCGACCACCAGGAGGAACTCGAAGGAGCCGACTTCCGCGCAGGCCGCGCTCAAAGCCTCGAGATCGAGGTTGTCGAGCAGGCACATACCCAGGGCGTTTATGGCCAGCACATGGACCGGCGCGCCGACGCCCTCGACCGGGCTCGGCCGGGCGTCGCTGTCGCCGTCCCCACCCAGGAGAGCAACCTGGCGGTGGGCCAGCCACTCCAAGGCCGTGACGGCCAGGCCGACCCCGGACTGGTCTGGGTCCCAGGGGCCCAGAGCGCGGCGACGGGCCATCTGACCGCTGCGCAAGAGCGCGACATCACCCCGGCGCACCTCCACCCCCAAAGACGCGGCGATGTCCTCCAGGTCGCTCGGGCCAAGTGCAGCAGGGGGCTCCACCCAGTCCACCCCTCGAGCGAGCGCGGCGTCTAGGAGGACGCCTCTGGCCACCACGCCCTTCGCCAATCGGGAGATAGGAGCGAACGACGAACCCGTCGAAACCACGACTTCGCCGGCCGGTTTGCCATTGTAGAGCAGGCCCTTGTAGGCAATGTGGGCAAGCGCGTCCATGTGGCTGGCCGACTTGCCGTGGAAATCGACCCCGATGAAGTCGGTATAATAGGTCGGTTCGTCGGACCGTTTATCCCCCATATGCGTCATGTAGTGCAAAGCCGGATGGCCGTTGTCGGGGCCGGCCAAAGTGTCGAGCGGGCGGCCGAGCGTTACTCGCCGGCCAGTTTTTACGAGCTTGACCGCCTCCACTACATCGGCATCGCCGAGGAAGTTCAGGGCCCCCAGCTCATCGTCATTTCCCCAACGACCCCAGTTTTTCAGCTTCTCGAAAAGACTGTCGAACTCCTCGAAGGTGATCTTGTAATTATCGCTCGCCATGGCTCGCCTTCTCCCGGTGCAATTTTGACTTCTGGGGGGCGGCGGGCGTAGGCAACAAGCGGCGGGAGTGATCGTCGAAATTGGGTAGGTTCGCGGCATAACGGTTGGCAAATAGGGGTGACGAGATGATGTAGTCGGCCGTGGCGCGGTTGCAAGCGACGGCGATGTTCCACACGGCGGCAATGCGCAGGAGCGCCTTCACATCGGGGTCGTGCGGTTGCGGCTCCAGCGGGTCCCAGAAGAAGATAAGCACGTCAACGCCACCTTCGGCGATCCGCGCGCCGAGCTGCTGATCACCGCCTAGCGGCCCGCTAAGGAGCAGAGTGCTCCGCAGCCCTGTGCGTTCCTCGATCATCTTCCCGGTCGTGCCGGTCGCGATGAGGTCGTGAGCTTCAAGGGTGCCGCGATTGAACTCCACCCAATCCAGCAGGTCAGGCTTTTTGTTGTCGTGGGCCACGAGAGCGACCCGGCGTCGCTGGGGGGGCTCAAGGGGGGCCGAGGAAAGCTTTGGCATGGTCCAAGTATGGAGCACAACCCGCCCCCGGGACGAGAGCTTGGAACTATCGGTCGGGCGCACCGTCAGACATCCAGGCCGGGCTGTTCACCAGTCCGAGACGGAGCCGTCCTCCCGGTGTAGGACCTTCATCCCTCCGGGCTGGAACGGGAGCGCCCGAGCGGCGTCCTCGTCCAGGTCGACCCCGAGGCCCGGTGAACCGCCCGAGTACAGGTTGCCCCCTTCGAGGCGCATGTCGGTCCGGACCACGCCGGCGAGGGTACCGGGACGCCAGGTGAGCTCCTGGACGGCAAAAAGAGGCGTCGAGAGGTCGAAGTGAAGGCAGGCCGCAGTCGATACCGGCCCCAGGGGGTTATGCGGTACCTGTTCTATATAGTGGGTTTCGCACCAGCCGGCCAGCTTCCTGCTCTCGGTCAGCCCCCCGCAGATGCACAGGTCGACCCTGCAATAGTTGATCAGGTCGCGCTCGATGAGCTCGCGCCACTCCCATTTGCTCGCCAGCTGCTCCCCAGTGGCTATGGGCACCGGCATCTGGGCGCGGAGGTAGGCAAACTCGGCCACGTTCTCCGCCCGGACGGGGTCCTCGAGGAAGAACGGTCTCATCGGAGCCAGTTGGCGGGCCAGCTCGACGGCGTAGGCCGGGGTCGTGCGCTGGTGGAGGTCGACACAGATCTCCACCTCGGGACCGAGCGCGTCACGCAGCGAGCCAAAGGCTTCAACGGTCCAACGCAGACCGTCCGCCTGCTCCAGGACACCACCTTCTGTCAGCGCACGGGTCTCACCGGCCCCGAAGCGGACGTACCGCCACCCTCGGGCTACCTGCTGCTCCGCATAGTCGACCATCTCGTCTATCCCGGCGTGGGGAACGCCATGGGCGTCGCCCTGAACGTGGCAGTAGCAGCGGACATAGTCCCGTACCCGCCCTCCGAGCAGGTCGTACACGGGGGCCCCGAGAGCCTTGCCCCGCAGGTCCCACAGGGCGAGGTCGATGGCGCTCAAGGCGCGGATTTCGGCTCCGCCGGCGATCTGAAAATCGAAGGCGCGGTACAGATCGGCCCAAATCCGCTCGATATCGCGCGGATCGCGGCCGAGCAGCGAGCCGGCCACCGCGTGCACCACGGCCGCCTCCGCCGGGTTGCGCGGATACGTCTCCCCGATGCCCGAGATGCCGGCGTCGGTATCGATTTTGACCCAGGTCCAATGCGGCCAGAACGGCGCATCGTCGCGGCTCTTCCAGTACACCGTTTCGATGCGCGTGATCTTTGAAGGCGCGGCGGTCTGAGCGGCGGCGGCGTAGCGTCCGGCGAGAGGAGAGGCGAGACACGCGGAGACAAATGACCTTCGGCTCAGCGGCATGGCCGAATTATAGCGGACCTCGCGCGCACCGGGTGCTAAACTCGCGGTCGTGAACTCCATGGCGGGAACGTCTCCGGGGGCAGAAACCGCTTCCTCATGGCCGCGGCTCGGTAACGGCATTTTCCGAGCCGCGCGTGTGAGCAAGCGGATGCGGAGTTGCGGCAAGGCGCTGTTGGGTATTTTGTGCTGTTCCCTGGTGGCAGAAGGTTCCGTAGAAAAGATCGTCAACACCGGGAGCGGATATCAGCTCCTGAGAGACGGCCAGCCGTATTTCACCAAGGGCGCGGTTGGCGCTGTGCATTTGCAGGAGTTGATCGCGGCCGGCGGCAATGCCATCCGCGCCGGCACGGATTCGCTCGATCGGGCGCAGGCCTTGGGGCTGACGGTCCTTGCCGATCTCCCGTTCGGAAAACAGCGCGCCGGCTTCCGCTATGACGATCAGGCCGCTGTGGAACGGCAGCGCGAACAAGTCCGCCGGATCGTACTGAAGTTCAAAGATCATCCCGCGTTGCTTGCCTGGGCCATCGGCAACGAGTTCGAAATCGGCACCACAGCGGAACAGCGCGGCGTGCTTTGGACCGAGATGAATCAGGTGGCGCGCATGATTCATCGGATCGATCCGAATCATCCCGTGATCACGCCCGTCGGCGGGGCCTACAAGCGCATGTTGGGCGAGTTGAATCGTTATTGCCCTGACCTCGACGCGGTGGGACTCAACTCCTATGCCGATATGCTGACTCTACCGGAGGATTTCGCCAAACAAGGCTGGACGCGGCCGTATTGGGTAACCGAGTTCGGCCCGCGCGGCCACTGGCAGGTAGAGAAGACAGCCTGGAATTTGCCTATCGAAGACAACAGCAGCCAAAAGGCCGACTTCTACCGGCGAGCTTACGAGCACGCGGTTCAGGGCCAGCCGAACTGCCTGGGCTCCTTCGTTTTCCATTGGGACCAGCACCATGAGAAGACCCATACCTGGTATGGCATGTTCCTCGAAGATGGCAGCCGCACGGAATCGGTGGACGTCATGACATTCCTGTGGAGCGGCAAGTGGCCGGCGAATCGCGCGCCGCGCGTGGGGCCGGCGGCGATCGCTCGCGGGGGAGCGCAGGGGCCTGCTGTGGTAGCGCCCGGATCGGTGGTGGACTTCCGGTTCGATGTCTCGATCCCCCAATCGGACGCGCTACGGATTTCCTGGGATTTGCGGGGGGACGTTTCCGGGAATCCGAATGTGGGAGGCGATCGCGAAGAGCCTACGCCGCCTATCGACGGCGCCATCGTTTCCTCGCAGGGCGATCGGGCTTCAGTCCGCATCCCCTCCGAGCAAGGCGCCTACCGCCTCTTTGCATATGCGCGGGACGGCCACGGGGCTGCTGCGACCGCGAACTTACCGCTTCTGGCCAAGGCGTCCACGTACCCACCGGCGCCACCGGAGAGTTCCGGCGAACGCTACGGCACGGGAATCCAGCGCACTATGTCGCTGCTGGCGGCGAGCTCGCCGGGACGGCGAAACCCTGTGCGCATTCTGTTCTACGGCCAGTCGATCACCAAGCAGGAGTGGTCGCAGCAGGTGGCGCAAGACCTTCGCACGCGCTTTCCTTACGCTGAGCTCACCGTCGAAAATCGTGCCATCGGCGGATACAGCTCCGATTACCTGGTACGCACGGTGAGCCACGATGTGTTCGCCTTCTACCCCGATTTGATCGTGTTTCACGATTACGGCGACGAAGAGAACTACGAGAAAATCATTGCCGCGATCGAGAAGCACACCACCGCGGAGATCCTGATCCAGAGCGACTATCCGACCTGGATGCCGGTGGAAGGACAGCCCAGCGACCCGGCAAAGGTCAAGAGGGAACAGTGGCACGACCGGCACTGTTATGAGTGGCTGCCGGAGTTGTGCCGCCGATACGATTGCGGACTGGTGGACGTGCGCCGCCCCTGGATCCAATACCTGAACGACAACCATTTGCGCCCAGCCGATGTGCTCTCCGACGGGACGCACTTGAACGCGCAGGGCAACTGGTTACTGGCGGAGTTGACCAAGCGCTATCTTCGTTACGACCCTTCGCTCCCGCAGAACGCTCGCGCGGACCTGGTGCGTGACTACGCCGTGGGGAGCGACCTGCGCTGGGCTGACGGGCGCATACAGTTGGAGTTCGACGGCAATCGAATCGATGCCATCGCCGCCGCCGGTGGTCCGTATCACGCTGCGGAGGCCG
>PMWT01000083.1 GCA_003166025.1 Acidimicrobiaceae bacterium | reverse complement strand
GGGGCCGGAGCGCTGCTGTAGAGGTCGAACTCGTCGATCGACCACCAGTCGGTGGTGCTCGCGGCGGTCAGGACCACCCTGACCCACTGTGCCGTTTGGGTGGGGAAACTGACGATCTCGGGGTTAGCCGTGCCTGTGCAGGCGGCGACGATGGTCCAGGAGATGTCGTTGGTCGAGACCAGTACGTCGTAGCCTCGGGCGTAGTCGGTGGGCGAGTTCGGCGCCCTCATGGCCAGCTCGTCGAAGGCCCGGGCCGCACCCAGGTCCACCCGGATGGCCAAACCAGAGACTTGGTCCTCGTTAGTGCTAAAGCGAGTGTTGTAGTTGCCGTCCAGAGCGTTATCGGGCGCATCGGCGCTGCTAGAGGGAGCGTCGGTGGTGGCCGACCAACCGGTGCGGTCGAGGAAAGCGCCGCTCACCGAAGCGGAACAATTCGAACCAGGCACCGTGGTCGTGGTCGTGGTCGTGGTGGGTGCCGTGGTGGTCGTCGTGGTCGCCGCCGAAGCGGGTGAAATGCTAAGGGCCAGGAAGCCGCTCACCATGGCGAGCGTCGCCACTATCGCCGTGCCCGGTGCAGCATGCCAAAAATGCCAGTCTCTGCGTTTATAGGTCATCCTTTTCCTTTTCCTTTTCCTTTTCTGTAGAGGTCAGTTCTGCTATCTCGTCTTTTCCATCACGTCAGCGCTGCCAACCACAGAGGGCCGCCTTTGTCATGTGGCCTTCGCCCGGCGGTCGGCGCTTGGGGCTCGCGCTCTCAAGGTGGTGGTCCGGGCTACGGCGGCCGGGACGTGGTCGGGCAGCGGCACGAACCGGGCTGCCTATTGGACCGCTGGGTCGTCGGCACTGCCACCCAAGGACCGAGCGCCTTCCCCCCCGGACGAGCTCCCTGGCGCGGGCGATGGTCTTGAGCGTTGGTGCGGCCATGAACTCCACGCCGCTCAGGTCGACAGCGAGCGCAGCGGGTTGGAGAGCGATGGTGCGTGACAGTTTCAGCCGCAGTGCGCCATCCGTGGAGACGTCGTGCTCCCCCGCCAGCCAGACGACTATGGGCTCCGGCTCAGATCCCCGCGGCGGTAGAGGCGGGACAGTGTAGAAAGAAGACCCGTCGTGGGCGATCGAACCCTCCTACCTTAGGTGCTGCGAATGTCGCGACACCAGGGTCCGGAGTACCGCCCCCAGCCAGCACATGCCGGCCCAACACGTCGGGGATTTGTCGTGTCCTCATGATCTTACGTCTTTTTGTGGCGAAGCGCGCCAGGGGAAATGGGCAGTGGCACGGCCTTCGCTATTTTCTCAACACCTTGCGCACTTGGCGTGGGACACCCCGGTGTATTGCCACTATGGGTGCCGCTAAGAGCCACTTACCCCGACGCCGCAGCGCGGAAGGACCAATCTCAGCGGTGACGTCTCCTCCGGCGCAACAAGGCCGTTCCACGCCTAATTGATGGCAGGGAGCATCGTTCGGCGCTCCCCCCCGCTTGGCAGGTGCCTGAGTGCCACCACGGCGAGTGCCGTTCGGCGGGCACACAGCCTGGCCGTCGGCGGGCAGGTCCTAATGGGCACCGACAGGCGTCCGAAGCAAGGGATGGCCGACTGGCGTGATTGCGGGTCGCCGGTTCACTCTCGCGGTCCCATCTGGAGATGCCGGGGTTCGCTGGCCGCTGTTGGCCGTCGCCCCCTGTCCGCTGGCTGCGTCCCGGAAAGCGACCTTGGTCGCACCCGGTCCCGCCCCCGGTCCCCGGGGAAGCGGTTCGGCTGATCTGGTGGCGGCATCGGGAACGCAAGGTGCGGGTCGATGTTCGTACCGTGGGCTCCGGCGTCGACATCCGGATAGATGCTGCGGGACTCGAAACGCCGGCTGCGTTGGTCGACCCAGTCGCTCAAGTAGGGCTTCGGGAGCATTTTTATTATCGCCAGGGTCAGGTACAGGACTGTGTTGATGGCCACGAACATGCTCAGCGCGGCGAACCACGGGGAGTGCATCATGTTCTGGGCAACTCGCTGGCGATGAGCAGGACGCCGGTCACGAGGTGACCTCGGCTGTGCCTCGCTGCTCGGTCCCGTCAGTCTCGTGCGTGGGTTGCGCGGCGTGGACAACATGACCCCATCTGGCGCTCCGGGCGAAGGTGATGTCGAAGATGCCCTTGACGTAGACGATGCCGACGTATATGTCGTAGATAAGCTCGGGGATCAGCAGCGCCGCGAGCAAACGCGCCTTCCATCCGCCGTGCCAGCCGGTGACGACCCTTTCGACGACGAACAGGCTTCCTACGCCGAGCCAGAACGGGAACCAAACCCACCCGCCCGCGGCGAGCGCGGTGACGACGATGAGCAGCCAGAATGAACTGAGTGCGATGACCGCGTAGCCGATGCCGAGCTGTTGGGCCCAGTAACGCAGCATCGTGGGGGCAAGTCCGTAGGCGCCGAGGTTCTCCAGGGCGCCCCGCTGCCAGCGGAGGCGCTGGGCCCACAGGTTGCGCCATGTGGGCATGAGTTCTGTGACCACCCGGCAGGCGTTGGGAGACACCATGAGCCCTCCAAGCGACTTGATGGCGAGGGTCAGTTCATTGTCCTCGGTCAGCACCGCCGTGTCGTACACGTCACCATGGACACCTGGCAGCTGACCTCCTCGGCTCGCGGCGACGGTTCGTAGCGCCCGCGGTCGAAACATCGATGCCGTGCCAGTCAACACGAACACGCGCCCACGCCGGCGTCGGATCTCCCGCGAGTACCGAATATATTCGTTTCGTTGGAGCTGGCCGAGAATTCCGTGGCCCTCTTCGCCGTAGAAGATACCGCCGATCGCCATTAGGGCGCGATCGCTGGTGAAGCGCTGAATCCCGTCGGCGAGGAAGCCGTCGTCGAGCACGGTGTCGGCGTCCATGCACATGACGATGTCGTTGTCTCGGAGACCGTCGAGGAGTCCGCTCAACGCCTGGTTAAGCGCCCCCGCCTTCTTGTGGGTGTTGCCCACCGTGGTATACACCTCCGCGCCGTGTGCTCGCGCGAGCGGTTCGGTCGCGTCCGTGGAGTTGTCAGCCACGACGATGACGCGGTTCGGCGCAGGGTCCTGGGCGCCGAGCGAGTCAAGCGTCGCTCCGATGGAGGCTCCCTCGTTGTGGGCGGGGATGAGGACGGTGACCGTGACCGGTCCGGCGAAGACGCCACGGGTCTCGGCCATCGCAAGCCTTGGGGCGAGCAACTTCACCTCGGTATCGGTCGAGCGCCGGGACCGGTCCAGCACCACCCGTTCGACGAGGGCCGCGCCGGCGGCGAGGATCAGAGCGAGACCGACGGCGCCGATCACGACGGCGAGGGTAGGCGCTTGGTTGTCGTAGATGACGTGCCATCCGTCGAACACTGCCATCGACTTCGGGGAGTGATGGACAGAGCGGGAGCGGTCCGACACCGCGAACCACAACAGGAGCGCTCCACCGACGGCGATGCCTGCGATGACCAATCCGACATAGCGGCCGAGCCAGACGCCGGCCTGACGGTGCCTGATGGCCCGGACATCGTCG
Source organism: Acidimicrobiaceae bacterium (assembly GCA_003166025.1). GTDB lineage: Bacteria > Actinomycetota > Acidimicrobiia > Acidimicrobiales > Palsa-688 > Fen-671. The sequence continues at coordinate 19,035 of PMWT01000083.1, read as the reverse complement.
TAGTCTGCGCCAGAGCCTGCCGGGCCCTCTCGCCCGCCAGTCGCATCACGAGCGGGGTTGCCCGCCGTGGATAGCTCGGCGTCGTCGGAGTCGATGGTGTCTGGCTCCGGCTCGACGAGCCTCGTAGCGCTTCCGTTCACGCCGTTGATATCGGTCGGGTCGACCGCTGACCTGATCAATCTCCTCAGGGCCGGAAATCTGACGTTTTCTCGTTTTGAGCGCTTGCGACGGGATATTGGAGCATTTCGTGTCGAATAGTGCTTAAGGTCCCGCGAGAGTATCGGACAGCTCGACAGCAAGGAGCCGACGAAAAGCCCGGACGTCCTTCAGTCCGTTGGTGCCGTGGCCGAGACGCGGGCCAGAAAGGCTGGCAAGTCGAAAGCGGCGAGGTTGGCCAGAGGCGCGATGAGCGCGTCGCGCGCGGGGCCCGCCGGCATTTCGCGCACCGCCACTTACTTATTCAGTAAGCACAGGTAGGCCATTGGGCCCAGGGATATCACCTCCAATCCCTCCCCACTGCGTGGGGAATATCTCAGGGCGCCTCGTGGCGCAGCCAGATCTCTGCTCGCCGCTCGCCTTCTCCACGAACGGGGACCCCCAATCGACATCGACGGGTCGGGAAGTCCAGTGCGGCTGTCCGTTCAGAGGGCGGCTCGTTGGAGCATGAGGAAGTCGCGCTCGACCGCGTTGGCGGTGAGTTCGATGGCTCGGTCGTAGGCGGCCAGTGCCTCGTCGCGACGTCCTGCTCGTGCGAGAAGGTCGGCGCGTGCCGCATGGTAGGGCTGGTAATTGTCAAGGGTGGCGATGTCGATGCGAGCGAGCGCGGCGAGCCCCTCGTCGGGGCCGTGGAGCTCGGCGACGGCCACCGACCGGTTGAGGGCGATAACTGCGTGGGGGCGCAGAGCGTAGAGCTGGTCGTAGAGGGCGATGATCTGGGACCAGTCGGTGGTCTTGGCGCTGGGAGCGTCGGCGTGCACGGCGGCTATGGCGGCCTGGATCTGGAACGGTCCGGGCCGGTTGCGCCGCAGGCAGGCGCGCACGAGCTGGTGGCCTTGGGCTATCAGTGCCTGGTCCCAGCGGGAGCGGTCCTGGTCGGCGAGGCGCACCACGGTCCCGTCGGTGCTGCTACGGGCGGGCCGGCGGGATTCGGTGAGCAGCATCAGGGCGAGCAGGCCGACGGCTTCGGGTTCGTCGGGCATCAGCTCGACAAGGGTCCGCCCGAGCCGGATGGCTTCGGTCGATAGATCGCTTCTCGTCAGGCTCTGTCCCGACGTGGCGGTGTGGCCTTCGGTGTAGATGAGGTAGATGGCGGCGAGGACCGTGTGGAGCCGGTCCGGGAGCTCCCCAAGCCGTGGTATGCGATAGGAGGCGTGGTTGTCGTGAAGTTTGCGTTTGGCCCGCACGATCCTCTGTGCCATCGTCGGTTCGGCCACCACGAACGCTCTGGCGATCTCGGAAGTCTCCAGGCCGGCGACGAGGCGTAGGACCAGAGCGACCTGGGCGTCGGCGGCTAGGGAGGGGTGTGCGCACAGGAACATGAGCCGGAGCTGGTCGTCGGCGACGACCTCGACGAAATCGTCGAGCCTGTCAAGGTCAGGATTGCGGGCAGGTCCCATGGTGTCGGTGTGGAGTCGGTGGGCCGCGAGATGCCGGTCGCTGCGGGTTGATTCGCGTCGGAGGCGGTCGATGGCGCGGTTGCGGGCGGTGGTGGTTATCCAGCCGCCCGGGTTGGGCGGTATTCCCGTTTTCGGCCACTGCTCGGCGGCGATGGCGAACGCTTCGGCTACGGCGTCCTCGGCGAGGTCGATGTCGCCGAGGACGCGGATCACCGTGGCTGTGCAGCGGCCGGCTTCGCGCCGGAACACCTCGTCGAGGCCGTCGGTCACCCTTGCGCGGGCCGGACCTCAACTGGTCCGTCGCACGCCGCAGCCGCTCTACCGGCCCATTCCAGAGCGGCGTCGAGATCGGCGGCTTCAATGACCCAAAACCCGCCCATCTGTTCTTTGGTCTCGGCGTAAGGTCCGTCGGTCATCGAAACTTCTCCCCCGGAGGACCGCACGACCGTGGCCGATGACGCCGGGTGCAGGCCGGCGGCGAACACCCAGGCGCCCGCCTGTTGCAGTTCGCTGTTGAAGGCGTCGACCTGGGCGACGCGGAGCTGCGCGTCTGGGCTGGAGAGGTCGACCTCGAAGGTGTCGTCGTGCCAGACGGAGATCAGGTATTGCGGCATCTTGGTTGTTCCTTTCGATAGTGGGTCGGTCGGGGGTCAGTCGGCGTGTCCGGCGAGCACCGGGACAATGATCGCCGCGGCGATCAGGTGCAGGCCAACAAGAGCGATCTTGCTGGCGCCGGTGTCGGCGAACGCCGCCGGCACCAGCAAGGAGAGCACCGTGAGCCCGATGGTTACTTGGAAGAACCGTTGACGGGGGGCACAGCTGCGCCGGTTCAGCAATGCGACGAGCACCCCGCCGATGACAGCGGCGACGAAGGTGATCTGCGCGAAGCTGGCGAGGGCGATCCTGCCGTGCACGGCCAGCGGGGCTCCGCCGCCCCGCAAGGCAGCCGCGGCGGCGGTCGTGACTGCGGCGGCCAGCACACCCACCGAGACCGTTGCCCGCGGCAATGTCTTCGCCAACCGGGACCGGGCACGCCCGACCGTGACGTCGGGAGACGTGGAGGTAACCGTAGACATCGAGTGGTTCCTTTCCTTGACGGCGGTGCCCTGCGCACCGCCCACCATGTCCACGAACGGCGAGGACAGATTCGACACCTGAAGCTCAACATTTCTACCGGACCTGCAGCCTGCCCCCGGGCAGCGCACGACGCCAGCGGAGAACCGAGCCGCTCAGCGGCTGCAGGCCCCGGCCCCGGGGCTCGTGTGGGCTTTCCAGCGGCATTCAGGGTGCCGCCGTGAGCGGAAGGTACGGGAACGAGACCTCAACGGACTTCCCACTGGAACCAGCGGATGCCGACGACGGCGAAAACGACGATGTACCCGACGACGGCCAACAGCGACTCGACGTCGCGGGCGCTCCACGCGGACAGGTTGAGCACGGCTGATCGCCCTGGCTGACCAGGAAGCCGGCCACCCTCTCGGCTTCGTCAACCCCGCCATCTACCGGACCGCCCAAGGTCCGCTGTACCACAAGGCGTTCCACGACATCACCACCGGCAACAACACCGTGTCCCTCAACGGGGTCACGATCACCGGGTACGAAACCGGCACCGGCTGGGATCCCGTCACCGGCTGGGGGACTCCCGACGCTCAGGTCCTCATCCCCCTCCTCGTCCGCTACGTCAGCCCATGACCCCCGGTCGGTTTCGCCAGGCTTCTTTAGGCGGCCTTACCGACGCGTACGCCGTTCAGGATCTGGGTGATGGTTGTGCGGTTGTTGTCGTAGCAAGAAGACGAGCAGCCGGCAACAACGATCCAAAGCTGCCCATATTTCTCATAGGCTAGTTCGTCGAAGCTGGTATTGCCGGCTCGTGAGACGACCATGAGCGCGGCAGTTGAGCCGCTTAGACCGCCCTGGTGCACTGAGTGGTGGGCCACGAGCGTCTTGACGGTGGCGCTCGAATAGCCAGGCTCGGCCTGGACCAAATACTGGGGTACCAGCTCATAAGTCTGTGACGGCGGCAGTATGGCGGGGGGGTCCTCTACGGTCACGAACAACTATGGGGCAGCGGAGGCCTCCAGCACTATGTCGCTCGGTGTCCGGGCCGGGGAGGCCACCAGGGCGAACAATGGCTCGGGGGGCACGATGAAGCCTGATATGAACAGCTCCGTCTCGTTTTGGACCACCCAATCCTTTGGGACTTCGAAGGAGATCTGTGCAGCTGTACTGCCTTCGTGCACATCTCTTGCAGCGGTCCCCGTGTGAGCGAGGGTGCCAAGGGCCGCAAGCGCCAAAAGACCTTTCATCGGGGTAGGTTTCATGTCCAAGACCTTTCGTTTACGGCTCTAAGACGACATAGGAGGGGTAGTTCATCCCGGTCCGTGGACCGACGATGGCCCGCATAGGGGTGGGCGACCCCGACGCGGAAAGCTGGTCCCTGCCGAACTCGACTGTGGTGTTGCCGTTGAAGTTCTCAACCCACAGGTCACCGGAGGAGTGCCGTACGCTTGGCGCGGGGGCGCGACGAAGAAGCCATGATGTCGGCGCGTGACATGGTAAGGCCCCCTCAGATGCGCATGCCCGCGCCGCTCGAAGCCCTGGTCGGCTCTGCCCTCGCGGCCTGGGAGGCCGGTCGTCGCTCTTTGGCAGTGGGGCGGTTGGGTAAAGCGCTGCAAGTAGCCGAAGAGCTCAGCTTCGTATGACAGAAGTGGAGCCGCCGCAGTCGGGCGTCTGGTTGACCGTGGGCCGAGTGTTGCTTCAGAAGACGGAGGGTTCGCAGTTTCCCCGACGACCAACGTGAGCGTCGTCCGTTGCCGTCGCGGGGGCAGCGACGACCAGGCTGCCGAGCATGGTGGTAACGACGAGTACGGCTGCCCGTCGTAACTGGCGGGCCCGGTGCGCGTGCTCGTCGCTCCCTATTAGGACACGAAGCTCCCTGTGAGGTGCCAAGAGCCCGTGAACCCGTTGAAGGGGCCCCCCGAGATCAGGCTCGACCAGCTCAAAACATAAACGTGGGTCTGCGCGTTATAGGACCCGGTGACCGGTCCTCCCTGGCTGAAAACGAGGTTGTTCCACTCAGCAGTGAAGCCCTTCACCTGGCCGCTGAGACGGCCACCGCTCACCGAGATCGCCGGGGCAGTGCCTTTGGTGGCGAGGCCGAAGTCGATCCCGGCGAAGTCCGTTGGTCGGATAATGCGGCCCGCCAGTGAATTTCCATGAGGGCCGAAAGCAGGGGTGGGGGCGGGCTGGAGCACTCCGGTGCGCAGTCCACCTTCGGTGCCCGCCACGATTAAGGTATAGGTCTTGTTGGTGTCGGCCGAGTAAGGGTTCTTGAAGTACTTACCGCCGCCGGGATAGATCATCCGGAAGTACGAACCGGTCGCCACGCGGAACAAACCGTTAAGCGGCTGTGCGGTTAAGGCGGTGGCGGCGGTCGTGCTGGTGGCCAACAGCGCCAGGGTGGCACTGATAACCAGGGCTGAGAGGGTGACGGTCCGGGACAGGGACCGACTGGTCGTTCGCCTCATTTGACTCCTTCAAGTTGGGAACTGGGGATATCAGGACCGCGTGCGTCACGCACGCGACGTGCGCGGCCCGCACCACCGGCGGCGGTGGCGGAACCGATCACGAGCAGGCCCGGGGCTACGAAGAACCACGGGAACAGCGGGAAAGGCGGAAGAGCGGCGACAGCCTGGTACTTGGTCACGTTGTCGCTCATGGTCCCGATCATGGGCGTCATGTCGTTGAGGATGTGGGCCCAGTGGTCATCGAAGGTCGTTATTCCCGGGTACCGACTGCTGATCTGGGCGGAGCTCAGACCCGAGCGCTGTAGTGCCGGGACCAGCTCAAGTTGCACCGCACCCTGGCCGACGGCCATGTCGCCGAAGTAGCCCTGGATCCGCTCGACGCGAGAGCGCGTCTCGATTGTCTTGAAGGCGTTCATCATGCGCCCGCCCGCCGGAGCCCGCGAGAACATCTGGAAAACTACTGGGGCCAGCACCAGTCCCAGGCCCAGGACGACCAGGGCGCGGCAGCTGGCCCGCCACCAAACAGGGCGCACAAGGCCGAGAGCCAGCACGCCCAGCAAGATGGCACCAGGAGCCACGAAGAACCAGGGGAAGAGCGAGAAGTTCGGGAGAGCGGCCACAGCCTCGTAGTTGCCGAGGTTGTCCCGGATCGTCTCCATCATCCCGCTCATGTCCGGGTAGATCCCGCCCCACTGTGCCTCGAAGGCGACGAAATCAGGGAACCTGGTGGCGAAGCGGTTCAGGTCGGCTGCGGTGGGCGGCCCTGACAGCGCCGTGGCCACGCTCGTGCCACCTTCTCTGACGGCGGAGCCGATCTCGCGTAGCTCTATCTGGTAGCCGCTCAGACGGGTGGCCGTCATATAAGGGCGAAAGCCGGCGATCATGTCCGCCCCCTGAGGGGCACGGGTGAACATCTGGAAAACAAACGGCATGAGGACCAGTCCCAGCCCGAGCACGACGAGGGCGCCGACACTCCACCGGGCTCGTTTTCCGGAGGGTGTCACTCGGATAAGTCCGTGTTCCGAGGTGGGGGGACAAGCCATGGCCCCAGCGACGTCTGCCAACGTAAAGGTCGATTGTCCACATCATTTCTATCGATGTGATAGATCCTAGCCCACGTTGTCTTCTCGCGCTGGCGCTAATCGTCCTGGCGGCCCTCGTGGCCGGCCCCAAAGGCATTATGCCGAGGACGGGCCCAGGCACGAGGATGGTCCGAGGACTTGCCCCCTAACACGTGGCTAGGGGCACTTGGTAACGTGCCTGGCGTGCAGGTACGCCCCATAGAACCGGGCGAGTACGAGCTCGCGGGCCGGATCGTCCTCTCTGCCTACGAGTCTCTTCCCGGCAACCACTTGGCTGGCGGGTACGCCGAGGTACTGTCCGACGTTGGCCGCCGGGCTGGTGAGGCCGAGGTGCTGGTGGCCGTCGGCTTGGAGCTCCTCGGCTGCGTAACGTTCGTTCCCGACAACTCCTCGCCGTGGGCAGAACTTCTGGGGCCCGGCGAGGCCGGCGTGCGCATGCTGGCTGTTGAACCGTCCGCTCAGGGCCGGGGTGTCGGCAGAGCCCTCCTCACCGCCTGCATCGAGCGGGCGCGCCAACTCCGCCGAGAAGGCCTGTTGCTCCACTCGGCGCCGTGGATGGAGGCCGCCCACCATCTCTACGGTTCGGCGGGCTTCGTCCGCCTGCCCGAGCGCGACTGGTTCCCGGTGCCCGAGGTGCCTTTGATGGCTTTCTGTCTCGCCCTTTCTCCGGACTGACCAAGGCACGCTAACGGCGCATGTCGGGTGCCCGAGACGATGATGGGGATATGGAACCGATCCCTCAGTTCCGGTCCGACCTGTACCAGGGCACGGCCCGCTACTACGACCGCTACCGGGTCCCCTATCCGGCCATACTGATCGACGACCTAGCCACCCGGGCCTCCCTGAGCGGCACCGGCCGGCTCCTGGACCTTGCGTGTGGGCCAGGCCGGGTGACCTTCGCCCTCTCCGAGCACTTCGCCGATGTCCTCGCCGTCGACCAAGAGGAAGAGTCGGTCAGCTACGCCAAGGCCCTTGCCGCCGAGCGAGGAGCCGCTCACATCAATTGGCGGACCGGCCGAGCCGAAGACGTCGATGTCGCGGGCCACTTTGAGCTGGTGACAGTTGGCGACGCGTTCCACCGTCTCGACCGCCGCCGGATCGCCGCCCTAGCGGCCCAGTGGCTTCAGCCCGCCGGTCACATCGCCCTACTGTGGACATCAATGCCCTGGCAGGGCCCTGCCCCCTGGCAAAAGGCCGCCATGGAGTGGGTGGTCCATTGGATGCAGGTCACCGGGTCCATCGAGAACATCCCTCCGGACCTCGCGGAGACGCTGAATGAGGCACCGCACCCCACCGTGCTCGCCAGCGCCGGGCTCACTGTGATCGGCACCTACGAGTTCATGACGCCCCACATCTGGACTCTCGAGACCCTGGCCGGCTTCGCTCATTCCACCTCCGTCCTTTCCCGGTCAGCCTTGGGCGACCACGTCGAAGCCTTCGAGCGTGACCTGCGAGATCGGCTCCTTGCCGCGCAGCCCGACGCCAACTTCGAAGAAGCCGTCAGCTTCACGTACGACCTTGCTGTCAAGCCGTAGCGCACGCGTCGGCCGCGAGCCCGAATTGCCTTACGGCGCCCGCCCCTCCCCGCGCCGCGGTGCCTCAGGCCTCGGAGGAGTACGGCTCCTGAGAATGCTGGCGGGGTTTGGTGCCAACCACCATCACCCCCGGCCGGCCCATCGCCTGGCCGCCGAGCTGAGCGTTGTCCGGGTGCCGGTACCCCATCCGCACCAGCCGTCTCGGCTCCGAGGTCGTATTGAGGTACGAGCCGTGGACGGTGTTGATGTTGAAGCAGACGATGTCGCCGCGCCGTGCCGGCACCGGCGTCGTGTCGGCGAGCCGGTACTTGTCGGTCGGCAGGTGAGGGGAGCACATGGCCCCCTCGGCGACCGTCACGTGCTGCAGTGGACCGCCGAGATGCGAGCCCGGAAGGAAGCGGATCTCGCCGTTGTCGTGTGAAGTGTCGTCGAGGTGCAGCAGCACGTCGACGTACCGGTTGTCGGTGTGCGGGTAAAACGGCCAGTCCTGATGGAGCGGGAAGGGCTGGCCGCGCTCGGGAGGTTTGACGTGCATGGTCGTGTGATGAAGCTCGACGGCGTCGCCGAGCAGGCATCGGAGCACGCCCGCGAGCTTGGCGTTGCTCGTCGCCCGCGCCCAGGCCGCCGAGTAGTACCGCAGGTCGTGCAATGAGCGCAGCTCGATCGTGGCCGCCAGATCTGCATCGAGCAGCGCCTCGCGCCACGGGCCAGTCCAGGTGTTGCTGCGGGCCCAGCGATCGATGAGCAGATCGAGGTCCTCGGCCAGCTCGGCGACCTCGTCGGGGGCGTAGACGTCGGGAACGCGCAGGTATCCCTGCGTCCAGAACTGACCGGCCTCCTCCTTGCTGAGGACGTCGGTCTGCGAGTCCAGCTTGGTCATCAGGCGTCTCCTAGTGTTGTCACGAATATAAGCCGCGGGCTCGTTCGGGTCGGAGCATTAGTGCGGCAATAGCCGTCGTCCCGGACCGACCATCGTCTCGTAGGCTCGCAGGGCACGACGGCGCCATCGACGGCGACGGCCGCGCCACCATGAAGTCGTCGCCCGCTTAGATTGACGGGGCGCATGTCAGATAACCGACACGACCAACAGTCCGGGGCGCAACGCCTGTTCGGCGGCTTCGCCCCCAAGCTGGTTTTCAGCGGCCAGTAACCTGGAAGGAGGGTTAATCGTGAAAGGCGCAGTGCTTTACGCGCCGGGCGACGTCCGCGTCACCGAACGCGACGAGCCGAAGGTCATCGAGCCGACCGACGCCATCATCAAAATGTCGGCCACCTGCGTGTGCGGTTCGGACCTGTGGCCCTACCGAGGCATCGAACCCGTCGAGGGACCAGTGCCGATGGGCCACGAGTACGTCGGCATCGTCGAAGAAGTCGGCAGCGAGGTCCGTACCGTGAAGCCGGGACAGTTCGTCGTCGGTAGTTTCTTCGCCAGCGACAACACCTGTGAGATCTGCCGGGCTGGTTACCAGAGCTCGTGCGTGCACCGCCAGCCTGTGGGCGCCCTCGGGGCTCAGGCCGAGCACCTCCGCGTACCGCTGGCTGACGGCACCCTGGTCGCTACCCCCGAGCCTCCCCCCGCCGACCTTGTCCCGGGCTTGCTGGCCGCCTCAGACGTGCTCGGCACTGGCTGGTTCGCCGCCGTCGCCGCCGAAGTAGGGCCAGGTAAGACCGTCGCCGTCGTGGGCGACGGAGCCGTCGGTCTCCTCGCCGTCCTGGCGGCCAAGCAACTCGGTGCCGAACGGGTCATCGCTATGAGCCGCCACGAGCCTCGCCAGAAGCTCGCGTTGGAATTCGGTGCCACCGACATCGTCACCGAACGCGGGAACGACGGCGTCGCCCGCATCAAGGACCTCACCAACGGGCTCGGCGCGCACTCCGTCATCGAAGCCGTCGGCACCCAGGAGTCGATGATGCAAGCCCTCCGCGTTACCCGCCCTGGTGGCCACATGGGATATGTCGGTGTCGCCCACGGGGTGGAACTGCCTGGCCGGGAACTGTTCTTCTCTCATGCCCACTTGCACGGTGGGCCCGCCCCGGTGCGGCGCTTCCTTCCCGAACTGGTCGACCTCATCTGGAGCCGCCAGATCGAACCGGGGAAGGTCTTCGACCTGAGCCTGCCCCTCGACCAGGTGGCTGAGGGCTACCGGGCGATGGACGAGAGGCGCGCCATCAAGGTGTTGCTCTGGCCCTGAGACAAGCGGATGGCATTGGCATGGCACCGCCCCCGGCCATTAGTTAGGCGGGCCCGAGCGCCGACCATGCCGTCGATTTCGCCGGGCAGCGTAATTAATCACTTGCCTGCGGGGTCATGTCCTTGGTCGCGGACCGGCCTGGAAAGGATGGAAGTGGCCTCAAAAAGGTTGAGATCTCTCACCAGATAGGGATGGAGGGCCATTTCCGGGCCGTCGAGCGAGATACCAAGGCCGGGCCCGTCCGGGGGTCGGACGTGGCCGTCGACGATCTGCAAGGCTGGGACGGCCACGCGGTCCTTCCAGTCGATGTCGAGGGGAGCGAACATCTCCTGCATCAACAACGTCGGTGCTAGCGCAGCCAGCTGCAGGGTGGCGGCCGTGGCGACCGGCCCGGAAGCGTTGTGGGGCGCAAAAGAAACCGAGCTGGCGTCGCATAGCTCGGCGGCGGCCACCATGGCGCTGATCCCACCGATGTGGATCACGTCGGGTTGTAGCACCGATACCCCGGCGTTTATCAACCGCTGGCAGTCGCGCAGGTCGTAAGCTCGCTCGCCGGCGGCAATGGGCACGCAAGAGGCCCTGGCCACCCGGGCGATGGCTGCATGATCACCTGGAGGTGTGGGCTCTTCAAAAAAACGGACGTTCAGCGGGGCCAAATGGGCGACCACCCGGAGAGCCGACTCCACGCCGAAGCGGCCATGGCCTTCGACCATCAAAGACACATCGGGCCCGGTGGCGTCGCGTACCGCCTCGACTCGTTCCACTGCCTGGGAAAGCCCCTGCTCGTCGATGGTAAAGTTGGCTACCCCGAAGGGGTCGAACTTGAGGCCTCGGTAGCCGAGGGCGACAGTGCGGCGGGCGCAGTCGGCGAACTCAGTGGCCGAAGCGGCCCCGAAATACCACGCATTGGAGTACACCGGGATCGTTTCCCTCACCGCGCCGCCCAAAACTGAGGCAAGCGGTCGGCCCAGGCTTTTGGCCAGCAGGTCCCAAAGAGCCATTTCTATGCCGCCGATGCCCGAACTGATGACCGGGCCGCTTTCCCAGTAGCCGTGCCGGGACAGCTGGCGGCGCAGGCGGCGTATATTGTCGGCCGGCTCTCCCACCAGGTGACGGCGGAAGTCTTGGACGGCACCGGCCACGGCCATTTCGCGCCCTTCCAAGGTGCATTCGCCGTAGCCTGTCAAGCCATCGTCCGTATCGACGAGCACGAAGACCCAGTTGCGGAACCCGCCGTCGACGATAACGGTGCGGACGTCGACGATCTTCATTCTTGCACCTGCTCCGCCGGGCCAAGTGGGACATGACGGCTGAGCGGCAACACGAGTACTGATGCCAGGCGCGCCTTGGAGTCTTCGAGGTGGTCGATGTGGGACCCCATATCGGCGGCCATCCAGACATCCTAGTAACTGAGAGGCGCCGCGCCATGTCCTTGACAATTTCACGTTGGGAGGAGCTGGCGCCACCACCTGACTGCCCCGAAGCCCTCGGGCGAGCTGAAAGCGACTATGGCCCGGAGCCCCGGAGGGGGAGGCTGGGTGCCTCGCTGGCGTATGCTCTGAGGGTGGAGCGGCGAGCGACCTCTCGGTCGGGTGGCCCTGAGCACCTTGGCAGGGAGCCTGAGCAAGTCGCCCGGGCGGTCGCCCGGTTGCTTGTTACGACTGTGGCAGCCGTAGGGCTCATGTTCCTGGCCTCGGCCCTACCCGCTCGGGCGGCGAGCGCAACAACTCAGGGTCATGCCGTCCCTTTGCAAACCCCGGCCGGAGGCGAGTTCCTTTCTCCGTCGGGCAACATCAGCTGCGAGGTCGACGACGGCTACGCCGGCCTGCACCAGGTCTATTGCCAGACGTTCTCCCCGCCCGAATCTGTCACGATGTCGACACGCGGCGTGCTCAAAAAATGCACAGGCGAGAGATGCCTGGGGAACCCGGCGGTCAACGCGCCCACCCTCCCCTACGGCAGCTCGACCGGTGTGGGGCCGTTCCAGTGCCTTTCGGCCACAGACGGGGTCACGTGTACGGCCTCCGGTAAGGGCTTTCGGATATCCCGCTCCGGTATCGTCGTCGTCCGTAAACCCGCCAGGGCCTGATGGGCTACTTAGCCATCTGGTGCCAGCCAGTCGTGCCCAGTCGGTCGAAATCAATGGCGACCACGTCGTGAAGCGCCCCGGTCGGCTCGCCGGCGTCGATGAGCAGTTCGCCCAGGGCGTCTTCGGGGGAGTCCGGGCCTGATTGCACGTCTACGTTGCGCTCGTACTCAAGGTCGACCTCGCGCCCCAGCAGCCAAACCCGCCGGACTAGCCACACCGGGACTCCTCGCAGCGCCAGCCGGTCGGTGGGGCGCATCACCAGGTGCAGGTAGAGCCGGGAGCCGCGTCGCGTGACAGGCCCGTAAAACTGGATGCCGGGGCCCGGCGGCTCCACGCCGATCACGCTCTCGCCGTGCGAGGCGGTCCAAGCACCAAGCTCCTTGAGACGCGCCACCTGCACCTCGGGCAGACTGCCGTCCCCCTTCGGGCTTACATTGAGCAACAGGTTGCCGCCCTGAGCCGCCGCCTCGGCGAAGTACCTGGCGATCCGCCGTGCGGGCTTGTAATCGCCGTCAGCAGGCCTCCACGCCCAGCCCTTGTTCATGGTGAGGCACATTTCCCACGGCCCCGCCGGGGGCTCGGTCGGCAAAGCCTGCTCCGGTGTCACGTAGTCGCCCTGTCCGGGGAGCCGGTCGTTGACAATGGCGTCCGGTTGCAGGGAACGGACGAGCGCTCGGATCCCCGGAGCGTCCCATTCCTCGGCCGTGCGTTCCCAGTCCCCGTCGAACCACACCAGGTCGATGGGCCCGTAGTTCGTCAACAGCTCCGTCAGCTGGCCCCTAACGTATTCCAGGTACAGCGCCCAATCTCCCTCCGAGGGCCGGCGGTAGGCGCCGCGAGGATAGGGCTTGTCCGCTTCCTCGAACCGAGGGTAGTTGGGGTGGTTCCAATCCGGCAGTGAGTAATAGAGCCCGACACGCAAGCCCTCGGCCCGCACGGCCTCGACGAACTCCCGCACTATGTCACGACGGTAGGGGGAGTACTCGATGGAAAACGTCGAGAACTTCGAGTGGAACATGGAGAAGCCGGCGTGGTGCCTGGTTGTCAGGACGACATAACGAGCGCCGCATGAACGGGCCAGACGGGCCAACCCGGAAGGGTCCCACCGGACGGGGTCGAAGGTGGCCGCGCTGGACTGGTATTGGGAGATGCTCACCTCGTCCTCGACGTCGGCCGAGCCCGGCAGGATGGATTTACCCACCAGGGGCCAGGAGATTTCGATGCCCTGTTGGCTGGCGTGGTCCCAGTGGACAAAAAGGCCCAGGCCCGCGCCGGCAAACCATTTCGGTACGCTCATTTTTGTTTCTCCTCCCCGGGCGCAATTATCCCAGATCGCACGGCGTCAGGCGCGGTGCCGGGCTGGTGCTATGACCGAGCCGGGCGAGGCGAGGGCTGTGAGGTCCCGGGACCGGCTGGGGATGCCAGAGTGCCCGGCCTCCGCACCCGGGCCCGGCGGGAGCATCCTCCCGGCCGAGGTCATGGTGGTGGGCGCGAAGGCGTCGCTCGAGGTCCTGCCCTCCTCCGCGACGACGGCCTCGGCCGTCTGCCCGAGCACTGGGCACTGCGTCGACTTCGGTGTGGTGAGCCCGAACACGCGTGGCGAGCACGGCTTCGTGGCGGCCGCCGCGGGCGGCAAGTTGGGCGGCGCTGTCACGGTCCCTGGCTCTGCGAACGTTTACGCGCTCTCCTGTCCGGTCCTCGGCTCGTGCGTTGGCATCGCCAGTGATCTGCATGGTGCGTACGGCGACTACTCCGAAGGTATTTTCACGCTCGACTATTGAACGGCCCTGAGCCTGACGACCACCCTGGGGTGGAGGTGGCCGGGTCATAAGCCACCCCCGGTTCCACCCCTGGACCGGTCCGCCGAAGGCGTCTTCTTGGGATGGTGTAACTGTCCCTAAGAAACGAAGGGAGGCGGTCAAATGTCAGCAAGCATCCTCATTGTCAACCTCGCAGTCCTACTCGTTGTGCTCGAGTCAGATCTGGGCACCCGCAAGGTCAGCGCCTTCCGCATCGCCCGGCCGCTCCTGATGGCGCTCGGCATCGTCCTTCTCTTTATCGAGCACCCGGCCACCGCCGGGCCCGGTGAGGCCCTCGAACTGGCTCTCGCCGGCCTCGGGGCCCTCCTCGGGGTCGTCGCGTCGGTACGGCTCATGCAGGTCGGCCACGACGTAGCCAGAGGCCGCGTGGTCAGCCGGGCCGGCGTGGCCTATGGCCTTTTTTGGTGCGTGGTCATCGGCGCCCGGCTCCTCTTCACCTACGGGGCGAACAACTGGTACAGCGCTGCGCTAGTCCACTGGATGTCAACTAACGGCATCTCCGCTGACGCCCTTACAGACGGCCTGATCTTCATGGCGATCGCCATGGCCGTGGCCCGCACCTTCCGCCTGGCGGCGGCTCGGCTGCACGCCCGCTCGGTCAACCGTGGCGAACTGGCGGTGCAGTCATGAGCCTCGCCAACGTCGTCCTCTACGCCGGCCTACTGGTCCTCATGGTCTACAAGCGAGCCCAGGGCCGGCCCATCGGCACCACCAAGCAGCTTTTCCTACTGCCCGCCATCATCACCGTCCTCGGTTTCGAGGACCTCTCCCACGCCAAGCTCGGTACCATCGACATCGCCGTTGGCGTCGCCGGCTGCGGGTTGTCGCTGCTCCTAGGGGCTCTACGAGGTACGCAGGACAAGCTCAGCCGACGCGACGGCACCCCCTGGGTGCAGTGGGGGGCGGTCTCGGTCGTCATCTTCGCCGTCAACATCGTGGCCAAGCTGGCCTTGGACGTGGCCGGCGTCGCTCTCGGCGGGTCGACTTCGGGTGTCACGGCATCGCTGCTGCTCGCTGTAGGCCTCATGCTGGTCGGGGAGGCTGCCGTGGTGTGGGCCCGGCTCCAGGCCGGCACTCTGTCCAGTGCTAACGCCGACGCGCCGACCTCTGGCGTTTCGGGGCCCCGCTCGGTCGGGCCGCGCTGGACCGGGGACCGTTCGCACTTCGAGCGGTCCTGATGGCCCCCCCGGCCTCGGCCACCGAACGCGACCGGCGACCGGCGACCGGGAGCTAGCCTTGGCGGCAGGCCGTCCAGTCCCGACGGCCTGCCTGCTGCCCATCCAGAGCTCATGAACGACCTCGCCGTCAACAGGTACGCCGTCCATATAGAGCGCTTCCGGGTGCTGGTCCGGCTGGGCGTCCTGGCCGTGCTCACCGTCATCATCGCCGTCGAGCACCCCCGTCCGGAGGCGCACGGGCGGGGCCTGGTCACACTGGTCACCCTGGCGCTGACCATAGCCACCGAAGCTGGTACTGTCCTCTTCCCCCACCACCAGGCGATCCTCCGGACCGCCGTAGAGGTCCTGGCCTGTGGCGTCCTGGCCGGTTACGACCCGGGCACGTCAGCGGTGCTGTTGATATTTGCCGGCCTTGATGCTATCAACCACCTCTTCGCCAAGATCGGGGCTCGCAGCCGGGCGGAGGCGGTCCGCTACGCCTACGAGCACGGGCTAACCCAAATGGGGCGTGGGCAGAGAAGCCCCCGGCTTTAGCCGTCGGGGAGGCAGAGCCCCACGGTGAGCTGAGCTCAGCTGCCCGGCGAGGGGCCGGGGGACTTACCGTGCTCGCTCACCAGCGCACGCAGCGCCGAAGCGTCCCTGGCGAGGGCGGCCCCGAGGCTGGGAGCGCTGTCGGCCGGGAGCCCTGGGGTAACAACGCCACCCTGGCGGAGCATGTCGGCGGTGGCCTCCATCAACCGAGCGGCCCGGGCCAGCGCCGCCTGGGGCAACAGGACCGGGCCGATGGCTGGCTCGGGCCGTTCGTACAGGACCTGGCCGACCAGGGAGATCAGGTCCATCGCCCCGTTTGCACCCACGGCATCGGCGTTGGCCGTCCTCACGTGACCGGCTTCGGCCAGGGCGGCGATCGTCCGGCCTACCGTGCCGAGCGGGACGGGGATGGTGCGGGGCTGGTCGTGGAGATCGGCCCCGGGCTGTTCGACGGCGAGCTCCAGTGCCGCCTGGCGGGCGATACCTCGCAGGCTTTGCTCGTCGACGTAGCGGCGGGCGGACTGCTCGCTGATGCCGAGCCCGGTGGCCACGGCGGCAAGGCGCTGGCGGACCAGCTCGGCTACTTGGGGCCGCGCTACGACGAGGCCAAAACTGCCGAGCTCGTCGAGCACTACGTCGGTGCTGTGGTCCATCCAGGTACGCCGACGCGGCTCCAGGTGCTCGAAGACATCGTCCCAGCGGCGCTGGAGCTTCTTGGTCAGCGCATGGTTGGCTTCGAAGGCCACGACGCCCATCAGCTCCTCGAAGTCCTCCTCCGGACCGGAAAGCTCGACTCCGCCGGGGGTGGGCCGGGCGCTGTAGAGCAAGCGCTCGCAGTGGCGGTCCATGTAGAACTCGTCCAGCAGCAGATGGTAGGTCTTCTCGGGCAGTACCAAGCTCACGAGCTCGTCGTCCTCGTCAGGCCCGGCCACGCTCGACAAGTCGGGCGGTAGGCCCTCCCAACCCTCGATCGTGCCTGCTTCTCCACAGGCCGGGCACTCCCAACGGATCCGAGGGGGCCTTTGCTGGAAGCCGACGACCAGGCGCCCCGGGCAGGCGACGCGGCCCGGGCGCCGGCGGCAGGGGAGAGCGGTCGCATGAGGCCCTTTGTCTGGGGACGCCGTGGCGGAGCTGACGATGCGGTAGAGGTAGCGGAGCAGGCGTAGGGCCGGTGCCGGGGCGTCGGGGTCGAGCTCTATGCCCTCGAAGTGGCGAAGGTCGATGACGTAGATCACGTGCGTGAGGGAGCCGGTTACTCGGAACGGACGACGGGCAGCCGCCGGCCCGAAACGTGCCTTAGTCGCACCTTGGCCAAGAAATGGCGCGGTAGAGGAGCCACGGAACGGACCGCGAGCAGGGCGTCAGCCTCAAGGTCCGAGCCTGGCTCTAGGACCATTGACGAGCCATAGCCTTGGACGCTCCACGCCGCCCCGCTTACCTCATCGACCCAGTCGGCCTCGAACGCCACGACGCTGCTCGAGAGGGCAGCGGTCAACTTGCTCCCCAGTCCGGTGGCAAACACGACTTGGTGGTCGATCAGCGCGTAGTTGACCGGCAAGATCGCCGGTGTGGCGTCGATGGTCACTCCCACCCGCCCGAGGGACACAGAGGCCAGGAGCGCGTAGCACTCCTCTTCGTCGAGCACCTCGAAGCCCGCGGAGTCGATCTTCGGCACACCCAATAGTCTCTCTTCGGAAGGGTAGTGTCCAGGGTGACCGTGTTCGCCGAGGACGTCGCCATCCGACGTTATGCCGAGAGCGGCAACAACATCGTGTACTGGTCGGACTTCGACCGCGGCGGGCACTTTGCCGCCATGGAGGTACCGGAGCTATTGACCGGGGACGTGCGGGAGTTCTTCCGGCGGTTTCGATGAGCACTGTCGTCCGGGCGACATTAAGGAAAGTCGTTGCGCAGCATCGCCGCCGCGCTGAGGGCGACCCAGGCGTCGCCCACCGTCAATCCCAGCCGTTGGGTCAGACCGTGAGCCGGTGCGCCAAGGGCACTGGCCAGGAGCAATGCGCCTGTAGTTGTCCCGGCCAGGACCGACAGGCGGCTCAGCCGGCGGTGGCCGACGTCGGCCAGAGCCCCGGAGGCGGCTATGGGCAGGGCCGCCAGGGTGGCATAGCCGGCCACCGCGAACACGGCGTGCGCAGCCTCCGACAGGGGCCGGCCCAGGGGGAAAGCGGCCACGCCCAAGGTGGCCACACCAGTCGCTACTGCCCAGGCCCACGCACGGCCTGGTCGGCGCTGACGGCGGGCCAGGCCGTAGGTGATGAGCCCGGCCCCGTAAACGACAAATCCGCCCGTCATCTCGGGCCGGGTCGTCGTGCCGACCTCGGCCAGGCGGCTGATGGCCTCGTTGACGGGGGAGTAACCCGGGCGGACGGCGCCCAGGACCGCCCAGTCGGCAACGAACACCGCCGGTCCCACGACCCCGCCCCAAGCCATCCAGTCTCTGGGCGCCAACCAGCGGAGCAACCTGTCGGAGGTGACCCGGACTGCCTCGTCGCTCGCCATGCTCATGAGCCTCCAATACGGGCTGCACCAGGTCGGCCCGCTCCGACCCTACCCGGGCACCGAATGGCTGCTTAGAAGTCTAAACAGGGCCGGCGGCATAGGCGAGGAGGGCGGCCCGCGAGGCATTTGTCACCCGCTGCATGAGGCCGCCGGAAAGCACGGCGCAGCCGGACGACAGCGCCTGGACGGGTAGGGCCCCGACGCGGTTGTTCAAGTCAAACACGCGGACGCCGGCCCTGAGCACGCCGGCGAGGTCGATCCCCAGCGGTTCGGCCTCGGAAGCCTCGGTCTCGCCCCAGGTGGTGGTGTTCACCACGACATCAGGGGCCGGGACATCAGGGGCCGGGACATCAGGGGCCGGGACATCAGGGGCCGGGACATCAGGGGCCGGGCCCGCCGGGACGTCGCCGCCATCGGCCGCGGCGACTGTCACGCCGGGGAACTGTCGGGCCAGGGCCAGGGCCGCCTCGGCCGAGCGGGCACTGACGGTGATGGGGCAGGCCGGTCAGCCCCGTTGCGCGGCGAGGACCAGCGAGCGGGCCGAGGCCCCCAAACCGAGGATGAGGATGCCTTGGGGCTCGGTCCCCCCCAAACAACAGCTCGAGTGCGCTCAACGAGGCCCAGGTGTTGGTGTTGAACCCGACCGTGCCCGCCGGCGTGCGCAGGACCGTGTCGACGACACCGGTACGTGCGGCGCTGGGCGCCAAGCGGTCGCAGTGCGCCCCCACGTCCCGCTTCCACGGGCTGAGCACCACGCCGAGCTGCCAGGACCGGTCGGCCATCAACTCGGCCGGCGAACCATGAGCAGTGGCGCTGGCGACCCGGTAGCCGAGGGCCTCGAGCGCTTCGGCCAGCAACGCTCCCCGCACCGCCTTGGGCGCCGTGGTCCCGATGCCGGCGATGACCACGCCGGCGAGCGCGAGGCCGGAGTGCCCACCTTCACCGGGC
>PMWT01000086.1 GCA_003166025.1 Acidimicrobiaceae bacterium | reverse complement strand
CGCACTGGCCGCGGCGTCGGCCGCGGCCGACCGCGTGGCGGACGCGTTGTTGGCGGGAGAGATCGCCCTGGTCGGGCGGAGCGAGCGTGACGTCTCGGTCGAGATAACTCACCGGCTCTTGGCCGAAGGCCACGAGAAGGTCAATTTTGCCATTGTCGCGTCCGGCCCTAATTCTGCCAGCCCTCACCACGAGCCTGGTGAGCGCACGATCGGCCCCGGTGAAGCCGTGGTGTGCGACTTCGGGGGGACACTGGCCGGTTATTGCTCCGACATCACCAGGACGGTCCTGACGGGCCCCCCACCCGGCGAACTACTACGGATCTACGAGGTGGTGAAAGAGGCCCAGGCGGTCGGCGTCAGGACGGCGCAGGTGGGCGAGCTGTGCAGCGCCGTAGACGACGCCGCCCGGCGGGTAATCACCGAGGCCGGTTACGGGCCTTACTTCGTGCACCGGACGGGGCACGGCATCGGCTTGGAGGAGCACGAGGACCCGTACATCGTTGCCGGCAACTCCGAAGTTCTCGTCCCCGGGCATGCATTTTCTGTCGAACCCGGCGTTTACCTGCCGGGTCGCTACGGTGTGCGCATCGAGGACATAGTGGTAGCCACGGCCGCAGGGCCTCGCGCCCTCAACGTGGCCGACCACGCCCTGACCGTCCTCGACGTCTGACGCCCTGAGCCGGGCGGTCTCCAGCCCGTTCGAGGCAGGGGTTACGGGCCTCCTCAGGCTCCGTTCACTTTGACGGGCGAAAATGGGTGATGTGACCACTTTGGCGCCGGCCCGAGCTCAGGCCCGGGCGGCGGCGAAGGGTTCGCACCGGGGCGCCCTGAGCCTCAGCCAGAAGACGCGAGAAGGCGTGGTCGCCCTGCTGGTAGCCATCGGTGCCGGGGGCGTCATCTACATGTGGTGGCACGACACGGCCGCGGCCAGCGTCTGGGGGGCCGGGCCGTGGCTGACATCCGCGGGCCGGGTGACCGGTCTCTTGGGCACCTACCTGGTCGTGGTGGAAGTGCTGCTCATGGGCCGCGTGCCCTGGCTGGACCGGATGATAGGCATGGACCGGCTGGCTGTCTGGCACCGCCGCAATGGCGAGTACTCGATCTGCTTGCTGGTCGCGCACGCCGTACTGATCATCTGGGGCTACGCCGTCACCGCCCACGACGGCCTGGTCAGCGAGACCAAGACGGTGGTCCTCACCTACCCGGACATGCTCGCCGCCACGGTCGGCCTGGCGCTGTTGGTAGTGGTGGGCGTCTTGTCGGCCCGGGCGGTGAGGCGACGGGTCAGCTACCACACGTGGTACTTCCTGCACCTCTACACCTACATTGCCCTGGCGCTGTCGTTCGCCCACCAGTTCAACACCGGCGCCGACTTTGCCACTCACCCGCTCAACAGGGTCATCTGGGGCGCCATGTACGGGGTCGTGGCCGCCCTGCTCATCGCCTATCGCGGGGGCCGGCCGCTCGCCCGCATGTGGCGTCACCGGTTCGTGGTCGTCGGCACGATGAGCGAAGGGCCGGGACTTACGTCGGTCTATGTCTCCGGCCGGCGGCTACAGGAGCTGGACGCGGAGGCCGGCCAGTTCTTCATGTGGCGCTTCCTGACCCGGGAGGGCTGGTGGCAGGCTCACCCCTTCAGCTTGTCAGCGGCGCCCAACGGCCGATGGTTGCGCCTCACCGTGAAGGCGTTGGGTGACCACAGCGCCAAGGTGGCCCGCTTGCGCCCGGGTACGAAGGTCTTGGTTGAGGGGCCCTACGGCGCCTTCACGGACCGTCGGCGCCGGCAGGGAAAGGTCTTGTTCATCGCCGCCGGTGTCGGGGTAACTCCTCTGCGCGCCCTGTTCGAGTCGATCGTCACCGGTCCGGGGGGATCTGTCTTCATCTACCGGGCAGGCGCGCCGGGGGATCTCGCCCTCCGGGCCGAGCTCGACGACATCGCCGCCCATCGGCAGGCGCCCGTGCACTACCTGGTCGGCTCGAGGCGCGACCACCCCGAGTACCTGGGGCCGGACCACATCAAGAGCCTGGTGCGCGACGTCGCCGAAAGGGACGTGTACCTGTGCGGCCCTGCGGGGTTCTCAGAGATGGTCTCATCTTCGTTGCGGGCGCTCGGCGTCCCCCAGCGCCAGATCCACACCGAATCGTTCGAGTTCTAGGAGGACAAGCACGAATATGCGTCGCGCCGTTATTGCCACTGCCGGGACCGTGGTGGGCTTGGTCGCGCTGCTCGGTTACAAGTCCTCGGGCGCGGTCAATGTCCAGCGGGTGAGCGTCGGCGCAGATCCGTCCGGGCCTCCGGCCACCACCGTCGCCCCCGCTACTTCCGCCCCCACCACGGCGGCGCCCGGTGGCAAAACTGTTACGACGGCCGGTCCCACGACGGCNNCCCACGACGGCCGGTCCCACGACCACGGGGCCGGCGACGCGCACGTACGACGGGCAGCTGGTCACCTACCTCTACGGCAACATCGAGGTGGCGGCGACCCTGGACGGGCACCGGATCGTGAACGTCACAGTGCCCCAGAACTCGGCCGTCGACGGGCGGTCGGCCATGATCAACTCCGAGGCCGTGCCCGAGCTCGTCCAGGAGGCCTTGGCTGCCCAGGGGGTCAACTTCGACGTCGTGTCCGGGGCCACGTACACCAGTGACGCCTTCGCCCAGTCGCTGCAATCGGCTCTCTCGGCGGCAGAGCGATGAGCGAGCTCACAGCACCCTCCGCGTGGGCGCGCGCCGTACACCACGAGGCGGTGATGGGGACCGTGGTCACCTTCGACGTACGTACGGCGGCTCCCGCCGACGGCAAGCCGCCTCCCGCCGAGGGCGTGGCGGCGGCGGTGGAGGCGGCCGTGGGGTGGCTGCACTGGGTCGACACGACCTTCAGCACCTACCAGTACGGGAGCGAGGTCAACCGCTTCGACCGGGGCGAGCTGGCGGCGGCCGACTGCTGCGCCGAACTGCGCCACATCCTGGCGCTCTGCCACGAACTGCACGGGGCTACGGGCGGTTTCTTCGATGCTTGGGCCACGGCTCGGTTCGACCCCAGCGGGGTGGTCAAGGGCTGGTCCATCGAGCAGGCCTCGTCCATTCTGGTGGCCGCCGGGTTCCCCGACCACGCCATCGACGGCGGGGGAGATATCCGGCTGCGGGGCAGGCCCGGCCCCGGTCGGTCTTGGGAGGTCGGGGTGCGCCACCCCCGCCGGCGTGGGGCTTATAGTGCCGCCCTGTCCCTGGGCGAGGCGGCGGTGGCGACCTCGGGGACCTACGAGCGGGGCGCGCACGTCATCAACCCCATCACCGGGCGGCCGGCCACCGAACTGGCTTCCGTGACTGTGATCGGGCCCGAGTTGACCACCGCCGACGCCTACGCCACCGCCGCCCTGGCCATGGGAGCAGACGCCCCGGGCTGGTTAGCCGACCTCGACGGCTACGAGGCGCAGGTGGCCAGTGAACAGGGCCGGGGCTGGTCGACTGCGGGTTTCAAACGGCTCGAGCGCCAGCTCCTGGGCTCGAGCTAGCCGGCGAACGGCGGACAATGAAGTACTTGGCCTGAGGGTGGTGGCAGATGATGGCGGCCGTCGTCTGTTCGGGGTGGAACTGCCACGAGGTCTCCTCGCTGCACTCGACGCCTATACGCTCGGCCCCCACTAGGGAGGCGCAAACGGCGTTGTCCTCCAGGTCCGGGCAGGCCGGGTAGCCCCAGGAGTACCGTCCGCCCCGGTACTGCTGGCGGAACAGGCCCTGCAAGCTGGGCCCGTCTTCGGAGGCGAAGCCCCACTGGTCGCGTATGCGCCAGTGCCAGTACTCCGCCAGGGCTTCGGTCATCTCGACCGAAAGGCCGTGCAAGTGGAGGTAGTCGCCGTAGCGGTCAGAAGCGAACAGACGGGCCGTCTCCTCGGAAACCGCCGAGCCCATGGTCACGACGTGGAAGGCCACGTAATCGCTCTCGCCCGACGCCAGGGGCCGGAAGAAATCGGCGATACATAGCCAGGGGCTTTCCTCCTGGCGGGGGAAGCGGAGGCGGGCCAGCTCCGAGGAGCGCCCGGTGCCCGACCAGATGACGAGGTCGTCCCCGTCGGCGTTGGCGGCGAAGTACCCGTAGGCCACGGCGGGGCGCAGGACATCGGCCTGGCGGGCGTCGGACAATTGCTGGCGCAGGACGGCCCGTACCCGCGCCTTGAAAAGGGCGTCGGTTTCGCCTTCCAGGGGCCGGTACCCCCACTGGTTGCGGAAAAGCGAGGTTTCGTTGATGTAACCGGCGATCTCGTCGAGGGGAAGCCCCTTTTCGACCCTCGTGCCGATAAAGGGCGGCACGGGAACGCGGTTGTCGAGGGCCACCGAAGGGGCACGCCCGGGTCGCGGCACGTCGAGGTTTGTAGCCCCCGGTGGGGCCGGTCGGGCCGTCACGCGGGCCCGGCCTCCGGGGGCCCGGCCGAAATCAGGGTCCTCTCCGCCGCTGCGGTCGAGCTCCATCAACCGGTCGATGGTGTGCAGGCCTTCGAAGGCGTCCTTACCGTAGAAAAGCCGGCCTTTGTACTGCTCCCGGAGGTCCCTTTCGACATAGGTCCGGGTGAGCGCGGCACCGCCGAGGATGACGGGGTAGCGCTCGAGGCCCCGCTCGTTGAGCTCGAGCAGGTTGTCGCGCATTATGAGCGTCGATTTGACCAGGAGGCCGGACATCCCGATGACGTCGGCGCCCACTTCCTCGGCCGTGCGCACCATGTCGGATATGGCCACCTTGGTGCCGAGGTTGTGCACTTCATAGCCGTTGTTGGTGAGGATTATGTCGACCAGGTTCTTGCCGATGTCGTGGACGTCGCCCTTGACTGTCGCCAGCACTACCTTGCCTTTGCCGCGCTCGTCGGTCTTGGACATGTGCGG
Source organism: Acidimicrobiaceae bacterium (assembly GCA_003166025.1). Taxonomy (GTDB): domain Bacteria; phylum Actinomycetota; class Acidimicrobiia; order Acidimicrobiales; family Palsa-688; genus Fen-671. The sequence goes on along the minus strand of PMWT01000086.1, from coordinate 61,675 downwards.
TTCCAGGAAGCCGACGGCCGATTTCATGACCTCGGCCGACTGCAGGACGAACGGGAGCTGCATGCGGCCCGAGCCGAACAGTTCGCCGACCGTCTTCATGCCTGCCATCAATGGGCCGTTCACTATCTGCAGGGCGGGCGCCCCAGTCTGGAGCACTTCGGTGAGGTCGGCTTCCAGGCCGTCTTTCCAGCCGTCCACCACGCGTTGTTCCAACCGCCGCTCCACCGACCACCCGCTGCGGTCCTCTTGGGCCAGCCCTTCCGAAGTGGCGCCGTCGAAAAGTCGCAGCAGCTCGGCCAGCGGGTCGTAGTCGCGGGCCGCGTCGCGCCGGTCGTAAACGAGGTCCAGGCAGACCTCGACGGCCTCGGGGGATAACCGGTCGAGGGGAAGGATCCGGCCCGAATTCACGATGGCGGCATCGAGACCGGCCTGCTGGCACTCGTGCAGGAACACCGAATTGAGGGCCTGGCGGGCGGCCGGGCTCAACCCGAACGAGACATTGGAGATCCCGAGCAGTGTGCGGGCACCGGGCAGCGCCGACTTGATCAGTTTTATGCCCTCGATGGTCTCTATGCCGTCCCGGCGGCTTTCCTCCATACCCGTGCTCACGGGCAAGGCCAGGGCGTCGAAGAAAAGGTCTTCGGGAGCCAGCCCGTAACGCTCGACGGCGAGGTCGTATATGGCGCGGGCAGCCCGCAATTTCCACTCCGCCGTGCGGGCTTGGCCTTCCGAGTCGATGCAGGTGCATACGACGGCGGCGCCGTACTCGCGGGCCAGGGACAAAAAGGCGTCGAGGCGGGTGCCGGCGCCGTCGCCCTCTTCAAGGTTTACCGAGTTGATTATGGGTTTGCCGGCGATGTGCTGGAGGGCGCGCTCGATAACCGGGGCCTCGGTCGAGTCGATCATGAGCGGCAGGGTCGCCTGGGTGGCGAAGCGGCTGGCGACCTCGGTCATGTCGGCCACCCCGTCGGCGCCCGTGTAGTCGACACAGACGTCTATGACGTGGCTGCCGGCTCGCACCGCTTCCTTGGCCAGCTCCGTGCAGGTGTCCCAGTCCCGGGCCAGCATGGCGTCCCGGAAACGCTTGGAGCCATTGGCGTTGGTGCGCTCGCCCACGTTGAGCACCGACGGGGCCTGGTCGTAGGGCACGTGGCTGTACAGCGAGGCGCAGCCGGGCTCGAAGTCGACTTGGCGAGGCGCCGGTACAATCCCCGCCAGGGCTTTTACTACCGCCTTCAGGTGGGCCGGTGTGGTGCCGCAGCACCCACCCACCACCTTAATGCCGAGTTCGGTGACGAACCGGCGATGGTGCTCGGCCAGCTGGTCGGGGGTGAGGTCGTAGTGCATCTTGCCCTCGACTACGGAGGGCAGGCCGGCGTTGGGGAGGCATGACAGGGGTACCCGGCTGCGTGCGCTCAGGTAGCGCAGGTGCTCGCCCATCTCCGCCGGTCCGGTGGCGCAGTTCAGCCCGATCACGTCGGGCCGCAGGGCGTCCAGGGTGGTGAGGGCGGCCCCGGTCTCGCTGCCGAGGAGCATGCGCCCCGTCGTCTCGATGGTGACCTGGACCTGGAGCGGCACCTGCCGGCCGGCTTCGGCCATGGCCCGCCTACTGCCGATGACGGCCGCCTTGGCCTGGAGCAGATCCTGGACGGTCTCGATGACGAGCAGGTCCACGCCCCCGGCGATGAGCCCGGCGGCGGCCTCCTGGTAACCGTCTCTCATTTCGGCAAAAGAAATCTGGCCCAGTGAGGCGATCTTCGTCCCCGGGCCCAGCGAGCCGGCTACGAAGTGGCCTGGTCCATAACCGTCGGCTACGTCCCGGGCGATGTCGGCCCCGGCCCGGGCCAGGTCCCGGGCACGCCCGGCGACGCCGTACTCGGCCAGGACCCAGGGCAGCGAGCCGAAGCTGTTGGTCTCGACGACCTGGCAGCCCACGTCGAAGAACGACCGGTGCAACTGGGCGATCGCTTCCGGCCGGGTGAGGCACAGCATCTCGTTGCAACCCTCGAGGGCAGGCCCGCCGAAGTCGTCCTCCCCCAAGCCCAGTGCCTGCAGGTTGGTGCCCGTGGCACCGTCGAAGATGACGACGCCGTCATGGACGGCTTCGATGTAACCGGAGGAATAGAGAGCCACTGCTTAGATCGTACGGGACGAAAGGGCGGCGCTTTCCCAGCTGGCCTACCGAGGGCCAGCCTGCGCACGGGAGGCCGGCCGGGCGGCGCTCAGTGCGGCAGGGGACGAGCCCGCCCCAAGAGGTAGCCCTGACCACAGTCGACGCCTATCTCTCGCAGGACGCGGAGCTGTTCGGGCCGCTCGATGCCTTCGGCCACGATCGTGATGCCCATGTCGTCGGCGAAATGGCGGATGGCGGCCACGAGTGCGCGTCGGGGCGCGTCGGAGTCGATCTCGTTGGTTATGGCCTTGTCCAGCTTCACGATCTCGGGCCCTACGTCCACCAGGCGCTGGAGCCCGGCAAAGCCGCTGCCGGTATCGTCCACGGCCACCCGCATGCCCCGTTCGTGGACCAGCTGGACGGCGTCGCGGAGCTGGTCATAAGAGTCGAACTGGCGCTGCTCGGTGACCTCGACGACGACCTGCTCGGCCGGCAGCTCGGACAGGACCTCGAGCAAGGCGGGCCGGTACAGCAGGCCCGGGGAGGCGTTGACGGCGAGGTAGAGGCCGGGGGACCGCTCCATCTCGACGCGGAAGCCGGCCACAGCCAGGCGGGCCGTGTGCAGTTCCAGCTCCACACCGAGGCCGACTTCGTGAGCCTCCCGGAAAATGTCCTCAGTACTGGACGGGCCTTCACCGAAGTCCGTGAGAGCCTCATAGCCGGCCACGTCCCCGCCGTGCAGGTAAACCACAGGCTGGTAGACAGGTGTCGCCGCTCCCGGCAGCAACAGGCCGGCCAGGCCCTCGTAGCGGGCCCTGGCGGCGGCGCCCGAGGCCCGTTCGGCCTGTCCGAGCTCTCCCATCTCGGCCACCAGGTGCTCCGACAAGCCCTCTGACAGAGCCGTGGCACCCTCGGCGCAATGCACGAGGCCGTCAATGACGTCCTGCGCCGAAGCTCCCTTCAGCAGGTAGCCGCTGGCCCCGCTGCGCAGCATGCGGACGACGGTCGCCCGGTCCCCGGCGGCTGAGTAGGCGACCACCCGGGTATGAGGCGACACTTCCTTGATGCCCACCGACGCGGCGAGGCCGCCGCCGCCCGGCATCATCACGTCGAGCAAAGCCAGGTCGGGCCGGTAACGGGCCGCTTCCGCCACGGCGGCTCCGGCGTCGCCGACGGCGCCCACGCAGGTCAGTAACGGCGTGTCATCGAGCAGCTCGACCAGGGCGCGCCGTGTGGCAGGGGCGTCGTCGGCGACAAGGACCGTGTACACGCGCGGGCCCGTCCGACTGGTGACGGGGCCGCCCAGGAGGGCGGCATGGCGGCCGTCGGGGTGGTTCACGGTGGGCCCCTTCGGGCCTGGCTCTGCTTGATGACCGAGCCGATAGTCGAGAGCAGCTCGCCAGCCGAGCAGCCCTTCACCAGGTAGGCGGCCACGTTGACGTCCCGGGCCGCCTTGCGGATCCCCTCGTCGCTGTACGCGGAAAGCAGCACCACGGGCACGTCCGGGTGACGGCGCTGGAGGACGCCGGCCGCTTCTGTCCCGCTCATCCCGTCCATGCGCACGTCCATGACGACGACGTCGGGGTGCGTCTGGTCCACCAGGGCGATCCCCTGCCTGGCTTCGTTGGCCACTCCGGTGACCTCGTAACCGACGTCTGTCAACAACCCGGCCAGCTCCTCGGCCAGCAAGTTGTCGTCGTCGACGACCACAAGGCGCGGCATCCGGGATGCGGTCATGCGACCTCTTCGGACCGGTAGGCCGGGATGGTCGGGAGCCACGCCACTACCTCGGTGCCGGTACGGGGAGCGCTGTGGATCTCGAAGCGGCCAGAGGCCAGTTCCACCCGTTCCCGCATCACGACGAGACCGAAATGGCCGCCCCGCAGCAGATCGGGCTGGGGTGGGGCGTCGAAGCCCTTCCCGTCGTCGCGTACGACGACCTGGACCCCGTTGCCGGATTGGGACATCGTCACCGTCGTGAGCTTCGCCCTGGAATGCTTGGCCACGTTGGCCAGGGCTTCCTGGACAACCCGGTAGACCACGGTCTCGCTCTCGAGGCTGAGCAGCCCGTGAGAGGCTGCCTCGAGGCGGATCTCGATACCAGAGGCACTGGTCCAGGACGACAGGTGGTCGCGCAAGGCGGCTTCCAGGCCCCCTTCGTCCAGGATGGGCGGCCTCAGTTCGCTCATCAACTGGCGGAGGCTGCGGATCTCCTCGCTCAACTCGGTGCGGGCGCGCTTGACCAGGTCGCGGGCGCCGTCCTTGTCCTCGCGGTCCATTCTCAGGCGACAGCGGTCAAGTACCAGGCCCAGCGCGGCCAGGCGCTGGATGGGGCCATCGTGGAGGTTGGCGGCGATCCGGGCCCGCTCCTCCTCGGCCACCCGGACGGTCCGGTCGAGAAGCTGACGACGCCGCCACTGCGAGTCGACCAGGTTGCGGTTGGCGTGGGCCAGGGCGCCAACGCGCACCTCCACGAGCTCCTCCAGTCGATTGGTGTCGACGCGGGCAACGGCTTCGACCGCCGCCGCCAGCCGCGCCACCTGCTTGGACACCTCCACAAGGGCGTCGCTCATCCTGGATTGGCGGGCGGCGTGAGGTTCGCCGGCCAGGGCGGCCTCCAGCGGGCGGGCCGCGGCTTTGAGCTCCGCCAGCTCGGTGGCGGGCAGCCGAAGCTGCTCGCCGGCGGACAGAGCCTCGAGAACGCTCGCCAGACCAGGCAGGGCCTTGTGCGCCAGGGTGCCGGCGACGCGCTCCAACTGTGCGGCGCGTTGGCGGTGCGTCGGGCCGAGAACCTCGGCCAGAGCGGCCCGGGCCCGTCTGGGCCCGACGGCCACCACTCCAGCTACGGCGAGGCCTCCGGCGCCGACCAGCGCCCAGGCGCCGACCCCCCCGAGGGCGCCCCCTACGGCCAGGAGCCATATCAGGGCAACGGCCACCCTCAACAGCCGCGGCAGGCGTTGGCGCCGGCCCGGCAAGGGCGGGGCCAGGGCGGTGAGAGCCAGAGCCCCCGTAGCCAGGCCACCTAGCGCCACCACCAACCAGGGTCGTGGTCCGACCAGGGCGACCCCGCCGGCCAAGAGACCGGTGGCGACCGCGGCGGCCAGCGCCGGGTGTCGAGGGGCGGGAGAGCGGGCGAGGAGCGCCAAGGGCGTGCCGTCGTCGTGCGCCCCGGGCCGGCGGCGGCCCCGGCGGGCCGGGCGGACATCGCAGAGCACCTTGCCGGCCACGCCCGTGGCCGCGCCGGCGGCCCCGAAGGCGCCGGCCAGGCACGTGACGAGGACGACCCCGTGCGCCATCCCCGCTGCGTCGCCTCCACCCAAGGGCCCGAGGACCGTGGCCAGTGCTGTCGTAAGCGCCCGAGCACCGCCCATGCGGGCCACGCCGGCCGTGCTGAGCCCACCGGCACGGACCAAGATGGGTACGACCAGCGCCCAGCAGGCCACGACCGTGCCCGCTCCTGCTGATATGGCCCACCTGGCGCCTCGGCCCCTTGCCTTCGGCGCGGCAGGCCCGGCGGCCAGCAGGCCGGTGGCGAGCAGGCCGGTGGCGAGCAGGCACCCCAGGACCACCGTTGTCGCCGAGTGCACGGCGATGACGGCCGGGCCGTGTGGCCCGCCAGCCCCCGGGGGCAGAAGGACGGCCGTCAGCCGTCCCCGGCACAGGGCCACTATCCCACCGACGGTGACGACGGCCCCGGCGGCCGCGACTGTCGCCAAGGCCACGGCCATGAGCGGGAGCCCGTACGAGGACACCGAGACCAGGACCAAGGCCACGACGACCACCGCGGCCATGGCCGACGGCGCCGCGCCACGGCCTAGGCCAGCGGCGCCGAACGCCAACGCGCTCAGCAGCCCGGCCCCACCGAGGAGGGCCAACCACCAGGAGATGGCGCCGGCGCCGGCCACGCCGGGCCAGCGGGCCAGCCAACGGTCGGTGCTGAGGGCGACGGGGTCGGCCCAGGCCGGGCCGGTCGCCACCGCCTCTCTCTTAGGGCCGAGGCCGGCCTGGCGCCGGGGTTCCCCACCATCCAGACCGCCTAGGGCGGCCGCCGCCACCACCACCGTGGCTGCGGCCAGGCTGGCCCCGAGGGCCAGGCGGTCGGCCGGGGCATAGCGGGGGAGCCAGCAGAGGGCCACCAGGCTCACCGGGGCCGCCAGGGCCACGGCCAGGCCGGGACGCGCTGAAAGGCGGGCTGATGCCCGCTCTCCGTTCCCGTCCGGGCCCCCGCTGCCTGGCGGCAGAAGGGTCATCCCGGGCCGCCTGAAATGTTGGAGGATCCCATGGTCGCTGCTGCCTCATCGGCAGTAGTACGGGCGCGGTTGAGAGGGGATGCCCTGCCGGGGGCAAACCGGTTGCCGCCCGGTTAGGCCCGGCTAATCGCCGACGGAGACGATCTCGACCTTGAGCGTGCCGCTGGGAGCCTGGTAGGTGACGGCCTCCCCAGCCTTTTTGCCCATCAGGGCCTGGCCGAGAGGAGAGCCCGGGGAGATCACCTGGGCCCCGGAGTCCCGCTCCTCTATCGAACCGATCAGGTAACGCTCCACCTCGTCGCTGTCCATGTGGCGCAACGAGACCTTGACGCCGGCGACCACCTCTTCGGACGGGCCGCCGTGCAGGACCTCGACGTCGTCAAGCATGGCTTCGAGCTGGCGTATGCGGGCCTCCATCTTGCCTTGAGAGTCTTTGGCGGCGTGGTAGTCGCCGTTTTCGGACAGGTCGCCCAGCATCCGCGCCGCCTCGATATGGCGGGCGATGTCGACCCGTCCCCGAGTCTTAAGGTCGTCGAGCTCGGCCTGGAGACGTTCGTAGGTCGAAGCCGACAACTTCGTAGTTGCCATTTGCGCAGGGTACCAGCGGCGGGCGCCTTCAAGTGGGGCGGGTGCTTTGAAGTGGGCGGGCGCCTTGAAATGCGACGGGCGACCGGAGGCAGGTTGACGCCACCGGGAGCGGGTGCAATACTAGGAAGGCCAATGATCACCTGCCCGCTTTGCCGCCGTGCCCGCCCGGCTGTAGTAATTACCACCTGACGCTCACCCCTGCGGGTGTGCGTCGTTGCGACCGTCCCCTGGGGGCGGTCGTTTTCATGTAACGGCACATCACCGGAACCCATCAACCAAGAGGAGCGCCCGCAATTGAGCGCCAGCCCGTCTGCTCACCGCATCGCCGTGATCGCCGGAGACGGCATCGGCCCTGAGGTCATCGCCGAAGCGCTGAAGGTCACACGCGCCGCCGGGGCCGACCTGGAAACCGTCGGTTACGACCTCGGGGCCAAGCGCTACCTGGCCACCGGCGAGGTACTGCCCGACAGCGTGCTCGAGGAGCTGCGAGGCTTCGACGCCATACTTCTGGGGGCCGTGGGGTCTCCCGACGTAGCGCCCGGGGTGCTCGAGCGCGGCCTGCTGCTGCGGCTGCGCTTCGAGCTCGACCTGTACATAAACCTGCGTCCTTTCCAGGCCCCGGTCAGCGTCGGTGCCGGGGTGCCGGTCGACTTCGCCGTCGTGCGTGAGAATACGGAGGGCTCTTATGCCGGAGAGGGGGGATGGCTGCGCAAAGGGACGGCCGCCGAGGTAGCCACGCAGGGCTCGGTCAACACACGCTTCGGTGTTGAGCGCTGTACCCGCTTCGCCTTCGAGCTGGCCGCCTCCAGGCGTCACCACCTCACCCTCGTCCACAAGACCAACGTCCTCACCTTCTCCGGGGACCTCTGGCAACGGGTGTTCAACGAGGTGGCGGCCGAGTACCCGGGGGTCCAGACCGCCTACAACCACGTCGATGCGGCGTGCATTTATATGGTTGAGTCCCCTCAGCGCTACGACGTGATCGTCACCGACAACCTTTTCGGTGACATCCTTACCGATCTTTCCGGCGCTATCGCGGGTGGGATCGGACTGGCGGCCTCGGCCAACCTCAACCCGGCCCGTACCGGGCCGTCATTGTTCGAACCCGTGCACGGAAGTGCCCCCGACATCGTCGGGACGGGCAAGGCCAATCCCAGCGCGGCCATTATTTCGGCCGCCATGATGCTCGACCACCTCGGCTTGGCCGACCAGGCGGCGCGCATCACCAAGGCAGTCCGGGGGTTCGTTCCCGACGCTCCCCTTACCACCAGCCAGTTCGGCGACCAGATATCTGAAAGGGTGTGAACAGCCGTGCCCATCACCAAGACTGACTACATTTGGATGGACGGGGAACTTGTCAATTGGGATGACGCCAAGGTGCACATCCTCACCCACAGCCTGCACTATGGCTGTGGTGTCTTCGAAGGGGTGCGGGCCTACAAAACGGCTGAGGGCGCAGGTGTTTTCCGCCTGACCGATCACATCAACCGGCTGTTCTCCTCGGCCCGGATGTTGATGATGGAAATCCCCTTCAGCCGGGCGCAGCTGGTCGAAGCGGTGAAGCAGACGGTGGTGGCCAACAAGATCGAGGAGTGCTACATCAGGCCTATTGTCTACCTGGGCTATGGCGAAATGGGCCTCAATACGCTCAACTGCCAGGTCAACACCTCCATTGCCGTGTGGCCGTGGGGCGCCTACCTGGGCGACGAGGGGATCGAGAAAGGTGTACGGGTCAAGGTCAGTTCCTGGCGTCGCCACGACCCAAATGCCATGCCCTCGGCGGCCAAGAGCACCGGTATGTACATCAACTCCTCGCTGGCCAAAGCCGAGGCCCTGAAAAGCGGCTACGACGAAGCGGTGCTGCTTTCCCAGCAAGGCTACGTGAGCGAGTGCACCGGGGAAAACATTTTTGTCATCCGCAACGACCGCATTGTGACGCCGCCGCTGGCCTCCGGGCCCCTGGCCGGGATAACCCAGGACTCCGTGCTCACCATTGCCAGGGATCTCGGCATCGACGTGGAGTTCGCCAATCTCTTGCGCAGCGACCTCTACGTCGCCGAGGAGGCGTTTATGAGCGGGACGGCGGCCGAGGTCGTGCCCATTTCGTCGGTCGACGACAGGGTCGTGGGGGACGGCACGCCGGGCCCGGTGACCAGGAAGATCCAGGACATCTACAAAGCGGCCGTGCGCGGCCAGGTGGACCGGTACCGTTCCTGGGTCGAGCATGCCAGTTGAGGCGGGCATGCCGGTTGAGGCGGGCATGCCCGAAAAGGTCGAGATCTTCGACACGACGCTAAGAGACGGCAGCCAGGCGGAAGGCCTCTCGCTCACCGTGGCCGACAAGCTGCGGATCGCCGAACAGCTGGACCGCCTCGGTGTCCATTACATAGAGGGGGGCTGGCCGGGGGCCAACCCGAAGGACCGCGAGTTCTTCCAACGGGCCGCCGCCGGCGAACTGGAGTTGGCCGGCGCCCGGCTCGTGGCCTTCGGGGCCACCCGGAAAGCGGGGGGCCGGGCCGAGACCGACCCGGTCATGGCCGACCTGGTGGGAGCGGGCACCGGCGTCGTCTGCCTGGTGGCCAAGTCGTCACCCTGGCATATAACCGAGACCCTCAGGACCACCACCGTCGAGGCGCTCGACATGGTCGCCGACTCGGTCACTTACCTGCGCAACAACGGCAAGGTCGTCTTTGTCGACGCCGAGCATTTCTTTGACGGGTTCCTGGAGGGACCGGGCTTTTGCGCCGACTTCCTGCGGGTGGTGGAGCAGTGCGGCGCCACGCCCGTCCTGTGCGACACCAACGGCGGGATGCTGCCCCACCAGGTCGAAAGAGCTGTGGGCGAGGCCCGCCACATCACCACGGGCCGGCTCGGCGTGCATTTTCACAACGACGCAGGTTGCGCGGTGGCCAATTCCCTCGTCGCCGTCCGCCGCGGCGCCGACCACGTACAGGGGTGCATAAACGGTTACGGCGAGCGCACCGGCAACGCCGACCTCACCGCGGTCATAGCCAACCTGAGCCTGAAGTTGGGCATTGAGACCATCGGGCCCGAACGCCTGGAGCTGCTCACCCCTGTGGCCCGCCACATCGCCGAGATCGCCAACTTCGCCCCCGACCCGCACCAGCCCTTTGTGGGCCTGTCCGCCTTCGCCCACAAAGCCGGCATCCACACCAGTGCCATTGCCCGCGCCCCGGGCGCTTACTCCCATGTCCGGCCCGAGCTGGTCGGCAACACCACCCGCTTCGTCGTCTCGGAGATGTCGGGCCGTTCCTCTGTCGCCCTCAAGGCCGAGCAGCTCGGGATCGAGATGACAGACGACGAGGTGGCCTACGTGGTCGAGCGGCTGAAGGAGCTCGAGTACGCCGGCTACCACTTCGAAGTGGCCGACGGCTCGCTCGAGCTGCTCATGAGGGCGGCCACCGGCTGGAAGCAGTCCTATTTCCGCCTCGAGTCGAACCGGGTCGTGACCGACCTCAGGGAGGACGGCACTTTCCTCACCGAGGCGCGCATCAAGGTCTTCGTGGGCGACGAGCGCATCATGGAGGTGGCCGAAGGCAACGGGCCGGTGCACGCCCTGGACGCCGCCCTGCGCAAAGCCCTCGGCCCCCGTCATCCCGAACTGGCCCGGATCCACCTCACCGACTACAAGGTGAGGGTCCTCGATTCGTCCACGGGGTCGGCGGCCGTAACCCGGGTGCTGATCGACTCGACCGACGGCGAGCGCTCGTGGACCACCACCGGCGTCTCGGAGAACGTGATCGAGGCCTCCTGGGAAGCCCTTTCGGACTCCATCGTTTTTGGGCTGCTGCACACCGGCGCCACCGAGCACGAGGCCGGCGACCGCCCTGGTGGAGGCGACCGGCTCCAGTGAAGGCGACCACCCTGCGCCAAAGGTGCGGCGGATAAGGTTGGGGCCCATGGCTCAACCGGAGTACGTCCCGCTGGTGTCCACCGACAGGGTCAGGCCCTCCAGCCGCCTGTCCACTCCTCGGCACTGGTCCCATGACCGGCCGGCCGAGATTGCTTCTCTCCGTCAGCCCGTGGGCGCCAGGCTGGGTTCTACCGGCTCCGACCTGGGGTTCGGGTTGAAGCTGGCCAAGCGGGTGGCCGATCGGGCCGTGCTGAGCGAGGGCGACGCCATCGCCGACGCCATCGCCGGCTGTTTCGCCTGTGGCACGCGCCGCTCGTCGACGTTCCACCGTGGGCCGGTCATTTACGACATGGAATGGGCCTTCACGCTGTGGGGGTTCCTGCCCGGCGCCCCGGCCGACCTTGTCGCCCACCGCCGGGCCCTGTTCGCCGGCGTTCACCACGACTACTCTCGCCAGCGGGCGGTGGCCGACGCCGTCGCCGAGGGAGCGCTCAAGTTGACGCCGGCCGAGGTCCAAGCCGGTCTGACCAATTGGCGGAAGTTGCTCGGCGCCGCCTGAGCCCGCCTGTTACGGCCCGTCAAAGGCCTCCACAGCTGCCGCCAGGGCGTCGAGGTCCGCCGGCCCGGCCACGTTGGCTCGGGCGGCGTCGGGCAGCGTGCGGCGCACCATGCCCGACAGCTCGGTCCCGGGGCCCAACTCGACGAACACCCTGGTACCCATCTCCGCCAGGGCCCCGAGGGTCTCCCGCCAGCGCACCTGCGAGCACAGCTGGGCGGACAACAGAGCGGCGAACCCGTCGGTATGAGCCCGGGCGTCGACGTTGGCCACCACGGGGAAATGGGCCACGCTGAAGGCGGTCGCGCCGACAGCGGCGTCGAGCGCCCCCTGAGCCGGCGCCATGAGGGGCGAGTGGAAGCCACCACCGACCTGGAGGGCGACCACGCGCTTGGCCCCTCGACCGAGCGCGGCCTGGCCGGCCTGTTCCACTCCCGCCGCCGTCCCCGATACGACCACCTGGACCGGCGTGTTGTCGTTGGCCACCCACGCGCCCTCCGTGGCCCGGCAGGCGGTGACGACCTCGGGCACGCCCAGACCGAGCACGGCCGCCATCGTCCCCGGGTTGGCGTCGGCCGCCGCCTGCATGGCATCACCCCGGGCCTGCACCAGCCGCGCCCCGGGCTCTGCCTCCAGGGCGCCCGCCGCTACGAGCGCGGTGTACTCGCCCAGGCTGTGGCCGGCGGCGGCGAGGCGCCCTGGTCCCCACGCCGCCAACGGTCCTCGCGACGCCGCGTCCAGGACCACCAGGCTGAGGGCGTAGGTCGCCAGCTGAGCGTTGCGGGTGGCCCGCAGGCCCTCGGCGTCCGCTTCGAGGAGCAGGTAGGAGATGTCCCGGCCGGTGGCTTCGCTCAGGCGGTCGACGACGGCCCAGGACGGCTGCCCCCGCCAGGGTGCTCCCATGCCGGGACGCTGCGAGCCCTGCCCGGGGAAGATCAGTGCCAGCACGAGTCTCGTATGCTAACTCTCTTGCGCGAAGCCTTCGGGTTGTACGTCCACATCCCCTTCTGCCGCCGCCGCTGCGACTATTGCGCCTTTGCCACCTGGTCCGACCGTTACGAGTTGTGGCCGCGCTACGTGGGTGCGTGCGTGGCCGACGCCGGGCGCCTCGGGGGCCTCGGACGGGGCCCGGCCACGTCGGTCTTCTTCGGGGGCGGGACACCGTCGTTGTTGCCGGCCGACGCGCTCATAAGCATCCTCGACGCGCTACGGGAGAGCGTCGGTGTCGCCCCGGACGCGGAGGTGACCGTGGAGTGCAACCCCGAGACCGTATCGGCGGCCCAGCTGGCCGCCCTCCGAGCGGGCGGCGTGACCAGGTTGTCCTTCGGCGCGCAGTCGATGGTGCCTCACGTCCTGGCGTCGCTCGGGCGGGAGCACGACCCGGCGTCGGTCGTCGGTGCTGCCCGGTTGGCCGCCGACGCGGGCTTTGCCGAGACCTATAACGTGGACCTGATCTTCGGAGCGGCCCGAGAGACCCTGGCCGACTGGCGCGCGTCGCTGGAGGGCGTGCTCGCCCTTGACCCGGCGCCGTCGCACGTGAGCGCGTACGCCTTGACGGTCGAACCAGGGACGCCTCTGGCCTCCGAGCCCGCCCGTCACCCCGATGACGACGACCAGGCCGACAAGTACCTTCTGGCCGACCAAGTGCTGGGCGATGCCGGTTTCCAGTGGTACGAGATCTCGAACTGGGCCCGTCCGGGAGCGCGCTGTGCCCACAACCTGCTCTATTGGGCGCAGGGGGAGTACCTTGGGCTCGGTTGCAGCGCCCATTCTCACCTCGTGTCCCCTGACGGCAGCGCTCGCCGGTGGTGGAACGTACGCACCCCGGAGCGCTACTGCGGCCTGGTGGACAAGAAGGCCGCTGTCGAAGCGGCCGGGGAGACCCTGGTGCCCGGCCAACGGGCGGCCGAGGCTTTGGTCCTGAGCCTGAGGACGGTGGCAGGCGTGCCCGCCGAAGTCGTCCCGGAGGAGCTTTACGAGCGAGGGCTCGTCACTGCAGGCGAGGGCGGGCACGGCTCGGGCCGGGCCGTACTGACCTTGCCGGGCCGGTTGCTGGCCAACGAGGTGGCTGTCAGGCTGCTTGACCCGGGGAGCGTTGGAGGAGCCGTCCGCCCCTGAAAGGGGGAGCTCAACCGCCCGACAGCGAAGATCGGCCGGCCGGGACGGGTATTGTTTGGCGGCAGGGAGGCTGGGGTTTGGCAGACGAGGCGGCGAAGGCGGAGGGAACGGGCGCGTCCGGCGAAATCGAAGAGCTCCCCACCATGCCGCCGGCACCACGATCGGACAAGCCGGGGCTGCGCTGGGCTACGCCTGGTCCGGGGGCGCCCCGCGGCCGAGAGCCGGGACGCCGCCTGCGCCCCGAGCCCCCCCGAGAGGCGCCCACGGCCCCCGTGCATGTCTCTCCAAGGGCCCCCGGCCCGGCGCCGGGCCGGGGGAGCCGGGCCTACCCGGCCGGCCAGGACGAGGGGCGGGGGGGAGGCGAGGACGGGACAAGGGCGGGTGGCCGAGGCCGGTCTCACCGGCGCCTCAGCGCCCTGCTCGTGCTGGTGGGCCTGCTTTGCGCTCTCGCCGGCGTGGCGGTGGTCGTTGTGTGGCGCGTCGGGGACGACAAGGTGGCCCCGCGCACGACACCGTCGACTTCCCATCCGGGGCGCTCACCCGAGCAAGTGCTCGAGAGCCTGCTGGCCACCGGCGCGACGGCCCAGGCCCTGGTGAAAAACGCCATAGACGGCGCCTGCCGGACGACTATGCCCCAAAGCAGTGCCCGGGCCGAGCTAATAGCCGAGATCGGCCATGCCGGCGCTATCTACCGCCAGGTCCTCGCCCGTGTGCAGGCGGACCAGGAGCTGCTTTCCCAGATGCCGGGCGGCCTTGGGCTGTCCACCGACCTGGTGGGAGCCATCGCTGCCTCGGCTCGGGCTGCCACGGCTTATGGGGACTGGCTGGAGGACCTGCAGGCCACGGGCTGTTACAGCGCTCCTACGAACAACCTGCACTACCGGGAGGCGACCGCCGCCGCCGTCGGTGCCGCCCATCTCGAGGCGCAGCTACGGGAAAATCCGCCTCCGAGACCTTAGCTGCGAGCGTGTACGGGTAAGTTCGTTTCGTGGCAACTGAGCCCATCGAGTGGATAAGCACTCCCGAAGCTTGCGCCCGGTTGGGGGTGACCCTGCGCACCTTGTACCGGTTCATAGACGAAGGGCTGCTACCCGCCTACAAGATGGGGCGGGTTATCCGCCTGCAGGCGCACGAGCTCGACTCCTTCATCGAAAGGGCGAGGATCGTCCCTGGCACCCTCGAGCACCTCTACCCCGATCCCAGAGGTACGCCCGGCGAGCCGGCCCAATGACGCTAGGCGGCCGGTGCTGAGCCGCCCCCACCAGCATCTCCAGGCGGAACATGGGCGAAGCCTCGGTTGGCGTCCGAGGTGACGCTAGATTGAAGGGGCACACGTGTCCGTAACCGTTACCGTCCCCAATCACCTCATGGCCGGTCTGGTCGGCCCGCTCAACGAGAACCTGCGCTCAGTGGAGGAGGCCTTCGGGGGCGCCCGTATCGTGGCCCGGGGCAACGAGTTCAATATCGACGGCACCGACGCGGCCGTGGTGGCACGTCTGGTCGAGGAACTGAAGCTGCTGCTCGAACGAGGTCAGGTCGTCGACCCCCAGGTGGTGGCCCGGACCATCGACATCTTGCGTGCCGACGGGCAGCCCTCCGAGATCCTGACGGCCGAAATCCTTCGGTCCGCCCGAGGCCGCGCCGTGCGCCCGAAGTCGAGCGGCCAAAAACGGTACGTGGATGCAATCAGCGCCAACATCGTGACCTTCGGCATCGGCCCCGCCGGCACCGGCAAGAGCTATCTGGCTGTGGCCCTGGCGGTCCAGGCACTGCAGACCAAATCCGTCGACCGGATAATAATGACCCGCCCCGCCGTCGAGGCCGGCGAACGCCTGGGCTTCCTGCCCGGGGACCTGATGGCCAAGATCGACCCCTACTTACGCCCCCTTTACGACGCCCTCTACGACATGCTGGGGACGGACGGGGCGCGCCGTCTGCTGGACAACGGGACGATCGAAGTGGCGCCACTCGCTTACATGCGGGGCCGGACACTGAACGGTAGCTTCATAATCCTGGACGAGGCGCAAAATGCGACTCCCGAGCAGCTCAAGATGTTCCTCACCCGGATCGGCTTCGGCTCGAAGGTCGTTGTCAACGGCGACATAACCCAGGTGGACCTGCCGGGCGGGCGCTCCGGGCTGGCCGAACTGGACCAGGTCCTAAGAGACATCGAGGGGATAGCTTTTGTCCGTCTGGGCAGCCGGGACGTTGTCCGCCACCGTATTGTCGCCGATATCGTCTCGGCCTACGACGCCTACGAGTCGACGGCCCATGCCGACGCCCGGGCGTCTGGTCGGCGTGGGGGCCCGGCGGAGTAGCCCAGTGACAGTAGAGGTTTTTGCCGCCGACGAACAAAACGACCACCCTGTCGACACCCTGCGCTGGGCCCGCCTGGCAGAGGCCGTCCTCGAACAGGAGGGGCTCTCGGGCGACGCCGAACTGTCCGTGCTTTTCGTGGACGAGATGTCCATCGCCGAGTTGAACAGCAGGTTCCTCGGTAGGGACGGCCCCACGGACGTCCTGGCGTTCCCTATCGACGAGGAGCCGGTGGAGAGCGGGCGCTCGCCCGATTCGGGAGGCACCGGCCCGGGGTTGCCCTCAGAACCCGAGGACGCCCCCGTCCTGCTCGGCGACATCGTCATCTGCCCCGCGGTGGCCTTCCGCAACGCGGCCGAGCATGCCGGCACTTTCGACGACGAGATCGCTTTGCTGATAGTGCACGGTCTCTTGCACCTCATGGGCATGGACCACGACGAGGACGACGAGGCCGAGGAGATGGAAGCCAAGGAGCGCGAGCTTTTGGCTCGCCATCACGGTGCTCTGCGGTCCGAGGCGTGGCCGGCCCGGTCGGGGGGCGGCACCGGCGCAGAGGTAGGGGGCGCGGCCGCGGGGGGGCTGGAGCCGTCCGCGGGTGCGGCGGGCCGGCCCGACAGGGCGGGCGCCGACGGGGAGGCCGGCAAGGACGGCGCCGCCGGGGCCAAGTAGACGATGCTGGCTAGCGCCCGCTTTACGGGGACAGACGCCGCGCTGCTCGGGACAGTGCTGGTCCTTATCGTGTTCTCGGCCCTGTTCGCTCTCTCGGAGACGGCAATTACCCGCACTTCGAAAGTGAAGGCCTTGGCCCTGGTCGAAGAGCAGCGGCGCGGGGCCACGGCGCTCTTCAAATTGGTCGAGCACCCCGAACACAACCTTCCGGTCATCCTGTTCGCTCTGCAGATGTGCACCCTGGTCGCCGCCACCATGGTGGGTGTTGTGGCGGACCAGGCTTTTGGGCCCTGGGGCGTCGTCATAGCCACATTGTTCGAGGTCGTGTTCATCTTCGTTTTCGCCGAGCTGGCGCCGAAAATATGGGCCGTCCAGCATTCCGAGCGCGCCGCGCTGTCGATGGCCCCCTTCCTCGCCGCCGTGGTCAGCTTCCCGCCGTTGCGTTGGGGCACGCTGGGCCTTATATGGTTGTCGAACCTGGTGCTGCCGGGCCAGGGCCTGAAGGAAGGGCCCTACGTCACCGAGGAAGTGCTCCTGGCCATGGCCGATACCGCCGCCGACGAAGCCGTGATCGAGCGCGAGGAGCGCAAGCTGATCCATTCGATCATCGACTTCGGCGACACCGTGGCCCGAGAGGTGATGGTGCCCCGGCCGGACATGGTGACGGTGCCCGCTTCCGCCACGCTGCGCCAGGCGGCCGACATCGCGGCCACCGCCGGCTTCAGCCGCGTCCCGGTCTACGGGCAGGGGATCGACGACATCGTCGGTGTCGTGTACGTGAAAGACATGATGCGGGCCGAGCGTGATGACAAGGCCGAGGAGCCCGTCACCCTGTTCATGCGCCAGCCCCAGTTCCTGCCCGATAGCAAGCGCGTGGCTGAGGTCATGCGCGAAATGCAGGCGGGCAAGCAGCACCTGGCCATCGTGGTCGACGAGTACGGCGGCACGGCCGGCCTCATAACCCTCGAAGACGTACTGGAGGAGCTGGTAGGCGAGATTTCCGACGAGTACGACGTCGACCGGCCCCAACTGGAGCTGCTGGACGACGGCAGCCTCCAGGTGGACGGACGAGTGCCCATCGACGAGATAAACGAGGTCGCGGGTTTCGAACTGCCCGAAGGGGACTGGGACACCGTCGGGGGCTTCTTCTACCACCTCCTGGGCCACGTCCCCGTCGAAGGCGAGGCGGCGGAGTTCTCGGACCACCGGCTCGTCGCCCAGAAAGTCGACGGCCGTCGCATCGCCCAGGTCCTTATCGCGCCGCTGTCCCCGCCCGACGAGACCCCCGTCCCTGGCACCGCCGGGGCCGAGCCGTAGTCTTGCGTCCCCCCCAACAAGGCTCGCCGGATGCTCCGCGCGCCGGCCTCGTGACCCTCGTGGGCCGGGCCAACGTGGGCAAGTCCAGCCTGCTCAACACCATGATGGGCCGCAAGGTCTCGATCGTCTCCGACAAGCCGCAAACGACCCGCGGGGCCCTGCGGGCCGTGCTCAGCACCGGGACGGCCCAGATCGTGTTCGTGGACACGCCCGGGTTGCACAAGCCCCGGACGCTGCTGGGCCAGCGTCTCAACCGGACCGCGCTCAACGCCGTCGAAGGAGTGGACACCGTCGTGCTCGTGGTCGACGGCAAGTCCGGCGTGGGCGGCGGTGACCGTTTCGTCGCCGACCGGCTGGCCCCGGCGGACCGTCATGTGTGCGTCGTCAACAAGATCGACGGTATGCCCCGGGCCGCCATCCTGGCCCAGCTCCAGGCGGTGGGGGAGTGGGGCTTCGACGAGTACTTCGCGGTGTCCGCCCGTACCGGGGCCGGCGTCGGCGAACTTGTCGCCGCCCTGGCCAGGAGGCTCCCGGAAGGGCCGCCGCTCTATCCGGGGGAGCCGGCCGACGCGCCAAAGGGCGGCATGGCGGCCATGGGCGGCGAGGTCGACGAGCGCCAGTGGTTGAGCGAGCTGGTCCGCGAGCAGTTGCTGGCGGTCACCCGAGAGGAGCTGCCCTACAGCATCGCCTGTCAGGTGACCGATTGGGACTGGCCGTACGTGAGGTGCGAGATCCTGGTCGAACGCGACTCCCAGAAGGGGATGGTCATAGGCCACGGCGGGGCGGTGCTAAAAAAAGTCGGCACGGCGGTCCGCGCCCAGCTGCCGCAGGGCGCCTACGTGGAGCTGTCCGTCCGGGTGGCTCAGGACTGGCAGGGTAAGCCCGAGATCTTGGACCGCCTGGGCTTGTGATGGTCGCCGCCGGGAGCCCCGTTTACATCGAGGCCGGCGCCAAGCGGTCCTTTGCTTGCAGCCTCGAGTGGCCCGGCCTGTGCCGGGTGGCCAAGACCGAGCAGGCCGCTCTCCTGGCGCTGAGCGAGTACGTCACGCGCTACGCACCGGTGGTGGCCCGCGCCGGCGTCAGTTCCGGCGCTGGCCCTGGGCACGGCTGGGAGGTGGTCGAGCGCGTCCCCACGCGGTCGGGCGGGGCGGACTTCGGCGCCCCGACCAGGGTCCTGGAGCGCGACTACGAGCCCGTGAGCAGGCAGGAGGCGGCCCGTACAGCGGCTTTGGCCTCCGCCGCCTGGGAGCTGTTCGACGAGATCGTGGCCGGTGCCCCCGACTCCTTGCGCAAGGGGCCACGGGGCGGTGGCCGGGACCGGGACGCCATTGTGGAGCACGTGGTCGGCGCTGAGCAGATGTTCGCCCAACGGGTGGGCATCAAGCTGGCGGTGCCCGCCCCCGGTGACCGCGCTGGCGTCGAGGCCAACCGGGGCGCCATCCTCGAGTGGTGCCGGTCCGGCGAGCCCCTGGCGACGGCCCGGCCGGGCTGGCCCCCCCGCTATGCCGCCCGGCGCCTGTTATGGCACGTGCTGGACCACGCCTGGGAGATCGAAGACCGGTCGGTGGACGGCGAAGACCGCCGCCCATGACGGTCGCGATTGGGGGGCTCGGGCGGCTGGTCCCGCGCGGGTCGGCGGGGCAGTAGCTTGCCAGCAATGGATCTGGACGGTATCGACCCCCGGCGCCTGCCCCGTCACGTCGCCTGTGTCATGGACGGCAACGGGCGGTGGGCCACCAAAAGGGGGCTGGCACGCACCGAAGGCCACCGGGCCGGAGAAGAAGCCTTGTTGGACGCGGCCAAAGGGGCGGTCGAGCTGGGCCTGGAGTGGTTCACGGTGTTCGCCTTCTCGACCGAGAACTGGCGCCGCCCGCACCAGGAAGTCCGCTTCCTGTTGAGCATCATCGCCGACGACCTGCTCACCCGTAGGCGGGACGAACTACACGATCTCGGTGTCCGCATCCGCTTTGCCGGTCGGCGCGACTGGCGTGTACCGGGGTGGATCCTGCGCCGGATGGACGAGACGGCCGAGCTGACCAAGCACAACAAGGCCATGACGCTCACGGTGGCGTTCAACTACGGAGGCCGGGCCGAGATCGTAGACGCGGCCCGCGCCCTCGTGGCGGAGGGCGTCAAGGCCTCACAGGTGGACGAGCGGGCGCTGCGCAAGCACTTCTACCTGCCCGAGATGCCCGATCCCGACCTGTTCATCAGGACTTCGGGGGAGTACCGCATCTCCAACTTCCTGCTGTGGGAGATCGCCTACAGCGAGCTGGTCTTCATGGACGTGCTCTGGCCCGATTTCCGCCGCGAGCACCTGGTCGAGGCGGTACGCGAGTACCAGCAGCGGGAGCGCCGTTTCGGCTTGACCAGGGGCGAGCGCGACCATGACGGCCTGCCGTCGTAAAACGGCTGAGGGGGCCGGGCGGCCTGCCCCGGGTGGGACCGAGACGTGAGGGCCCGCCCTGCGTGCGAAGATACTTACAGTCATGTCGTTATATCGCGACCGTGGGGTCGTGCTGCGGACGTACAAGCTGGGCGAGGCAGACCGGATAGTGGTCATGCTGACGCCCGGTCACGGCAAGGTGAGGGCGGTGGCCAAGGGAGTCCGCCGCACCAAGAGCCGCATCGGGGGCCGTCTCGAACCGTTGAGCCATGTGGAGCTGCTGATGTACGAAGGGCGCGAGCTCGACATCGTGAGCCAGGCGGAGACGATCGAGCCTTGGCGGAAGCTGCACGAGGACCTCGGGTGCCTGGGCCAGGGGCTGGCCATGGCCGAGGCCACCGAACAGGTGGCCCAGGAACGCGAGCCCTCTGAAGCTCTTTACCGGATGATGGTCGGAGCCCTGCGGGCCCTGGTCCGCCAGCCCGGCCCGCTGGTCTTGGCGTCGTTTTACTGGAAGCTGCTTTCCCTGGACGGCGCCGGGCCCCTGCTCGACTGCTGCGCCGGCTGTGGGGCGAGGCCCCCGGCGGCCAACCTGGTCGCCTTCGACATCGCCCAAGGCGGGGCGCTGTGCCGGGACTGCCGCCAGGGCCAGCCGCTCAGCCCGGCCGCTCTCGAGCTGCTGGGCTGGGTCCTGGGCGGCCAACTGGCCCGCGCCTTGCAATTGCCGGCCAGCGCGGTCACGGGCGAAGTCAGCCATCTGGCCACGATCTCGCTGGAGCACCACCTCGAGCGGAACCTGCGGGCCATGCACGTCCTCGACATCCCCTAGCGGCCATCCCCTANNCCTAGCGACGAGTCCAGCCGCCAGGCCTCCTGGCCCGGGGTGGGCCACGGGCCCACTAGCCTCTCCACAATGCCCGTTAGCATGGAAGAACTGGTCCGTTTGTGCAAAGCACGCGGTTTCGTTTTCCCCTCGGCCGAGATTTATGGTGGTTTCCGCTCGACCTACGATTATGGGCCGCTCGGGGTGCTCATGGCCCGCAACGTGAAGGAAGCCTGGTGGCGCTCGATGGTCCAGATGCGCCGGGAGGTCGTGGGCCTCGACGCCGCCATCCTGTCCAGCCCGAAAATCTGGGAAGCGTCGGGGCACTTGAAAAACTTCACTGACCCCCTTGTCGACTGCCGCTCGTGCAAGCAGCGTTGGCGGGCGGACCAATTGCCGACCACCGAGGACGGCAAGCTCAAATGCCTCAATTGCGCCAGTACGGACATCACCGAGGCGCGGCCGTTCAACCTGATGTTCAAGACGTTCGCGGGCCCCGTGGAGGACGATGGTGCTGTCGCCTACCTACGACCGGAAACGGCCCAGGGCCATTTCGTGAATTTTGCCAACGTCGTGCAGACCGAGCACCTCCGGCCACCTTTCGGCACGGCCCAGATCGGCAAGTCGTTCCGCAACGAGATCACCCCGGGCAACTTCGTGTTCCGCACTCGCGAGTTCGAACAGATGGAGCTCGAGTACTTCGTGCCGCCCGCCGACTCCCCCCGCTGGTTCGAGTACTGGTGCAAGGAGCGCTTCGAGTGGTACCTGCGCTTTGGCATACCGCGCGAGATGTTGCGCCTGCGCCATCACAGCGCCGAGGAGCTCTCCCATTATTCAGCCGGGACGGCGGACGTCGAGTTTGATTTCCCGTGGGGATGGGGCGAACTCGAGGGCATTGCCAACCGCACCGATTTCGACCTGAAGGCGCACGCAGAAGCGAGCGGGCAAGTGCTCGAGTACTTCGACCAGACCACCGGCGAACGTTACGTGCCTCACGTCATCGAGCCCGCCGCCGGGGTAGCCCGCACGATGATGGCATTTTTGATCGCCGCCTATACCACGGACGAAGTCGCCGGCGAGGCCCGCACCGTACTTCGTCTGCACCCCCGCATCGCCCCCTACCAGGTGGCGGTGCTGCCGCTGTCGAAGAAGGACACTCTGCTGCCGCTGTCAGAGGAGGTCCTGGCGCTCCTGCAGCCGGTCACCATGTGCGACTACGACGTGACTCGCGCCATCGGCCGGCGTTACCGCCGCCAGGACGAGATCGGTACTCCGCTGTGCGTGACGATCGATTTCGAGTCTCTCGAGGACAAGGCGGTCACCGTGCGCGAGCGCGACACGACGGCCCAAGAGCGGGTGCCTATCGACCGACTGGTCGAGGTGGTCCAGTCGCGCCTGGCCTGGTAGCGCCGGGCCTCGCCCCTGACCGGTCACCGGCACGCTTTAGTCTCTGCCTGTGGGGATCGTTGCCGAGGACGTAGAACGGGTCAGGTCGGCCACCGACCTCGTGGCCCTCGTCTCCGAACGCGTTGCCCTGCGCCGGGTGGGCACCCAGTGGGTCGGACTGTGCCCGTTCCACGGTGAAAACACAGCCTCGTTCTCGGTAAACGGGGAGCTGGGCGTCTACTACTGCTTCGGCTGCCAGGTGCGGGGCGACGCTATTTCGTTCCTGCGCGAGACCGAGCACCTGGACTTTGCCACGGCCGTTGAGACGCTGGCGGCGCGGGCCGGCATAACTCTGCGCTACGACGGCGAGGACCACGCCGGCGGGGCGCACAAACGGTCCACGGAGCTCACCGAAGCCATGGAGCGAGCGGTCAACTGGTACCACGCCCGCCTCGTCGGCGCGCCCGACGCGGCCGATGCCCGGCGGTACTTGCGCAGCCGGGGCTACGACAGCGAGACGGTGAAGAAGTACCGCCTGGGCTGGGCGCCCGACGGGTGGGACGCCCTGGTGGCCAGCGCCGGGGTGCAGGGCGAGCTACTGGTGGCCGTGGGCCTGGCGTTCCGCAACAAGGCGAACCGCCTCAACGACTCGTTCCGCGCCCGGGTGCTGTTCCCCATCTTTGACGCCGCCGGCCGGCCGGTGGGCCTGGGCGGGCGCCTGCTGCCCGGGGGTACCGGGCCCAAGTACAAGAACACCCAGGCCACGCCCATATATGACAAGAGCCGGGTGCTGTACGGGCTCAACTGGGCCAAATCCACCGTCGTCGAACAGGGCCGCGTGGTGGTGTGCGAGGGTTACACCGACGTGATCGGCCTGCAGCGCGCCGGCGTCACCGAGGCCGTAGCCACCTGTGGCACGGCGCTGGCCGAGGGTCATATCAAGCTGCTCACCGGCTTTTCCCGCCGCATCGTCCTGGCGTATGACGCCGATCCCGCCGGCCAGGGGGCGGCCGAGCATTTCTACGACTGGGAGCGACGCTTCGACGCCGAGATCTCGGTCGTCGCCCTGCCACCGGGCGCCGATCCCGCCGACCTGGCCCAGAGCGATCCCGAGCGCCTGCGCGAGGCGGTCTCGGGCGCCATGCCCTACCTCGGCTTCCGGCTCGAGCGTCTCTTCGCCCATGCTGACCTGCGTAACCCGGAGGGCCGGGCTCGGGCGGCGGAGGCCAGCCTGGCCTTGATCGCTGAGCACCCAGACGCGTTGGTCCGGGACCAATACCTGATGCAGGTCTCGGACCGGTGCCGGCTCAGCCCCGATCAGCTGCGCTCGCTGCCCCGCCCCGTCCCCGCCGCTCCCGTCCGCCCCGGTGCCACCCTCCCCGGCGCCCCCCGCTCTGGTACGGCTCCAGGCGCCGCCCCCGGAGTGTCACAGGCCCGGCCTCAGAGCCGGTCGCCGCTGCCCCGGCCCGAGCTGGAGGCTTTGCGCCTGGCCGTCCACCGGCCCGACCAGGTGGCGGGCCGTCTCCACCCCGTCCTGTTCAGTTCGGAGCTGGCCCGGGCGACGTTTGCCGAGCTGGCGGGGGCGATGACCCTCCACGGTGCCATCGAGTCGGCGTCGCCGGAGGTGGCGGACCTGCTGAGTCAGCTGGCTGTCGTCGACAGCAAAGAGGATGCCGACGACGTCGTCCGCCGGCTGGTGGAACAGGCGGCGGCTCGCGCCCTGGCGGAACTGCGCAGGGAAGCCAGGAGCAGTACCCCGACCTCGAGCCACGCCGAGCTGGCCAAGCGTACGGCGCTGTTCCAGCTCGGCTTGCAGGCGCTGCGCTCGGTGGAGCCTGGGCCCGACTACGAGGCTCGTTTGGAGGCGGCAGAAGGGCAATTGTCAGATTTGTTACTGGCAAGCCCTAACATGACCCCCGCGGGCCCGTCTTCCGACGACAGAGAGGCTCTGTAGAACGAGAGGCTCTGTAGGAACCGTGAGAGCACCTTTCACAGCCTCAGGGGAGGCGACCCCTGAGTTCCTGGCTCTTTTGAGGCTGGGCCGGGAACGCGGTTTCTTGGCTCCCCACGACCTGATGTCTGTGCTCGAAGGCGTCGAGCTGCGCACTGAGCTGATCTCGGCGGTGGTTGGCCGGGTCACTGCAGAGGGCATCGAATGGCGGGAGCCGAAAGAACTGCTCTCTGACGAGGGCCTGGTCAGCTTGGTGGCGGAGGTCGCCCCCGACGGCACCGACCAGGTCGGCCCGGACGGGCTGGCGCGCTACCGCCTGCTGCGCAAAAAGCCGCGTGAGCCTTTCCGGAACGGCCGGCGGCTATCGGTGGCCGGCCTCCAGCTCGAGATCGGTGCCGCCGCTCCGGGCAGCTCGGACTCGGTGCGGGCGTACTTGAAAGAGATCGGCAAGGTGCGCCTCCTTTCGGGCGAGCAAGAGGTCGCTTTGGCCCGCTGCGTCGAGCGGGGCATAGCCGCTGCCCGTCACCTCGAGGAGCTCGAGCAGCGGGCGCGCCAGAACCCGTCAGGGCCCCGGGGCCCCCACCAACGCGCCCTTGACAAGCAGCGTGAGGCGGACGAACGTCTCCGGGCCGAGGGCATCATGGCCCGCCAGGTCCTGGTCGAGGCCAACCTGCGCCTGGTGGTCTCGGTGGCCAAGTGGTACCGCAACCGGGGCATGTCGTTCCTCGACCTGATCCAGGAGGGCAACCTCGGCCTCATGCGTGCGGTCGACAAGTTCGACTACACCAAAGGCTTCAAGTTTTCGACCTATGCCACTTGGTGGATCCGCCAGGCCATCAGCCGGGCCATCGCCGACCAAGCCCGCACCATACGCATCCCAGTCCACATGGTCGACAACATCAACGCCGTTGTCCGGGCGCAGCGCAGCCTCCTGCAGGAGACGGGGCGGGAGCCGAGCATCGACGAGGTGGCCAAGCGGGCCGAAATGACGCCGGACCGGGTGCGCGAGATCCTCCGCATCAGCCAGGACACGGTCTCGCTTGAACAGCCTCTCGGAGAGGACACCTTCAACTTGTCGGACACCCTGGAAGACGACACCGCGCTGGCTCCCAGTGAGGCGGCGGCGCAGGCGATGCTGACGGCGGCCGTCCGCAGCGTCCTGGCCGACCTGTCAGAACGGGAGCGCAAGGTTGTCCGGTTACGGTTCGGCCTCGACGACGGCCAGGCCAGGACGCTGGAGGAAGTTGGCAAGGCGTTTGGTGTGACCCGTGAGCGGGTCCGCCAAATTGAGTCCAAGAGCTTGGCCAAGCTGCGCCAACCTCTGCGCAGCGGGCAGTTGCGGGACTACCTGGACGAGTAGCAGCAGGCTCCCCGACGGTGACGCTCTAGGGGCCGGTCCCGAGATGGTAGCGTGGCCGACAGTTTTCCGGGGTAGCTCAACCGGCAGAGCGGGTGACTGTTAATCACTAGGTTGAGAGTTCGAGTCTCTCCCCCGGAGCGCTGAGGGGCGGCAGGTCAGGGAGTGGAAAGTAGCTCTGACCTGCGGTAATACATGACCGTAGTTACCCGTCTGTGACCGTTGGAGGCCGCTGGCGCGTGTCCTACGCGTGTCACGCGTGTCCTGTCTGTGTCAAATCTCGTCTCGCGTGGAGATTTACGAGCGTGCCCATTGCGGGGGAATTGGCAGTCTTTTCCCGGAGACGTCGAGCTGGTCTGAGAGCTTCGCCTGGACGCCCTCGAAGAGGTGGCCGTAAACACGGTCACGGTCCCGCCGCCGCCCGATAAGTGGGACGTGCGGGTCGGGTCCAAGTCGGGGCATCCCTGGCCACCGTTTGGGCTACAGCCCGGTCCGCTCGGGAGGTCACTAGTGATGGTGGCATCCTGGAGGGCGTGGAGCCTCGTGGCTGGCGTGACGGCCCGGGTCAACGCGTGGTGCGGCGTGCCTTGTCGATCGCTTCGGAGAGCAACGAGAGATGCCAGCCCGTGCACCTGCTTGCCGCTCTGGCAGAGGTCCAGGGTCCCCTGGCAACGATCCTGAAGCCAGCCCGTGAGCGATGGCTTTACCCGCGGGCGGAGCCGCCCAGCAATCTTGGCGGTGGCACGGGCTACCTCGCCTCGCAGGCCGTCCAGGCCGCCACGCGCTTCGCCACTGACCGCCAGGAGCCGTTCGCCGCCGGGCACCTCGCCGTTGCCGTAATCGACCAGGCCGATACCGAGGTGGTCAAGCTCCTGCGCGACGCGCACATTGGACCGGCCCGCGTCCGCGCCGTGGCTCTGGAGACGCTGCGGGCGCCTCCGGGCCTTATCCCTCTCCCCTTGCCACCTCTGTGCCCCGCCGGGACCGCTGATCGACCGGCGTTGCCGGTCGAGGACCTCGACCCGCCGGCATGGTCTGTGCTGTCGTGGCGCCAGGAGCACCTGCCCCTAGGTCGCCTGAAGCGCCAGAGCGACTGGTACGCGCTGTCCCACCTAGAGCACAGGGCGGCCTGGCGCATTGCCGACCGACGGCACCTTGACGACGACCAGCGCTATTCGTTGCTGTCCCAACATCGTGACCGGGTCGAGGCGCTGGCCCACGACGCCCGGCCCGATCTCGTGGAGACCCGACGCGAGCGCATGCAGCGCTATGCAGGTTCTAGGCCGCTAGTTACTGTCCCTATGGTTGTCCGCAAGCGTCGGCCGACCTGGCGAAGGGTTTTCCCCAGCCTCGTGGTCGGCTGGCCAAGCTGGTTCGCCAACCGGCGTACTGGTCTGCGCGACAGCTACTTCCGCCTGGTTACAGCTCCGGCGTACCGGGGCCAACCGGCGATCAGGTCCTGATGAACATTCTGGCGCTTTGCAAATGTCCTAGGCGCTAGCGAACCTGACCTGCGATACCTATTCCGCGCTCCGGCGCCGGAACCAGTCTGCCGGGCTATCGAAGCGCAGAGCGACACTTCTGGAGCGCGCCGTCCTACTGGGTTGAGGCGGTCTCAATGTCGAAACCGAGCCCTATCATCCGGCGTCCGTTATGCACCCGAACTATCGGAGGCTCAGCTCCAGAACTCGTCGGCCGCGTACAGGTCGAACGTGAGGTTCGAGAACTCGGTAGCCTTGCCATTGCTTAGGTGCCACACATGACATTCCAGGGCGTCGAGCGACTTGCCCGACCGCTTAGCACGGGCCTGGACCATAACGGCGGCGTGCCCGTCGTTGGCGAGGATGTCGTGGATTTCAATACTGAAGGTCCCACCGGACAGTTCGAAGATCCTGCCAAACAGTTCTTGGACCTGTTGGTGGCCCTTGAAGTCCCCCGAGAGTGGGTTGCGCCCGGGCTCGTGCCAGACTATGTCGTCATCAAAGATCGACATGACAGTGCCGAGGTCCCCCTTGGCGAATGCTTCGTAGGCTCGGCGTAGAAGCTCTTCGTTCGGATGTGCCATTGGTTCATTCCCCCCAATCGTCGACAGCGGGGCATCCCGCGTCCGCGGGCAGCCTACGCCTTCGAAGCAACTGGGCATCGTCGTTGGTCAACAACGCCCGCAGTAGTAGACAGTCGCTCGAGGAGCTCACGGCGAAGGAGTTCGACCTGAGCTTCGCCGTTAACGCCAGGGCGACGTCACGGTCAACTGCGTCAACCCCGTCACGAGCGCGCGCCAGGACGTACGGCGGGTACGGGAGGCTCGGTTGCGGGTACGGTCTGCTTTACGCGGTCGCTGGCGGCAATACATGACCGTAGTTACACCTTGGTGACCGTAGCCGCTACCCCTGCGGGCGGGACTGGCGCAGGGCGGCGGCCAATCGGTCGAGCAGACCGGCCAGCTGGCGCTGCTCGGCTTTGGTCAATTCGTTGAACAGGTCGCTTATGGCATCCAGACGGGGTGCCAGCTCCTGCTCGGCCGCCTGGAACCCATCCTTAGTGAGCTCGACCAGGGTGGCCCGGCGATCGCTCGGGTGGGCCGTACGGCGCACCAGCCCGTCGATCTCCAGAGCGTCCACCGCCGCCGTCATGTTGCGGGGGCTGAAGCCGAGCTCGTCTGCCAGCTCGCGCATCATGTGCGGGCCCCAGCAATGTAGGAGCTCGAGCAGCCGCAGCCGCGGGTAGTTGAGGCCGTCCGTGCCCACATGGTTCACCAGGCGTTGGAAAGCGGCCGAAAAAACCATGGCCGAATGCATCACGGCGGCGCGCTCGGGAGCCAGCTCAACCACGCCCGGTTGGGGCGCCACCGACGTCCGACCCGGCACCATCCCCGCATGATACTCCGCTGCACTCACTCACGTGATTATTACGCGAGTGACTATATCGATGGTAACGTTCACCGACAGCACCATTCCGCACCATCATTCCGTACCCATGGAGGAACCGATGACCGCAAACCTCGTCGACGCCAGATTGCCTCTCTCCCCAGGCACCTGGAACGTGGACCCCAACCACTCCAGTGTGAACTTCAAAGTCCGCCATATCGGCCTCACCAACGTGCGTGGCCGTTTCAACAAGTTCACCGCCAGCTTCAACGCGGGTACTTCCGTGGAAGGGTCGAGCGTCCAGGCCGTTATCGAGATGTCCTCGGTTGATACCAATCAACCCGACCGGGACGCACACCTCCGCTCGACCGACTTCTTCTCGATCGAGCAGCACCCCCAGATGCTCTTCAGCTCCCGCTCCATCGCGCCGGACGGCGACGGGTACGTGGTCGACGGCGACCTGACCATCAACGGGATCGCCAAGCCGGTCAGTTTGGCCGTGGAGTTTGACGGTGTCCAGGTCTTCCCGGGCGATGGCAGCACCCACGCCGGCTTCTCGGCGAGTACCGAGATAAACCGTGACGATTTCGGCGTCGACTTCAACATGCCGCTCGGCGTCGACCGCCTTGCCCTTGGAAAAAAGATCGCCATCGAGATAGACATCCAGTTTGTAGCCCCCAAGTAGGTCTGATCCCAACCGAGCTTGCCCTCAGAGGTCATGGTTGACCGACAGCGTCACCATGTCTCGGTATTGGGCCGCTTACGCCTCAAGCTGATGACCGCGACGTCTGCAGTTGCCCGATCGAGGGGAGTAGCCAAGCTGGCGGCAACAGGATGCTGGCCAGCGGCCGGTCCCGGGCTCGTCGTTCAGGCGATATCGCTGATGACGCACATGAGGGTCAGCTCGTCAATGGGGGAAGGCTCGAAGCCGTAGTGAAGGTAGAACTGTCGGGCTTCCCCGTCCTGGGCGTGCACCAGCAACAGTCGAGCGCCGACCACGGCGGCCACTTCCATCGCCTTGAGGGCGAAGTGCCTCAATGGCGCGGCGCCGAGGCTTCGGCCGGCGTACTCCATGTCGACCGCCAGGCGGGCCAGCAGGATGGCGGGTAGGTCCTCGGGCGATCTCATTGCACATGGACCGTACGTACACTAACGCCGACGAGCCGTCGCCGCTCACCAGAGACCGTGCCTCTCAAGACTGTGGCTTGGTCCCGGTGTAGTTGGTGACCTTGCCGCCCGTAGTGATCCGCCCGATCGAATTGTTCTTGGAATTGGTGAACCACAGAGCCCTATCAGGTCCGGTCGTAATCCCAACGGGCCCGTCGATGCCCGTACCGGTGTAGTTGGTGACGCGGCCGCTCGTCGTGACCCGGCCGATCGAGTTACCGCCATAGTTGGTGAACCAAAGAGCGCCGTCCGGCCCGGTCGTGATCGAGTCCGGTTCGTTGATGCCGGTCCCAGTGAACAACCTGCCCTCCCCATCGGTAGTGATGCGGCCGATAGAGTTCCCGCCGTAGTTGGTGAACCAAATTGCCTTGTCAGGTCCAACCGTGATGCCGAGTGGCTCATCAAGGCCTGAATTTGTGTAAACCCTGATCCTCCCGTTGGTGGTGAGCTGTGCGATCGAGCCTTTGGTCGCACTTGTGCCGGCGTTGGCAACCCAAACGTCGCCATCGGGACCGATGGTGATCCCGGCCGGGTCGTCGATGTACTTGCTGGTGTGGATGATGATATTGCCACCGGTCGAGATCAGGCCGAACGAACCGGGGTTGTAGGCGTCGGTGAACCAAAGGTCGCCGCCGGGCCCGCGAGTGATCCCGATCGGGTTGGCGATCCCGGTGGCCGAGAAGTCGCTGAGCTTGCCGCTGGTCGTGATGCGCCCGATCGAACCTCCGGCGGAGTTGGTGAACCAAAGGGCGCCATCCGGGCCTAGCGCGATCCCCGCGGGCGCGTCGATACCGCGCCCGGCATATACCGTGACCTTCCCGCTGGTGGTGATGCGCCCGATCGAGCCGCGGTTGGTCTTGTTGCCCAGGTTGGTGAACCACAGGGCCCCGTCCGGCCCGGTCGTGATGTACGCGGGGACACTGATCACGGCGGTTGGACGCGACGCCGCGCCCAGCCTCGTGGCGGCGCTCGCCACCGGGACGGCTATCAGACCGTCGAGTGCCAGTACCACGCACCCAACAACAGACCGTCTCAGGCGCTGCACCAGTACCTCCTTGGCCTGCCGTTCCCAGGCAGTCACCGCGGATGTTACGGTGCCCAGACAAGCCACAGGCAGGGAAAGGCCACAACTAGGCGTTCTCCCGATAGGGCAAGCCTGGGCCCTCGGGGGCCGAGGGCTCATAATGCCGGCGGGCTCAGGAGCCGTTCTTGGACGCAGGTAGGACGCCCGTTGCTGTCCCGGTAGGCTCCGCTTGTGCTTCTGGGAAGGGATCCCGAACGCCGCCTCATTGACTCGCTCGTCGACGGTGCGCGCGGCGGCCACAGCCAGGCTCTAATGGTCCTAGGCGAAGCCGGGATTGGGAAGTCCGCGCTTCTAAATTACCTAGAGAGCCGTGCGACAGGCTTCACGGTGCTGCGTGCCAACGGGACAGAGTCCGAGTCCGAGCTGGCCTTTTCTGGCCTCGCCGACCTCCTGCGACCGCTGCTCGGCGAGCTCGGTGCGTTGCCCCAACCACAAGCCGCCGCCCTCGCCGGTGCGCTGGCGCTCGGGCCGCCCGTGCCCGGGGACCCGTTCGCCATCGGCACGGCCACCCTGGGGCTTTTGTCGAGAGCAGCGGAGCGGTCCCCACTGGTTGCGCTCATAGAGGACGCCCAGTGGTTGGACCGGCCCTCTCTGGCCGCCATCGTTTTCGCCGCCCGCCGCGTCCAGGCCGAGGGGATCGTGATGATCTTCGCTGTCCGGGAGGGCGAGTGCCCGGCCGTCTCAATGGAGGGCCTGGGGACGCTTCGCCTTGCCCACCTTGAGGCCTCCGCCGCCAGTGAGCTCTTGGCCCTGACCACCCCGTTTTTGCCGCCACCGGTGGCCGAGCGGATCTGCGCCGCCGCCGGAGGGAACCCACTGGCATTGATAGAGATGCCTCTGGCCCTCACTGACGCCCAGCGAGGTGGCACCGATGCACCGGAAAGACCGATGGCGGTCGGCCCGAGGCTCACGGCGATCTTCAGACGACGCGTGGCAGCGTTGTCAGCCCAGGCACAGTCCAGTCTCCTGATCGTAGGTATTGTGAGTGTTTAGGTACATGAACCGGCCCGGGAAGTTGGGGTCGTAAATCTGCACCACCAGCTGGCCCTGAGGACCGCCGCGATAGAAGTAGCCGGTCGCCAGCACCTGGTGGTTGTCGAACACCTGCGTCGGGCTCAACGCCTCCACGAGCAATAGGGGGACCGGCTCCCCGGCATTGACCGACGCCGTGATGGAAGAGAAGTAGTGGCTCGTCTCCCTCTCGCGCTCGGACTCGTAGGGATCCAGCACCATCATGTGGAGCATCTCTCTGACCGCGAACGCATCGTCACCCTCGAGGCTATTGAGCTCCCGGGTGTACAGGTAATTGAACACCGGCCCGCTGTTCGGAGGGCCCAGCAAGCCGGGCCCAAGCGCGGGGCCTGTCGTCGACCCCTCGGGTGTCGTCGTGCCATTACCGGCCAAAAAGGTGTCCAGCGCCGCGTAGACCATGCCGCCACACAGGCCGTACGTCCGGTCGAAGGCCAGGCTGTACCCGCCGACCGACAGAGTGAACTTGTTGTTCGTGAAACTGTTCTCAAAATCAAAACCTTGCGAATTGAAGCCGCCGGGGGGGCCCGTGAACGGGTCGAAGTTGGTGACATGGAGATCACTGATTATGGGCGGAGGCAACGCCGCCCAAGCCGGGCTCGTCGTCAAGCCCGCTCCGGCCGCGAGGAGCGACAAGCATGACGCGACCCTCAAAGCCTTAAGCGCGGGCACGGCGATGACCTTATGTTGCGCCCCGGCGCATGGCTATAGGGAAAACGCCTAGTTGTGCTCTTGGCGCAGGTGCGATGAGCTCTGGACCGAACTGCAGGCAGGATCGCGGTGTTAAGCTCCCGCCCATGGGGCTGGCGGGCTGACGTGAGGCCTTTCCGACGAAGAGCGCGCGTCCTTGTAACACTGTCATTGGTCTCGTCGCTCTTTGCTTACCCATCGACATCGCTGGCGGCGGTGGCTCCCGGTACCGGCCATGGGGCGACGGAGGGGATCGACGTTGACTCCGGGCACTATTCCTCGGGGGACGTCGACTCGACGAGCTCGTCCAACTACCAGGTCGAGCTGAGCTTCACTTTTTCCGTCAGTAGCGCCGGCGAGATCTTGGGCGGGGGCAGCGGCAGTTACACCGACGCGCACTGGCACCTCTTCGGCGTCAATGGCGACAATGGGCCGTTCGACTGCGACCCGCCTATCGCTGCGGCGCCGTTCTCGGTCGAGGTTAGCGGTCACGCTGATGGGGACATGGCTCACATTTCGCTCTCCATGCCGGATGCCACCGAGACCAACGCTGATTACAATTGTGGGGCCGACTACTCCGGCTACGCCACCACTTCGCATATCATGTCGAGCTCGCTGTCGCTTGTCGGCGGGGACGACTTGACCGTGTCGCTAGGGTCGCCGTCTTCGTTCACAGTACAGAAGCAGACCCAGAGCGGCAGTGGGGACGACACCGAAAACGACGAGCACATCTGGTCGTTTTCCTTCACACCGCCGGCAGCCCTGACCACCGGTACGTCCGAGAGCGGCGGGGCCACGAGCTCGGGCAGCACGCCCGGCACTTGCGGTCTGAGGTTGACGAACGTCTTGGCCAAGCCGTCGCCCGCTCATCCGGGGCAACCCGTCACCGTCGCCTTCGACGTGTCTTCACCCGCCCACGCCAGCCTGTTTGTCCAACGAAGTGGGGGTAAGGGCGTCACCGTGGCGGCACTCAACGTACCAGCCGGCCGCGACCAGCTCGTCTGGGGCGGCTGGTCCGGGAAATTCCCCGCCAGCAGCGGGCAGTACGAGCTGACCATCGCCGCCCAGGGCTGCGGGGTCACTCGGGCCCAGGCCGTCGCGCTCAGGGTCACATGAACTGGCCGGGACAGGGGGAGCTGACCGCGGTGAGCGCCCGGGCGGCCCTTCGCGCCCGCTTGGCTGGCGCCAGCCATGACCAAATCGAAGGTGGGGACTTCGCTGCCTTCGCCGAGGCGTTGTCCCGCTTCGTTGAGCGCGACCTCGTCCAGGCCCGGCTCGGCACGGGGCGCGCCGAGCTGGCCCGCCTGGCCCACCAGCTGGAGGGCTCGCTGGCCATCGAGGCGGCATCGACGAGCCCTCCAGGCACGACCAGAAGCTGGTCGACGTGGCGAGCTCCGCTCCCGTGGGCAAACTCGAGGACGCGCGTCGACGCGGTCAGGACAGCGGCGGCCGACATTTTCGAAGTCGAACTGCCCGGGGTGCCCGTGCCGGAAATGGCCGACGAGCGTGAACGCTACTTCCACCTCCTTCTGCACGTCGAGACCTCCACCGAAGGCGTCGACCGATTGGTCCGCCGGCTGCTGCCGCCGGCCACGGTACGCCGGCGCCTCTTGGGGCAGGCCCGGCGCGAGCTGGCCGAGGAGTTCGACAAACACGCTGGGCGGGCCCACTGGGACTTGGCCAACGCCTGGGCTCGGTGCGCCAGCGGTTCGAGGCCGCTATGGAGGCTGAACTGGACCGCTCGGTGGGGACCATCCTGGCCGCGACCGCCCGGGCCGAGGAGCTGCGAGAACAAGCCGAGGTCGACCGGCGCCAGCACCGCCAACGCGACGACGCCGCTCGCCGCCTGTTGGCGCCGCTCTCAGCGTGTCGTCAGGCCTGACGGCGCCAGGGGCGACTGAGGGGCGCAGGGACGCTAAGGTGTCATTGCCGGATGAGGCTCCGGTGGTCCCGCCCAGCTAGCGGTCTGGCCCGAACCACCCCGAAGGGGTTGATGGCCTCTACGTCGTGACGTCGGTCTACGTAGAGGAGAACTGGAACGGTGCAATTGCCCCCGGCGGCGGTACAAGCGCTCCAGGTGCTGGTCGTCCTGTTCATGGCTCCTCTCGTAAGCGGGGTCATCGCCCGTGTCGAGGCGCGACTACAGGGTCGGCGCGGCCCCCGTGCCCTGCAGCCCTATTACGACATCGCCAAGCTTTTCCGTAAAGAGATGCTGGCGCCTGAGGGCGCCAGCTGGGTCTTCGTGGCCGCTCCCGTCGTGGCCTTCACGTCTTTTTTGACGGTGCCGCTTCTCATCCCCGTGCTAACCGACTTTCCGCTCCCGCTCGGGTACATGGGCGACATCATGGGCGGGGGGCTCATCCTCGCCCTGGGGGGCTTCTCCGTGGCCTTGGCCGCGCTCGACACGGGCGACCCCTATGCCCAGCTCGGGAGC
Organism: Acidimicrobiaceae bacterium; assembly: GCA_003166025.1. Lineage (GTDB taxonomy): Bacteria > Actinomycetota > Acidimicrobiia > Acidimicrobiales > Palsa-688 > Fen-671. Next base: position 26,700 of record PMWT01000086.1, on the reverse strand, counting down.
AGCCGGGCTATGACATTTGGGGCTCTGATCGAGCCTTCGGTCCTTTTTGTGGTTTTCGCCGTCGCCCTCATCACCACGACCGACTTGCCCTATGCCATGGCCGCGGTGGACCGCTCCTCTTTGGCCCAAGCGCTGCGGCCGGCCCATCTTTTGGCCGCCGTCGCCTTCTTCCTGGTCGTGCTGTCGGACACCGGGAGGATCCCGGTCGAGACCCACACCAGCACCCTGGAGTTCGGGATGATCGACGAGGCCCGGACCTTCGAGCACTCCGGCCCCGCCCTCGCCCTGCTGAAATGGGGCTCGGCCATAAAGCAGATGGTCCTTTACGTGATCCTGGTGGACGTTTTCTGCGCACCCTGGGGCCTGGCCGGGTCGCGCCAGCTCGGCGGTGTCTTGCTCGCCGTACCCGTCCTGCTGGCCAAGGCTCTCGGTGCCGGGACCATTTTCGCCGTGATCGACAACTCATTTTCGAAGTTGCGCCTGTACAAGATCACCGAGTTCATGGCTTCCGCCTTCGCCTTGTCGGCCGTGTCCGTGCTCGTGCTATACCTGGGGGGTGGCTGATGCCCGTCCCGTTGCTCGGCGCCGTGCCCAGCCCGCCGACGACCTTCGACGGGGTGACGGAGGCTCTGGCCGTCCTTGTCTTGTTGGTCGTGTTCGCCATGATGCGCGAAGCGCTCCTACGCTCTCAGGTCCGGCTCTATGCCTTCCAATCGCTGGCCGTCGCCGCTCTTGCGGGGGTCCTGGGGGCCAGCCAGCACGCCGGCGAGCTGTACGTGCTCGCCGGTCTCTCCGTGGCGTTGAAGGTGGTCCTCGTGCCGGCCGTGGTGCTCCGTTTGCTGAGCGCGGCCGAAGTCGACCTGGCCGGGAGCCACCGCTTCGGAGTGGCGACCATGGTGCTTCTCGGCGTGGTGGTCTCGGTCATCGGTTTTCTCACCGTGAGCAACATCCCGATCAACTCCTCGGGCATCAATAGCCTCCCCGTCCCCGCCCTGAGCGCCGCCGCCGCCACTGTGCTCGTCTCGTTCGTCCTCGTTATGTTCAGGGCCGACGTCGTCTCCCAGGCTGTGGGTTTTTTTTCGATGGAGAACGGTGTGTCCGTGGCCAGCCTGGTGGTCGCCGCCCGGATGCCCCTGATCCTCGAAGTGGGGTTCTTGTTCGACCTCCTGGTCGCCGGGGTGGCCTTCGGCGTCCTCATGCGCGCTCATCACCGCCGATCTGCTTCCCTGTCCACCGAAACCCTTGACCAGCTCCGCGGGTGAGGGTGGTCAGATGAAATGAGCGCCGTCCTCATAGTCATAATGGCCGTACCTCTCGGCGCCACCGTCGTTTCCTGGTGGGCAGGCCCGCGCCTCGCCGGGCTGGTGACGGTGCTGGCCGGGACGGCCACCTTCGGCCTGGCCATGGCGCTGGTGCCTTCAGTGGCCAGGTACAAGGATGGCACGAGCGCCGTCGGCGCCTTGGGTAATTGGTTGCGGGTCGACCCGCTGTCGTTGGTGTTCTTGCTGGCGACTGCCTTTCTTTACTGTCTCACAGCCATATTTTCTGTGGGCTATGTTGCTGCCGACCGTGCTGCGACCCGGGTTTACCGGCGGCGGTTGTTCGCCGGGCTTAATCTCTTCGCCTGGGCCATGGCCATGGCCCCTATGGTCAACGACCTGGGGCTGCTGTGGGTGGCGATCGAGGTGACCACTGTGGTCAGTGCGTTGCTGGTCGCCATCGAGGGTACCGATGGCGCCATCGAGGCGGCGTGGAAGTACATACTCATCGCCTCCCTCGGCCTCGGGTTGTCATTGCTCGCGACCGCGGTCATCTACCACGCCGGGAGTTTTTCTCTGGGCGGCTCCTACGACCTGTCCTACACCAAGCTCCTCGGCAAGGCGTCGGTCTTCCCCGCGGCGACCGTCCGGCTCGGCTACCTGCTGGCTGTTGTCGGCTATGGGACGAAGGTGGGCCTTTTCCCCGTGCACACTTGGTTGCCCGATGCCCATTCGGAAGCCCCCACACCGGTTTCGGCACTACTTTCGGGATCTTTGCTGGCCACATCGTTCTACGCCATCCTGCGTTACTACCAGATCACAGAGCGGGCTGCCGGCGCTGCTTTTGCCCGCGATGTGCTGGCCGGCTTTGGTGTGCTCACGCTCCTGCTCGGAACGTTGTACTTGGCTTCCCAGCGTGATTTGAAGCGCTTGCTGGCGTACTCGTCCATCGAGCACATGGGCATCTTGGCCATTGGGGTGAGCTTTGCGTCTCCCCTGGCCATTGCCGGGGCCCTCCTGCACGTCCTCGCCCACGCCGCCGCCAAAGGGACGTCCTTCTTCGGGGCCGGGAGCGTGGCCCGCAAGCTACGGACCAAGGACCTGGAGAGGATCCGCGGTGGTATCGGCCTTCTGCCCTGGACGGGCCCGATGTTGGTGGCAGGGATGTTAGGGCTGTCGGCCATGCCACCTTTCGGGACGTTCCGCTCCGAGCTGTCGATCGTCGCCGGAGGCTTCGCCGGCGGGCCCGGTGCCAACACCGCGGAAGAGGCCATTGCCGCCATAATGGTGGTCCTGGCGACACTGGCCTTTTTCGGCCTTTCATGGCATATGGGCCAAAGCATGCTTTCGCCCGTCCCGGACAGCGGTACCGCCGTGGTCAAGGGGGAGACGAGCCGGCTTATGGTGCTGGCCATGGCCTTTGGGCTCCTCGGCCTGGTTGTCTTAGGGGTGCACCCGCCCGCCGCGCTCGACCACCTGCTCAACGGCGCCGCCGCCGAGCTCGGAGTGGCTCGATGACCGTGCCGGCCACGACGACTGGTCCCCCGATGTGGGACGAGATAGCCGTGCCTGCTCAAGAGTTCGCCGCCACCGTTGTCCGCCGCACGGCCGGGGGCCCGCCGGGCCTGGGCGGCCCGACCGGACCGGCCGACGGGGGGCGCTTTGCCGGGCTCTTCGGCTCCGCCCGGGCCGACGGCTCGGTGGTACTGCGGGCGGCTATAGCCCGCTACGGCCGCCTCGATGTCGTGACCACGGTGGTCCCCGCCACCAGCGTCGGGGGCGACGCGGGGTACCAGGCGCTCACGCCCGCTGTCCCCGGCGCGGCCTGGTACGAGCGCGAAATAGCGGATATGTTCGGCCTGCTCCCCGAAGGCCACCGTCGCGTCGACCCCCTGGTCCTTCCCCGCCCGTCGGAGGCGGCGCCGCCCCGACCAGGCTCCTCGGTCCCGATGTTGGCGGTCATCCCTGACGAGGCGTACCTGTCGGCGCACGTCTCGGGGGAGGGCATCTTCACCATCCCTTATGGGCCGGTGCGCTCAGGCGTTTTCGAATCGGTCCAATATCTCGTGGAAACTCCCGGTGAAGACATTCCGCATGTGCGTGCTCGCGTTTACCACAAGCACCGCGGCCTGGAACGGCGGTTCCAGGGCCTGAGCGCCCTCGACGGGGTGCTCTTGGCCGAGCGGGCCGAGGGAGTCGCGTCGGTTGCTCACGCCCTGGCTTTCTGCCAGGCCATCGAGGCCATAGCGTCGGCCAACGGTCCTGTGCCACCCGCCGCGCTGCTCGCGCGGTCGTTGCACGCCGAGCTCGAACGCATTGCCAACCACCTGGAGTCCATGGTCCGACATGCCGAGGCCGCCGGTCAGGCGGTCGCCTACGCCCGTTTCAGTTGGCACAAGGAGCGCGTGCTGCGCCTCCGGGCCAGGCTGTGCGGGCATCGTTTCGGTCGGGGCGTGGTGGTCCCCGGGGGAGTCTCGGCCGGACCGGCGCTGGCCCCCGCCGCCGCCCTGGCGGACCTGGCCGCCCTGGAAGTGGACCTGCGCTCAGATGCCGATCTGTTGATGGGCACGTCGTCGTTTATCGACCGCCTGCGCGGTACGGGCGTTATCACGGCGGAGGTGGCCGCCGCTCGCGGGGCCCTTGGCCCGGTGGCGCGGGCGTCAGGTTCGCAGGAGGACCTTAGGAGTTACCGGCCTTACGCGGCCTACGGCCTGATCAAGGTCCCCGAGCACCGCTACCGCAGTTCCGGCGACGCTCTCGCCCGCCAGCTCGTGAGGTTGGAAGAGATATGGGGCTCGTTCCAACTGTGCCGGATGGCGCTTGAGAGCCTAGCCGAACGGCCCGCCGACGGCCCTTGGGCTGCGCCCTTGGTCACGAGCGACGGCACCGGGTGGGGGTGGGCGGAGGCACCGCAGGGGGAGTTGCTTTATCTTGTCGAAGTTGAAGCCGGCAGCCTTAGACGGGTCAAGCCCCGCTCGGCCTCGTTCCACAACCTGAGCTTGTTCCCCGAGGCCTTCGGCGGGGACATCTTCACCGACTTTGCCTTTATTGAAGCCAGCTTTGGCCTCTCCATCGCCGGGGTCGCAGGCTGATGCCCTGGGTAACACGAGGCTTACGCCACGGCGTGCTGACCAGCCCCTACCCGGGACGCCCGGACGGTTACGGAGCCGATTGGCGGGGTGCCGTCAGTGTCCGGCCACAGGCGGGCGCAGCCGCGGGGCACGGGGCCAAAGAGCTGTGCCCGACGGGAGCGATCGGCCAGGATGCCGGCGGGGGCGTGGTGCTCGACAGAGGTATGTGCATCCTGTGCGGCCGGTGCGTGGCGGCGCGCCCCGACCTGTTCGGTTTCGACCCTTCGCCCGAGGTGGCATCGCCCACCCGGGCCGGGTTGGTCGTCCCAGAGGCAGAAGAAAACGACGCCGCCTTGGCGGAGGCCCGTGCCGACCTGGGGCGACGGGTCCGGGCGCTGCGCAGGTCGGTCCACGTCCGCCACATCGATGCCGGCTCTGATGGCTCCGAGGAATGGGAGATAGCGGCTCTTCTTAACCCGGTATACGACGTCCACCGGCTTGGCATTTTCTTTACAGCCAGCCCCCGCCACGCCGACCTCCTGCTTATTTCGGGCGCGGGTTCGGCCGGGATGGCCGGGCCAGTGCGCACGACCTACGAGGCCATGCCCGACCCGCGGGTAGTGGTAGCCGTGGGGACCGACGCCGCCAGCGGCGGGATGGTGAGCCCGACCTATGCGACAAGGGGCGGCGTCGGGGACCTCGTGCCCGTGGACGTGTGGGTCCCTGGTTCGCCCCCGAGCCCGTTCTCCATCCTCCATGGCATCCTTCTGGCCGTCGGCCTCATCCCGGAGCGCAAGGGGCGCCGGTGAGACAGGCTCTCTTACTCGCTGCCCTGGTGCTGATGGGGGTTGGAGGAATTGTAGGGCTCGGCTGGGGGAGCGGGCCGCGTTGGTCGCGGTGGTCGAGCTGCGCCGCGGCGGGCATCGCCTCCACTTTGGTGACCATTACGGGCGTGCTTTGCGTCTCAGGCCCGGCGCTGACTGTTCACCTCGGGGACCTCCTTGACTTCGGCCAGACGGCCCTTCGCCTGGACCAGCTGGCCGGCCTGTTCCTCACGCTCACGGGCGGCCTCGGTGTCGTCATTTCCCTGGCTTTGCTGAACTGGACAGGCCTGGCCGGCCGAGCCGGCGACCGCGCCGCCCTGCCCGGTTACATGCTGTTGCTGGCCTCGGTCACAGTGACGGTCGTGGCCGCCGACGCGTTCAGTTTCCTCTTTGCCTGGGAGTCCCTGACAGTCGCCTTCTACGTGCTCAGTTCTGCCACTCGCCGTCGCCGCGACCAACCGAGTGCCGCCTGGGCCACGGCGGCTGTGGGCAAGGCCGGCGGGGCTGCCTTGCTGGTCGGGTTCCTGGTGCTGGCCGGCGCGGCCCGGTCCTTCGGTTTCGCTGCCTGGGCCGGTCTTCATGCCAGTGGGCTGCACGATACGGCATATGTCCTAGTTGTTTTTGGATTTGCCACCAAGGTCGGGCTGATGCCCTTCGAGGTGTGGATGCCGCGCGGGTACCCGGCGGCGCCGGGGCCCATGCGGGCGGCCATGGCCGGGCTGGCGGTCAACGCCGGCTTTTACGGCCTCTGGCGGTTCCTGGCCTTGTTGGGCCGGCCACCCGAGTGGTTGGTCGTCGCCGTGCTCGTCCTGGGGGGGGCGACCGCCTTATTGGGCATCGTGTTTGCCGCTGTGCAGGCTGATGTCCGCCGCGCCATCGCCTACTCGAGCGCCGAGAACGGCGGCATCATCATGGTCGGTTACGGGGTGGCCTTGGCCGGTGCCTATGTGGGTAACAGCTCGCTTGTCGCGGTCGGCCTCCTGGCCGCCTCTCTGCAGGTCCTCACCCACGCCGTGGCCAAGACAGGTCTTTTCTTGAGCGCGGCCAACTTCGAGAAGAGCACCGGCACCAACGCACTCGACGGCCTTTCAGGTATGGGCCGCTCCCAGCCCTGGGGCGCAGCCTCGTTCGCGGCGTCCGCGCTGGCTTTGTCCGGGCTCCCGCCGACCATCGGCTTCGTCTCGGAGTGGTTCACGTTCGAGGCACTGATGCAGCAGTTCCGGTTGCACCCCCTGGCCCTGCGCTTGGCCACGGCCGGTGCGGGAGCGCTCATCGCCCTGACGGCCGGAATGGCGGCCTTCACCTTTGTCCGCCTACTGGGCTTCACCGTCCTGGGCCGGCCCTCGCAGCCAGGTTTGGCGGAGCCGGCCCCCGAACGGGGTGCGGCGGTTAAGATGGCACTGCTCCTTACGGCAGTGGCCTGTTTTGGCCTCGCCGCGATCGCCCCTTGGGTCGTGCGGTACATGGCCAGAGGCCTAAGCCCGGACGTGGCCCGGTCCATTACTCTCGGTGCTCTCAAATCGCCGTGGGTGCTCCAGCCCGTTTTCCCCAACTTTTCGGCGCTATCGACCAGCTGGCTGTTTATCGTCATGCCCGCCGGGTTCTTGGTGGTGACCCTGGCGACGGTGCTGGCGTCGCGGGGCCGCTTCCTCTCCGTCCGCCGCGTCCCGGTGTGGCGCTCGGCGACACCGGGCGTCCACGGTGAGGACAGCTACAACGCCTTTGCTTACGCCAACCCTGTGCGCCACGTTCTGGCCAACATCCTGGGGACGCAGAAGGAGGTAGCCCTCGTAGAGATCAAACCCTCCAGCCTCCCTGACGGCGCCCCGGCCTCGGGCCGGGAGAACGAGGCGGCGACGCCAGACGACGAGGTCACCGAGGAGTGGCACCAGCCCCATGTGGTCTTCAAAGCCAGCGTGGCGGAGCCCATCGAGACCTACCTGTACCGGCCGGTCATCGCCGGCTACCTAGCGCTGGCGCGCACCGCCAAGCGCCTCCAATCCGGGCGCTTAGAGGCATACGTGGGGTACATGCTCGTGGCTTTGATAGCCGTCCTCATCGTGGCCGCAGCCATGCACTGATATGACTTCGATCCTGTTCCCCGATGGGCTCTCGGGGACGTCGGTCCCCCTGGAGGACCGCCGTTTCGCAATCGACCTCAATTTGGACCAGGTCTTTGCCGCCGTCACTGCAGGGCGCGAACAGCTCGATCTGTTGTCTCTTTTCTACTCGCCTCTCAACGACATTGATGGCGTCACCTACCGCCACGAGGTACTAAGGGACCTAGAGCGCCCAGCCGTGCTGGCGGCGGTCAGAGCTTTCGGACAGGCTATGAGCGGTGTGCGCGAACTGCTGGCCACGGTCAGTTCTCTGCATAACCGCTGGCAACAGGCCCGGGTTTTTGTCGACGCGGTATCGGCCTATTGCGAGGGCGTGACCTCGCTGGCCCTTGCTCTCACGGACGTTCGCCCCGACGCCAGGGCCCTGCGCGCCTTCACCGCGCACATTTGCGATTATCAGTCTTCGGAGCGTTTCCGGGGCCTGGTGGAAGAGGCCGGCGAAGTGGTGAGCGCCTTAAGCACCGTCAGGTACACGCTGCACATCAGGGGCAACCGGGTGACGGTCAGCAGTTACCAGGGCGAGCCCGACTATGCCCAGGAAGTAGAGAAGGTTTTTGCCCGGTTCCGAGAGGGACCGACGAAAGACTACCGTGCCACCTTCAGGGGCCCTCTAGCGATGAACTGGGTCGAGGGGCAGGTACTCGACCTGGTGGCTCAACATAACCCCGGGCCGTTCGGTGCGTTGGAGCAGTATTTCAGCGACCACCGGGTCTTTGTCGATGCCGGTGTGAAGGCCTTCGACCGTGACTGCCAGTTCTATCTGGCCTACCTCGAGTTCATCGACCCCCTACGTGCCGCGGGCCTTCGGTTCTGTTACCCGCGCCTTTCCCTTTCGCCCGGCGCCGTCAAGGCGACCGCCGTCTTCGACCTGGCCTTGGCGGCCCGGGCCACCTCTCCTGGGCGGGCCGGTTCGGGGATCGTCACCAATGACTTTGACCTCGGCCCGGGCGAGCGCGTTATGGTGGTGACCGGGCCAAACAACGGCGGCAAGACTACGTTTGCCCGGGCCGTGGGCCAGGTCCATTACCTGGCCGCCCTGGGGTTGCCGGTGCCCGCCGAACAAGCTGACCTGGTCCTGGTGGATGGCGTGTTCACCTCCTTCGTCCAGGCCGAGAAGCTTGGGACCATGAGGAGCCACCTAGAAGATGAGCTCGTCAGTCTGTACGACGTCGTCCACCACGCCTCGGCCCGAAGCGTCATCGTGATGAACGAGAGCTTTTCGTCGACCACCCTTCGCGACGCCGCCCTGGTGGGCAAAGCGGTGCTTGCCCAACTCGCGGCGCGTGGCCCGCTTTGTCTATTCGTCACTTTCATAGACGAGTTGGCCACAGCGGGCGAGAACACCGTCAGTTTGGTCGCTACTGTTGACCCTGACGACCCGGTGGTGCGTACTTACAAGGTGCTACGCAAAGCACCCGAAGGGCGGGCCTACGCGGAAGCCCTCGCCGAACACTACGGGCTGACGACGCGAGCGGTGGAGGAGCGGGTGGCGCGGTGAAGGTCCTTCTCATGCACCCCACCGAGGAATTCGACCTGGAGCGCGATCTCCCGCCTGAGAGCGAGGACCTGGTGGAGGATCTCGGCCTTGGCACCTTGTTCGGGGCTATGGCGCGTGGCGACAAGTTCATTTTGACGGTGGCCAGGGCCGCCGTCCTTTCCTGCTTGTCCGAGCCCGATGAGATCCAGTACCGCCAAGAAGTCCTGGCCGATCTCACGGCCCACCCTCAGCTCGCCATAAAGATCTACTCGCTGGCTACCGAGGCCCTCGAAGCGCACCGGAAGGTCACATTCTGGACCCTCAATATCACCCCTGAGAGCCTGCGGTACTACTCAGTGCAATCCCTCGAGCTTCTATTGGGCTATCTCGTGCGTCTACGCCGTTTGGCCGAGGAAAACCGTAGCGCCATGGTGTCGCCCGCTTTGGCGCGGCTGGGTTCCCTGCTCCTGACCGAGCTTGACGACGAGTACATAAAGAGGCTCGAAAGCCACCTGAACGAGCTCAAGCTCCCGGGTGGCCTTATGATGAGCGCGCAGCTCGGCCAAGCCAACCGCGGGACCGGTTATACGCTCCACCGTCCGCGCCCCCGCGGCCTGCGGGAGCGGTTCGCCAATCGGGGCCAGGCCAGTTCCAGTTTCACTGTTCCCGAACGCGACGACAACGTGCTACAGGCGTTGACGGAGCTACACGCCAGGGGGGTCAATATCGCCGCAAATGCCTTGGCCCAGTCCACTGACCATGTCCTCGGTTTTCTCAACGCGCTCCGCGTCGAGATCGCGTTCTACGTCGGCTGCATCAACCTCCAGGCCGCCCTTGGTGCCAAAGGCGAGCCGACATGCACCCCCTGCCCGCTGAGCGCTGGACGCCCTGGGTTCGCGGCCGATGGGTTGTACGACCCGTGCCTAAGCCTCAACCTCAACGGGCGCGCTGTGGGCAACGACGTGAGCGCCTCCACGAAGGTGCTCATATTGGTTACGGGGGCCAACCGGGGCGGTAAGTCCACTTTCTTGCGCAGCGTGGGCCTGGCCCAGCTCATGATGCAATGCGGCATGTTCGTGGCCGCGGCCTCCTTCAGTGCCGGCGTATGCGCCCGGGTGTTCACCCACTTCAAACGCGATGAAGACCCGGCCATGAAGGGGGGAAAGCTGGACGAAGAGCTGGCCCGGATGAGTGCCATAGTGTCGCACATATGCCCGGGAGCCCTGTTGTTGTGCAATGAGCCTTTCGCCTCCACCAATGAAGCCGAGGGCTCGGAGATCGGCCGCCAGGTGTTCACAGCTCTATGTCGCGCGGGCGTGAAGATCGTCGTGGTAACACACCTGTTCGACCTGGCCGAGAGCCTTTATGAAAAGGGCGTTGAGGGCACGTTGTTCATGCGCGCCCCGCGACAGGCGGGTGCAGCGGCCTTCAGGCTCATGGAGGGGCCACCAGAGCCGACTGCTTACGGCGAGGATGTGTACAGACGCGTCTTCGGTGAGAGCGCCACGGCCATCGCGCCGGCATCGCCACGCCTAGGGAGCCGCCCTCGCGGGGAGAGCTTTGGTTAACCTCGAGAGGGGAGGCGAAGCGTGGTTGTCCCGGAGGGCCCTGATGGACTGAAGACCCCTGAAGGCGGGAGCAACAGTCGCTGTGCTCGCATTTACCTGGCCCGGCACGGCCGGACCGCTCTGAACGCTTCTGGGGTTCTCCGCGGTCATCTTGACGTACCTCTCGACTCGGTGGGTCATCACCAGGCGTTTCTTCTAGCAGCGGCGCTGGGGGGGCCCAAGCCCAGTGCGATCATTTCCAGCCGGCTCCGGCGAGCGGTCGAGACGGCAGGACCGTTGGCCCATTTGACCGGGCTCGTGACCCGACTAGACGAACGCCTGATCGATCGGGATTACGGAGCGTGGGCGGGCATAAGTGCCAATGACGTCATAGCCCAGTGGGGTTCACTTGACGCGGCTCCCGGTGTGGAAGCCGCGGCCGAGGTTGCTAAGCGCGCCGTGGCGGCGCTGTCCGATATCGCTGACGAGGCCTGGGGGAGTGTCGCGGTGGCGGTGAGCCACGATGCCGTGAACCGGATCGCCCTGGCGACGCTCGACCCCAGTTTGGGCCACCCCGAAGACGTCCTGCAGGAAACGGGGTGTTTTAATATCCTCGAATGCCACCAGGGCGCCATGGGCCGGCGCGAGTGGCTTGTCCTTGGTGTCAACAGAGTCCCGCCGGAGGTAGGGGAGCTCTTTTCCCCGACCCCGGCGCCGCCACTACTGCAATAGGGGCCCGCTCGTACGGGGCGCAAGGGGCGAGCGGGCCGCCAAGCACAACTGGCTCGCCACGATGGCCGCACCACTGGAACTGCTAGCGGCGACGAAGCATTGCCGCACCGCGGGGCAGGAAATGCCGTCAAGGCCGGAAAGGCCAGGCACTTTTCGATAGGACGGTACGCCCAACGGGTTGCCGTCCAGAGCCGTCCAGGCGATCCCGGTACCGTTCGGCACGGGTGTCGAGACCGCCGACGACGCCTTGCGTAACCCGTCGTCGGTCGGTGAGCATTGCGGAGCGGCCCGCCTGAGCATTGCGGAGCGGCCCGTCTGGCGCTCCAGGCTCGCATTGAGCCGCTCGAGCTCGTCGCGGCGAAGACCGATGGCGGCGTCGAGGGGCAACGGGGTGGTCCCATCCCACTGGCAAGCGACAATGCGTCCCGCACGCGCCGTGGGACGCCTTTCGTCCAGTTCCCGTCTGTTTGTCCCTTTGGAACCCGTTTAGCCGATGTTGTGCGGGCCCACTAGGGGCGAATGACCAGACTTGCCTCTCCAGCGCGGCAAGGTCGGGCACACTGGTAGAATTGGCCCCTCAGAGAGGGGCCCATCATGGGGATCATCCGCAAGGCCACCAGCCTCAGCACAGGTGGTATGGTCCACTACCGCACGGCCAATCAGCAGACTTCTCGCTACGCCAAAAAGAGCTACCAGCTAGAAAAGCGAGCCGCTCAGCGCAAGGAGCCGTCGGTATCGCTCTTCCGGTGGCTGGTAGAGCGTGGCAAGAAGGGCTAAGTGGTCAGCGGTTGACCGGAAGACGATGTCCTAATGAGCTTCACCAAAATGTGACGTTGCATCAAAGTCTGGTCCTTAGCGCCATTTAGGGCACACAACGGGCGGACGGTCGGGCCCGGTCTGCGCGGTGTCTTACTGCGACCCACCGCTGTCGTTTTCGCACCGGCCTCTATCCCCGTACGGTGGCGTCGGTAGTCAGCTACCCGTCGTTCAGGTTGGAGGCGTCGATGATGCCTTTGGCGGTGGCCGAGGGGCCGCATCGTCAACCACGCTGAGCGCTGCGGAGGAAGGAAAGCCAGGCCCGGCTAGGTGTACGCTCCGAGGTGACGACGGCGCCTCAGCCGACGAGCGGTCAAGTTGCCGACCGCAAGTTCAAGCGAGAGGGAGGAACACGTGCCTGCCACGCACAACGATGCTGTACTGGTGGTGCAACTGGTTCGCTGGGGAACGGAGATGGGCCTGGTGGAGGCAACGGGCGCGCTCTTTGCCAGCGATTTCGATCCCGCAGCGGCATCGGCCAATGATTCGTCAGTTAGCAAGATGCTGACATTTGGCGAGACGGTCGCCACCCTCGTGAAGCACGGCGTCCTCAACAAAGAGCTTGTGGACGACCTCTGGTGGGCCCCAGGGGCGTGGGCCCAGGTGGGCCCGGCGGCGCTGCGCGAGCGAGAGCGTCTCGGGGAGCCACGCCTGTACGAGAACTTTGAAGCGCACGCAGCACAGGCCGGCTAGTGGACGGCCAGGTCCATACTGACTACGCGCAGGGACCTGAAGGTAAAAGGACGGAACCCGCCGAGCGAAGCCGTTGCGCCGACCGATGACTCATAAGCCGAGCGCTTTCCGCTGAGGGCGCCCGCCATTTCAGGGTCGGAGCTGACCGCGCCGCAATCAGGTAGTCGGACAGTCCAAGAACGCATCCATTTCTCACAAGCCTATGGACTATTAGTCACCCCGCTAGGGTTGACCGTCGGACCAACGCTTTCCCAGATCTGGAGCAGCCAATGGGACCTTGGCAAACGCTGTTCGCGACGCAGCCGGTGTCGGCGCCGCCCTGACGGGCTTGGTCTTCGTCTCTTGGATCCTGCGCGCGGGGCACAAGGCGGCCTTGGCGTGCCCCGCTCACGAGTTCGTCACGCGTGCGGTTGCTGCGGCCCGGGCAGGCTCAGGCCCTTAGCGCCGACCACGATGGTGGTGCCCGAGATGGCACCGGGGCCGCCTTACCATCGTTGACCACGAATTTGGAGCGGCCCGGCCAGCAGGTGGTCGGCAACCGGTGAGTTGGGATGGGGCACGTCCGCCCATCTGCCTCTAGCCGGTACCGAGCCGCTCAGGAGCGCCCGGTCCGACCCCTACGTCGTCTCCGTTCCTGAAGCCGCCCAGATGCTTGGGATCACCAAAGACCTCGCCCACGACTTGGCTCGCCGCGGCGAACTACTGGGTGCTTTCCAGCTCGGGCGGCGCTGGCGGGTGAGTGTCATCAGGGCTTCGGGCCGCGGTTCACGGTACCCAGGACAGCGCTCCGAAGTGCCGCAGCTCGTGAAGGTGCCCCCCAACGTCGAGGCGCTTGGCCAGCCGCTCATACCCATGTCCTCCTCGGCACCTGCGATCAGACGTTGTACGTCTGCGAGGCTCGGAGTGGTGACCGTCCGGAGGACGAGCGCCGGCGGCGTCGCTCGGTCGGGGGTTGGACGCGATCATCCCCCAGTTGACGGCTCGGCCGAGGGCGGCATGCAGCAGGGCGTGCTGCCGGCGCACCGATGCCGGGGAGAGGCCCCGCCGTGAGAGCGCCTTATAGAAGTCGTCGAGTTGGCGGGCCGAAAGCTTGTCGAGCCGGAGCGAGCCGATGGCGGGCTTGAGAGAACGCTCTGTACCCAGCGGACCTTGCCGTCTTGGCGCCCGGCGTAGGCGCGAACCCGCCAGCTTTCCGCGCCGCGCTGTTCCAGGATCCCTCGGATGGCGCTATCCTCCCTGTTGGCTCCGCCCAGTGCTACCCAAAAGTTACCCAAAGCGTGTTACCAGGGAGCGGCCGAAGGTATTAAAGCAGGTCAGAGGCATACGGGCTCGTAGCTCAGCGGTCAAGAGCAGGGGACTCATAATCCCTTGGTCGTGGGTTCGATCCCCACCGAGCCCACCCGAACCCGGCCCGAGAAAGAGCCGGCTCAGTCCTCCGAGCCCGGCTCAGTCCTCGTTCATCCACGCCGGAGCGGCCTCGAGCAGGAACTGGCTTACGGCCAGGGCGCGGTCGAAGCTGTCGCACAGTAGTTCCTCGCCGGCCAGTACTCGGGCGAGGGACACCTTTTGCCTGGCGATGACGGTCAGGCGCCGCTCTGCAGGGTCGGTGGCGGACGGGTAGCTGTCTATGGCCGAGGCCTCGACCGGGAAGTCGACCCCGCCCACGCCGGCCAGGTCGATCGCCAGGTGTAGCAGGTCGGGCCCGTGAGGCAGGGGCGGCAGCGCCCAGGTGAACGTCAATGGGAAGTGGTAGTCGTCGGGCGGGTCGGCGCCTTCGGCCAGGTCGACCACGGCGTCCTCGAAGGAAAGCAGCACCCGGGGGTCAACCTCGAGCGCCAGGTGAAGGTCCAGGGGACCGTTACACGCCTCCTCAGGGTGCAGGTCCACTTCCCACGCCTGGCGCAGGGAGTACGTCTCGACGAAATGCCGTTCGTCGTGGACGTGGAACCCGTGGTCCACGGCGTGGTCCTTCAACTCGGCAACGTACCCGGCGACATCGATGACGGCCATTACCCCTCAACGCTAGCGGCGTCCGGCCGGGGCCCGGTGCAGGACCGGCCCCGGACCTGCCCCGACGTGCGCCGGGCCGGGACACTGTGGGGCGGAGGGCGCGGCCGGATAATCCGGTTGACTTTGCCCGCCGAACGTGCTGCGATGGGAGCAGTACTAGAGCGACGGGCGGAGCGCGCCCAGAAGGAGGTCAGCCGGCTATGAGCACCAAGCAAGTAGCGGGGTTGGCCGCGGCGCGCCTTCTCAAGCCTTCCGGGCCGCGCCCGTTGACCTCGACCGATCACGCCGGGGTCAATTGCCGCATTAATGCCATGCCGGAGGCTTCCTTTACGTCCGGTTGGTACCGACCCGGACGGCCGATGAGCCAAAGCGAGCGATTACCGAGTTGATCGGTTCACTCGCAGGATTGGCCCAGAGGCCGCCGGGGACCCCCCGGCGGCCTCTTTGTTTGTCCAGCAGAGATCGATATGGCGATTCACGACAGAACCAAGCCGAAAGGAACGCAGGATGTTCGCCTACAGCTGGGACGAGAACGACGACATCGAACAGCCCACGACGAGTACGTGGGTGGACGCCGCATGCCGGGATGGGGCCGGCTCGCTGACGGCGCTTTTCTTCTCGGACGAGATCCCCGACATTGAGTTGGCCAAGGCCATCTGCAGCACCTGCAGTTTGGTGGTGCCTTGTTTGCAGGGGGCGCTGGCACGGCGCGAGCCGGCCGGCGTCTGGGGTGGCCACCTGTTTGCCGACGGTGAGGTCATTGCCAGGAAGCGAAAACGGGGACGGCCTCCCAAAGTGGCTGCCGCGGTACCCAGCGAACAAACGTTGCGGATCGAGAGCCAGATTGAAAGTCAGCGGCGTGAGTACAAGGCTGCGCAACTGAAGACCGCCTAGTTCGCCCGCAAAGCACCAACCATTCCTGACCACGCCATGTTGAGGGCGGCAGTTCCTTCTGGCGACCGAGCACTAGCATGGAGCGCTCGGGCGCTTAGCTCAGTTGGAAGAGCGCCGCCCTTACAAGGCGAAGGTCGCGGGATCGAGGCCCGCAGCGCCCACTACCGAGTTCGTACGAGTACGCAAAACCGTCCTCGAGGAGCGCACGACCGGCCATCCTTCGGAGAGGCCGGTCATTCCTCGGGCTATTAGCGTCGACTTCCGAAGTCGGTACCCACAACTGTTAGGCACAACTTGCACCCCCAATTGTCATTTGGCGCGCGTATCAAGTACCCTGTTATTGATGCCGCGAGGAGGCCCGCGGCCGGCAACCGGAAAGGGGATTGCCAGTGGCCCGAATCACGCAAGTTGTCGTTACTTGCGACTTGGAGGATGGAGATGTCTCCGCAGCTGAATCTGTGTCATTCAGCTATGGGGGCAAGACGTATACGCTGGATCTTTGCAAGAAGCACCTTGACGAGGTCAAGGGTGCTTTGGAGGGTTTCGCCAACGCAGGCCATGCAGCTGGTCGTGGCGGCCGGGGCCGGCGCCGCGCAGCTTCGACCGGGCGTACCGCCCGAGCCGCCCGTCCGGCGGCGACGCCTCGGGGAGAGTCCCAGGCCGAGATCCGGGAATGGGCGCGGTCGCAGGGTTATGCCGTCGGAGACCGCGGTCGGATCCCCGGCGAGGTCAGGTCCGCTTACGAGGCTGCCCAGTCCAAAGGGGCCCGGCGCCGCTAGCCGGCCGTCCTGCCTCTCGCTGACCGGCAGCGCTTTATCGGTCTTCCGTAGCGTCGGGCATTACCCCGTGGGTGGGCACGGGCCGTAATGCCTCGAAGGTTGCCAATGACGGAGCCGGTCAGTGGGGTGGTGACGGGTTTCCTGCCCGTCAGTGACGTCGTGTAGGGTTTCCTGTTTGGACGGAGGCCCATGAGACTGGCAGTTCCAAAAGAGACGAAGCTCGGGGAGCAGCGCGTCGCCGTTGTCCCCGGAGACTTGGCGCGCCTCACAGGCGTCGGCATCGAAGTGGTGGTCCAGAGCGGCGCGGGGGACGCCGCCTTGTACACCGATCACGATTACGAGTCGGCGGGCGCCACCTTGGCCCTGGGGGCCGAGGAGGTTTATGCCGGAGCGGACCTCATTGCCAAGGTCAACGCTCCGACGCTGGATGAGGTGGGCATTTTCCCCTCCGGCATCTCGGTCCTCAGCTTCCTGGCGCCGTCGTCTCATCTCGACGTCGTAAAGGCCCTGGCGGCCCGCCAGGCGACGGCGTTCAGTTTCGAGCTGGTGCCGAGGATAAGCCGTGCGCAGGCCATGGACGCGCTTTCCTCCCAGGCCACGGTGGCCGGTTACCGCGCGGTCCTGGTGGCGGCCAGCCGGCTTACCAAGTTTTTCCCCCTCTTTATGACCGCCGCCGGGACGGTCCCCCCGGCCCGGGCCCTCGTGATGGGGGCCGGAGTGGCCGGCTTGCAGGCCATTGCCACCGCCCGGCGGCTGGGCGCCGTTGTCAGTGCCTACGATGTGCGGGCTGCGGCCAAGGAGGAAGTAAAGAGCGTCGGGGCAACCTTCCTCGAACTGGCGTTGGAGGCGCAGGAGGGTACCGGCGGGTACGCCGGGGAGCAGTCCGAGGCGTTCCTGGCCCGCCAGCAGGAGATGATAGGAACGCATGTTGCCGCCTCAGACGTGGTGATAACCACGGCCGCCATCCCTGGCCGCCGAGCCCCGGTGCTCGTGACGACGGCCATGGTCGGCGCTATGCGGCCCGGGTCGGTCATCGTCGACCTGGCCGCTTCGAGCGGGGGCAATTGCGAGCTCACCGAGGATGGCAAAGAGGTCGACTCCAACGGCGTTCACATCATTGCCGCATCGGAGCTGGCGTCGAGCATGCCCACCCACGCCAGCCTCTTCTACTCCCGCAATGTGACCAATTTAGTGCAATTGCTCGTTAAAGAAGGCCGCCTGGCTCCCGATTTCACGGACGAGATCGTCGACAAGAGCGCTGTCGTCGTTGCGGGCTCGGTGCACCACGAGCCTACGCGTAAGGCCTTGGAGGAGACTCAGGCATGATCTATGACGCAATAGACCTGTTGTTCATCTTCGTTCTGTCCGTTTTCTTAGGTATTGAGGTGATATCTAAGGTCCCGAGCATCCTGCACACGCCGCTTATGTCGGGCAGCAATGCCATACACGGGATCATCCTCGTGGGCGCGATGGTGATTGCTTCTCAGGCCCAGGGGGCCATGCAGACGTCCCTGGCTTTTGTGGCCGTATTCCTCGCCACCCTCAACATTGTGGGCGGCGTGGTTGTCACCGACCGGATGCTGGACATGTTCAAGGGCCGCCAGCAACCTAAGGGCACTGGCGCGGCGGGCGAGGCTAAGAGCGACCACAAACCATGACGGCTGCCATCCACATCAGCGCGGATGGTCTTACCGCTGTATACCTGGTGTCCGCCGCCTGTTTCATCCTGGCCTTGAAGGCCCTCAGTTCTCCTCGCAATGCCCGTTACGGCAACCTCGTGGGGGTGGCGGGCATGGTGGTGGCCGTGGCCCTCACCTTCCTTGTCCAGGCCCCGGGCCATGACTGGGTTATAGGGGCGGGCATGGGCCTCGGCGCCCTGGTGGCTGTCCCGACGGCCCGCAAGGTACCGATGACGGGCATACCCCAGATGGTCGCCATCTTCAACGGCGTCGGCGGTGCCGCCGCCGCCGTCATCTCGCTTTCCGAGTACCTGCACGACCTGCCCATTGGGGTGCCCACCCAGAAAGGGGTGGAGGTCCTTTTCGCCCTGGTCGTAGGTTGTCTTTCCTTCGCCGGCAGCATGGTCGCCTTCGCCAAGTTGCAGGAGCTGATGACCGGGAGGCCGGTCGTTTACGCCGGCCAACAGGTCGTCAACGGGTTGATTGCGCTGGCCGTGGTCGGCCTGGGCGTGGCGATCGTCGTATCGCCGCACCTGGTACCCATCATCTTGCTGACCGTGGTGGCCCTGGCCCTCGGGGCCGGCGTGGTGCTCCCCGTGGGCGGGGCTGACACCCCGGTGCTGATCTCGCTGCTCAACAGCTTCACCGGCCTGGCTGTGGCGGCGGACGGCTTCGTGCTCGACAACGTCGTCCTCGTCGTGGCTGGGACCCTGGTGGGAGCGTCGGGGGCACTGCTGACCAAGATGATGAGCGACGCTATGGGCCGGTCGTTGCCCAATATCGTGCTCGGTGGGTTCGGCGCTGCTCCGACCGGCACTGCCGATGCGGGCGGCGCGGTCGAGGGCCGTACTGTGCGCAGCGGCGATGCCACGGACATAGGGACGCTCCTGGCCTTCTCGCGCAAGGTCCTGATCGTGCCGGGCTACGGCCTGGCGGTGGCGCAAGCCCAGCACGTGGCGGTGGAACTGGCCCGGGCGCTCGAGGCCCGAGGGGTCGAAGTGGCCTATGCCATCCACCCTGTGGCCGGCCGCATGCCGGGCCATATGAACGTGCTCCTGGCCGAGGCGGACGCTCCGTACGAAGATCTGATGGAGATGGACCAGGCCAACGACCAGTTCCCGAGCACTGATGTTGCCCTGGTGGTGGGCGCCAACGACGTCGTCAACCCGGCGGCCCGGGACAACCCCGGGAGCCCTATATACGGCATGCCCATCCTGGACGTCGACAGGGCGGCCAACGTGGTGTTCCTCAAGCGCAGCATGCGGCCCGGGTTCTCCGGGGTCGACAACGCCCTGCTCTACGACCCGAAGACGATCCTGCTCTTCGGTGATGCCAAGGACTCCCTGACCAAGCTCTTGGCGGTGGTGAAGGCAAGCTAGCCGCCGACGTTCTCTAAGTACCCTCTCGCGAAAGTCCTTGTGACTATGCGAGCCCTACGCTGCTTTGGGAGCAGCGAGCGGCGCCGCACCCCGAACTGAGGGTGCGGCGGCCCGGGTACGGGCCAGGCCTCGGTCGGCATCGAACAGGTGCCTCCTGCGGTCACGCCGGGCAGGAGAACCTACTCGACGGTGCTCTGCGCGAGCTATCTCTGACGGTGCCCGTCGGTCCTCGGACGCGGCCGACAAGGCGAACTCGCCCTTTCGCCAAGTCACCGGCACCCACCAGCGCTTGCGCAACGGGAGCCTGGCCTGCTTGCCTTTCTTCCGACGTTTGACCGTCTCGAAGAACGCTGCAGACCAAGCCTTGATCACGTCCTGGGCGCAGTGTCTAAAGCGAAGGAGTGCTTGCCAATGACCTCCCAGGGCGCTGGACAGGCGGTCCGGAGAGGCTGGGCCACGATGTCGTCGCTTGCGACGAACTGGTCAGCGCCGACGAGGCCGGGGACTACGTCTTGGCCCCGGTCAACATCGGCCAAGGACGGCGTAGGCCCGGTGAGAAGGCTAAGACCTCGCCCGTTGCGCTGGACGGGCCCTGCCGAGCATTGGGGCTCGGCCTGCTACTTGGAGAGCAGGGACGGCTACGAAGGTCCCATCCTGCCCACCGGCAGTTACCGGCACTCCCGAAGAAGCCCCCGCCTGGGCCTGCGGCCTGTATCTCAACGACCCCTCAGCATGGACCGAACCGCTCCCGTCGGCCGACACCTCGTTCACAGGAAGAATTTCAGAGTGAACCACTAAGCTTGCGACGTGCGCAAACGCTGGATGAGCCGCAGGGCCTTCGTTTTGCACTTCTTGTTGGTGACCGTGGTCCCCGGTTGCCTCGTGGCCGGGTGGTGGCAGGTCAACCGGGCCCTCAGCGGCAATCTCCTCAGTTATTTCTATTCCATCGAATGGCCCATATTCGCCATCCTCGGGGTGATCGCCTGGTGGCAGCTGGTCCACGACCAGCCCCTGGCGTCGGACTTCGAGGCACCTCGGGAGGTACGGCGGTCGTGGCTGCACCGGGACGACGAGGTCCCTTCCCGGCCTCTCGTGTGGGACGAGGCGTTAGAGAGCCCGGAGCTCAAGGCCTACAACGATTACCTGCGGGCCCTTGCGGCCGGCCGGGCCAGGAAGACCTGGCGTAACCCCAGTGGCCTGCCCGAGCCCGTCGACCCCGTCGACCCCGTCGATGTTGAGCCTGCCGTCCGGGGTAGCCAGCCCGGCTCGGTCCATTGAGCACACCTCAGACGCGACCCGCCCCGCTCGGGGGCACGGCAGGAGCGCTGGCCCGGTACAGGGTGATGGCTATGGTCGTGGGCACGGGCTTGGCCGTGCTCTGCTTCGTAGGGGTGCCGCTGCAGTTGGCGGGCGACAACAAGTGGCCGTGGACGGCCGTGGTGGAGATCGTCGGCCCGCTGCACGGGTTCCTCTACATCACCTATCTCATTGTCTGCCTCGACCTGGCGGGGCGGGCCCGGTTCAAAACGGTGCAGTTGTTGGGGATGGTCGGCTCGGGGCTCCTGCCCGGCCTCGCCTTTTACATGGAACGAAAAGTAACCCAGAGGGTGAAGGCTCAGCTGGCCCTCGGCGCGGACGCCCCTCCTGGCCCCGTGGCCAACCTGTGGGCGGCGCTGGCCGGCCGGCGCAACCAATGAACGACGCCTTCGGGACGGCTCCTCAGGCGGGCTTCTCAGTGAAGTCGCCCAGTCCCCAGCCCAGCACCCTGGTCCTGCATTGGCAGACGCACTGGACTTCGGTAGTGGCTCTGGTCCTCCAGCTCGTCGTCCTGGCCTGGTACCTGAGGAGCGTCCGCCGCCTGACCGGGCGGGAGCGGTCATGGTCGCCGTTCAGGACGGCGGGCTTCGTGGCCGGGCTGGTCGTCCTCGCCTACGCGGTGGAGGGCGGCCTGGCCTATTACGACGTTTCCAACTTCACCGTCTCCGTCATCCAGCACCTCCTTCTCATTACCGTGGCCCCGCCCCTGCTGGCCATGGGAGCTCCGGTCACCCTGGCCCTGCAATCGTCGTCCCCGCGTACCACCACGGTCCTGCTCAAAGTCTTCCGAGGGATGCCGGCGCGTCTGCTCACCCACCCAGCAGTGGCCTTTGCCGGCCTCATGGGCACGATGTTCGTCTTCTTCCTGACGCCGGTGTACGGCTTTTCCGAACGCCACCCTTTGCTCCAGACCTATCTGTTGTTGCACTTCTTGTTGGCCGGCTGCCTGTTCTGGTGGCCGATGGTGGGCAAGGACCTTCTGCCCCGCCGCTTCGGCTTCGGGACGAGGTTTGTACTTGTTTTCTTGTCCGTACCCTTCAACGCCGTTCTCGGGCTCGTCATCGCCGGCGTGGGGCGACCGCTGTACCCGGCGGGCAATACCCTGGCCGACACACAGTCGGGCGGCAACGTCCTGTGGGGCCTGCTGGAAGTGTTCACGGTGGCTGCCTTGGCCCTGCTGTTCGTGCAGTGGGCGCGCGAGGAGGAGCGCAAAGCCGTCCGGGTCGACCGCCAGCTCGACGCCGCCCTGGCCGTGGCCCGAACCTCGGTGGCGTCGCCCCCGTCGAGCACCGGGGCCCCTTAGGCCTGTTCAGAAATCCAGGGCCGAAAAGTCCGGGATCCAGCGCCGGCTATGAGAGAGCGCCTCTTTCCAGCGCGCCCGCCGGTCCGGCCCGGCCGGCTCCACTACGAGGCGCGGCTGGGCGACGGCAGCGACTTCGTCCAGGCTGGACCAGGTCCCGACCGCCAGCCCAGCCATGAAACCAGCCCCGAGGGAGGTGGCTTCGAGCTCGGCTGAGATTTCTACGGGACGTTGACAGGCGTCCGCCAGCTCCTGGACGAAAACCGGGTTGGAGGTCATCCCGCCGTCGGCCCGCAGGCGGGACACGGTGTGCCCGGAGTCCGACTCGGCCGCCTCGACCATGTCGGCGCCCCGCTGGGCGACCCCGCGCAAGACGGCTCTCACCACTTCGGGACGTCCGGTCTCGGCCGACATGCCTATGAGCACGGAGCGGGCCCCGAAGTCCCAGTCCGGGGTGCCGAGCCCGAGTTGGGCGGGAACGTAGAAAACGTCGCCCGTATCGGCGCAACGCCCGGCCACTTCGGCCGACTCGGCCACGTGCGACAGGAGGCCGAGCTCGTCCACCAGCCAGGAAAGGGCGGCGCCGGCGGAGAGCATGATCCCTTCGAGCCCCCAGGTGGTGTTGCCGTGGCGCTCCCAGGCGATGATGGGAAAACAGCCTGACGGGCCCCGCTTGGGATTGGGCGAGAAGCGCGGAGCAGCATCGCCCACGTTCACGTCGAGGAACGCTCCGGTCCCGAACGTCGCCTTGGCGTCACCGGGCCGCACGCACCCCTGCCCCATCAACGACGCCTGCTGGTCGCCCACTATGCCGCAGATGGGGGGAGCGCCGGGAAGGGCGCTGGCCTCGGCGACGGTACCCGAAGAGGTGACGATGGCCGGCATGCTCGTCTCGGCCACCCGGAAACGCTCGAGCCGTGAGGCGTCCCAGGCGATGGGGGCGGTGCCCGCCAGCACCCCCTCAGTCGGGAGCAGGCCGGTGATGGCGGCATTGGTCCGGTCGGTGAGGTGCGCCCGACCCTCGGTGAGCTGCCAGATGACCCAGGTGTCAAGGGTCCCAAAGCGCAGGTCGCGCCGGCGTTCTTGGTCATAGGTGTCGAGCAGCCAGGCCAGTTTCGTGGCCGATTCGTTCGGGGCCAGGCGCAGGCCTTCACCTTGCAGTTCGAGGCAGGTGAACACCGTGCGCAGGTCCTGCCAGCTCAAGGCCGGTCCGACCGGCTCACCCGTGACCGCGTCCCAGACCACCGTCGTGCCCCGTTGGTTGGTCACGCCTACGCCGTCGACCGGCCCGGCCTCGGCCAAGCAGCTGCGCGCCGCCTCGAGCAGGGCGCGCGCCGAAAGGGCGGCGTCTAGCTCCACGTTCCCTGGTGTCGGGCGTTGGACAGGGACCGGCGTCACGCGCCGGGCCGTCACGGTGCCGTCGGGACGGACGACGCCGGCCCTTACGGCGCTGCTGCCAACGTCTATTACCAGGATGCTCATGGTGTCCCTTCCGGAACCGGCCCTTGCGGCTCGGCAGCAGGACGTTAGCGACTGCGGAGAGGGCCCTCAAGAAGCGTCGCGCTCCCGGACCTCGAATCAGTAACTTTGGGGGGTGCCCGAAGCCGTGCCCCACGAGGTCCCTGTCCGCCCGGGCGGGAGCGTGGCCCGGGTGGTCCTGGCCGACATCGGGGGCTGGCCGGCGGTACTCGGGCGGGTGGCGGCAGGCGACGACCTGAGCTCGGTGGAGTCGGCCGCGGCTCTGCGGGAAATCCTGGAGGGAGCGGCCAGCGCGTCGCAGATGGCGGCGTTCATCTTCGGCCTGCGGTGCAAGGGCGAGACGTCCGAGGAGCTCACGGGCATGTTGGGGGCCATGCTCGAGGTGGCCGAGACCGTGCCCGTCCCCGACGACCTGCGGGCCAAGCTCGTCGACACGTGCGGCACGGGAGGCGACCGGGCCGGCACGATCAATGTTTCCACCATCGCCGCGCTGGTTGTGGCCGGAGCGGGCGTGCCCGTTTGCAAGCACGGCGGGCGGGCGGCGTCCTCCCGTACCGGGTCTGCCGATGTGCTCGAAGCCCTCGGGGTCGAGATCGCCCTCCCGCCCCGCTCGGTGGCCCGTTGCATCGAGGGAGCCGGGATCGGCTTTTGTTTCGCGCCCCGGTACCACCCGGCCATGCGCCACGTGGGCCCGACCCGCCGCGAGCTAGGCGTGCCCACCGCCTTCAATCTTCTCGGTCCCCTGGCCAACCCGGGCAGGGCCCGTTACCAGCTGGTCGGGGTGGGCGACGGGAGGGTGGCCGAGCGGGTGGCCACGGTCCTCGGCTCGGCCGGGGCGGAAAGGGCCTGGGTGGTCCACGGCCACGACGGGCTCGACGAGCTGTCCACCGTGGCGCCGTCGACGGTGGTGGAATGGCGTCCCGGGCCAGGCGGGTTGCACAGCTTCGTCGTCGACCCCGCCCGCCTCGGGCTGGCTCCTGCCGGTCTCGAGGACCTTAGGGGTGGCGACCCCGCCACCAATGCCGCGGCTACGAGGGCGGTGCTCTCAGGCGAGCGTGGCGCGCACCGGGACATCGTGCTGCTCAACGCGGCGGCCGCCCTGGTCGTGGTCGGGCACGCGACCGACCTTGAAGATGGGATGCACCGGGCCGCGGTATCCGTGGACAGCGGTGCTGCCGCCCGCAGTCTGGACCGCCTCGTCAGTCTGTCTCGGTCGGAGGCGGTCAGAGCCGAGGCGGGCGGGGGGCCAACTCGCTGAAGGCAGCTTCCATGGCGGCTATTCGTTCCTGGAGGCTGAGCGAGCTCACTTCGCTGAACTGGGCCAGCCGCGCCCGCCGTTCGGAGAGCCGGTGCACCCGGCGAGCGGCGTCCTCGATCTCACCGACCTCGTACTGGAGCGCCGCCAGAGCCTGGGCCCTGGGGTGGCCTCGGGCCAGCCAGCTGGCCGTAACGATCTGGCCATCGAGCTCGAGGGCGTCCTCTAATACCTCGCGGGCCAGCTCGGCGATCCCGTCCCGGGCCGGGGCGGAGCGGCGCCGGGAGGTACGCAGAGCCCGCCGGCTTTGGCGGGTGCCCAGTCCCTGGGGGCGCCCCGCCCCTGGCACGGAGCCGGCCAGCTTGCAGGCGGTGCGCAGCCGCCGGTGCAGGGTGGCGGCCGGGCCGGGGCTCCACAGCCAGGTCATGGGCGCCGTAGCCGGCCCCCGACCGGGCAATAGGCGGTTGGCCCGGCGCAGCGAATAACGCACCGAATAGGAAGTCAGGGCGGCTACGCCAACCAGGACGCCGACGCCGACGATCAACAACGCCGCCAGGGCCTCAAGCACTTCTACCACGAGAGCAATGGTACGGGCTCCAGGTAGCTGCGCAGCCGCACCGGCGGCCTCCGGGAAGCACCGGTCCCGAACCTCAGGCTGGGCCCAACCTCAGACGGCCCCCAGCTCCCAGATCGTCTCGAGGTCTTTGCGGCTGTACGAGCGGAACGCCACCAGCGTCCGGGTATCGGTGACGCCGGCCAGACTGTGCAAGCGGCCGGTGACCACCTCGGCCAGCTCTTCCATCTGGCGCACCCGGACCACGGCGACGATGTCGGCGTGGCCGGCCACGGAGTAGGCCTCGGCCACCCCGTCAACGGCCGCCACCTCCTGCGCCAGCTGGCCCACTCGGGCGGGTTCGGCATCTATGAGCACAAATGCGGTGACCACTCGTCCAACCGTAGCGGCACCAGCCGGGGGTTTTGGTCACTGCCTCATGAGAACCTGGATGTATGGCAACTCTGACCATCGATTGCGACGGCTGCACCATGCACGGGACCGACGTCTGCAGCGATTGCGTGGTGACCTTTATCTGCGACCGGGCGCCCGATGACGCCGTGGTCTTCGACGCGGCCGAAGAGCGCGCCCTGCGTCTTCTGGGCCGCAGCGGGCTCGTGCCCCCCCTCCGCCACGAGCCCAGCGCGGCAATGTCCGGCTGAGCACGGGGCCGGGCCAAGCTGGAGGCGATGGGGACGCCTTCCTTCCCGGAGCCGCCTTGCGGGACTGAACTGGTGGCCCGGTTGCGCCAGCGGGGCAGGGAGGCAGGTTTGTCAGCCGTCGGCATCGCACCGGCCACGCCCATGGAGGAAGCCCGGCGGGCCCTCGAGCAACGCAAGGCGGCGGGCCTGGACGGTGGCATGCAGTTCACTTACCGCAACCCGGCCCGATCGACTGACCCCGGGCGGGTGCTGCCCGGGGCGGCCGCCCTTGTCGTGGGTGCGTGGTGGTATGGACAGACGGCTCTGGAGCCATCCGACGAGGGGGGAGGCGACGAGGAGAGCAGGCCACGGGGCCGGGTAGCTCGTTACGCATGGCGGGACCACTACGCCGACCTGCGCGCCGCCCTCGGCCAGCTGGCCGACCTGCTGCGAGAGGCTGGTTGGGCGGCGCGGGTGGTGGCGGACGACAACGCACTGGTGGACCGGGCCGCAGCTACGAGGGCTGGTCTGGGGTGGTACGGCAAAAACGCCAACGTCCTGCTGCCCGGACGCGGTTCGTGGTTCGTCCTCGGCGCCGTGGTCACGGACGCGCCGCTGGCCCCTGACGCCCCGGTGCCCGACGGCTGTGGGCCCTGCCGCCGATGTCTTGGGGCCTGCCCGACGGGCGCTCTCGTGGCGCCGGGGGTGCTGGATGCCCGCCGGTGCCTGGCCTGGCTCCTGCAGGCACCGGGGGTGTTCCCTTTCGAGCACAGGGTGGCCTTGGGCGGCCGTACCTACGGCTGCGACGACTGTCAGGAGGTCTGCCCTCCCAATCGGGTGGCGTTGCGCACCGGCCGCGGGCTTGGCCGCGGGCT